>NZ_JADQDK010000001.1:5332244-5645906 GCF_019263705.2 Pseudonocardia abyssalis
GCGGCGCTGGATCACAGCCGACGTGTGGTGCAGACCTGGCGCGGACGGGTGGACACCCTGGAGCAGGTGGGCCGGGTCCTGGCCGCGCACGCGGATCGGATCGCCACCGTGCGCGGGCGGGCGATCGCGGTGGCGCAGGCCGCCGGCCCGACCCACGAGATCGGGCCGGACGGCACCGTGAGCGTCACCCCACTGGCCATCGCCGGCGCGGTGCTCGCGCCGTGGCAGATCACGACCCTGCAGCAGCGCAGCGAGCAACTCGCGGCCGAGTTGACTCAGATTTTGGCCGAAGCGTCGCGGATCGACGCCGAGACCGCCCACGCGCTGCGCGCGGCCGGTACCCAGTCGCCCGGGTCTGGTGGAGGCAAGTCGCCGGCGGTGGTGGTGCCGGCGTCCTCGACTCCCCCGGCCGAGGTCGCGCGCTGGTGGGCCGGCCTCAACCCGGCCCAGCGAGAGCAGCTGCTCTCCACCGACCCGGCCCGCATCGGCGGGCTGGACGGGGTGCCCGCGGTCTACCGGGACCGGGCCAACCGGATCGGCCTGTCAGCAGCGCACGAGCAGGTCGCCAACGAACGCGACGCGGTCCTGCGTCTGCCACCGGGCGAGACGCGCGATACCGCGCTGGCCGCGGTCGAGGAGAAGGGCCGCGCGCTCGACGCGATCGAGCACCGGCTCACCGCGACCAGCGGCCCCCCGGCCTACCTGCTCGGCCTCGACACCACCGGCACCGGGCGGGCCATCGTCGCGGTCGGTAACCCGGACACCGCCGACAACGTCATCACCTACGTCCCGGGTACCGGGGCCCGCCTGGGCGGCACACCCGGGGACGTGATGCGCGCCGACGCCGTGGTCGAGGCAGCGCGGGCGGCCGATCCGGCCGCGAGTACCGCGGCGATCACGTGGGTGGGCTACGACGCCCCCCAGACCATCATCGACTTGCCGCCCGATGGCACCGACGCCACCAACCCCGACTACGCCCACCAGGCCGGGCCGGGCCTCGACCGGTTCCAGGACGGGTTGCGCGCCACCCATGAGGGGGCGCCGTCGCACAACACGGTCCTGGGGCACAGCTACGGTTCCACCGTGGTCGGCTACAGCGCCCGCGAGCAGGGCCTCGCCGTCGATGATCTGGTGTTCATCGGCAGCCCCGGCGTCGGCGCCGACACCGCCGCGGAGCTGGGTCACGATTCCGATCATGTGTGGTCGGGCCACATCGACAACGACCCGATCCAGTACGGGATCAGCCCGAGCGAGCTCCAGGTCGGGATCGGGCTGCCCGATCCCAGCCCGGGCGGGACCGGGCTCATCCACGGGGTCAACCCCAGTGATCCCGGGTTCGGCGCACAGGTCTTCGGCGCTCAGGACGGCAGCCTCGGCCCCGACGCCCACAGCCAGTACTGGGACCGCGACTCCGAATCGCTGCTCAACCTGGGGCGGATCGCCACCGGCAACTACGAGCAGGTCACCCGATGAACCCGATCACCCGAATCATCGCCGTCTCCGCTGCCGGCGTTCTCCTCGCCGGCTGCGGGGGCATTCAGAACCCGCTCAGCCCCAGCACCGACACCCCAGGAGCGCCCGTGCCGACCGTGACCTACAGCTACGCGGTGGATCGTGTCGAGCGCCTGATCTCCGATGCCGCGACATTCCTGACCCCGACCCCCGAACTGACCCTGATCGGGGACACCGACATCCCCTGCCTGGATCCCGGCGCGGACGGCAGCCAGTTCAACGGCCAGGTCCAGCCCGGCCGCAGCTACTTCCTCGCCGGGCTGCCCGCGGACCGCCCCACGTCCGAACTGGTCGCCGCGATGGCCGAGCACTGGGTCGCCCAGGGCTACCGCATCACCCGAGACGAGCGACCGCAGAACCAGACCATCGCGGCCGCCGACGATGCGGACTTCGGGATGACGATCACGGTCAATGCCCGCGGGGACGTCGCTCTCATCGCCTCCTCGCCGTGCGTGCAAGCAGACACCGCTGGCCAATGATCAGCGCGCAGGACTACTGACCGTCCCCGGGTTCCGCCGTTCCCGCGTCGGCATGCCCAGGTTTGACCAATCGGGCCCAACGTGTCAGTGCCGCGTGCCAGCATCGCGGGCATGATCCGCGATGTCTGGCTCAGCGCCGCCGACTGGAACGACGACGACATCACCGAGCCACCCTCCCGCCTCCTCAACCTCGCCGTCATCGCCGGACAGGCCTACATCGGCGTGCACATCGGCGACGAGAACGGCGACCCCGCCGTACAGCTCAGCGCAATCCAGGTGTCCGCGCGATCACTGCTGCTCGCGCTACGCGCCGCCCTGCACGACGACGACCACCCCAGCGGCGCCGGACCCGGCCTGCCCAGCGCGGGCCGGACGGGCGAGCTGCGGCCAGCCCACAGTCATCAACCCTGGACCGAGGACCTCGACACCCAACTCCGCGACACCTGGTTCGCCTGCACCGCCACCACCCCCGCCCCGATAATCGAGGAGATCGCCGAGGCGATGGGGCGCAGCACCAGCGGCATCCGAGCCCGCCTTCTCCGTATCGGCTGCGACCCAGACCGACCGGGCAGCGAGCAAAGCGACGACAGGGTCGACCCCCAGCCAGCCGAGTCCCAAGATCGCGACGAACCGGCCGAATCCGGCTGACCAGCCACAACAACCCGCCGGGAACAGGACCATCACGGCCGGCGTAACGATCACGTCCGGACGACGACGAGTGAGGGCACCCGCACCATCGCCGGAAGGTTCTGAATGCCCCCGCACATCCGCCGCGTCCTGCTCGCCTTGTCCGCGGCCGCCGCGACCGGTCTCCTCACCGGCTGCGTGCCCGCCGCCGAGGCATCCACGCCGTCGCCAGCACTCCCGGCTGACCCCGCGACGCCGCCCAATGCCGACGGCTTCTACATGTACTGCACCCCGATCAACCGCACCCCCGGCTACTACTGCACCTCCGTGAGCGGCCAACCCCCGATCCAAAACCCCCAGCCGACCCCGACCACTGATCCGGTCGTGCCGACCACGGAGCAGCCCCCGCAGGCGCCGACCACGGCACCACCGACCATCGACTCGCCGGTCCCGCCCGTCGCGCCCACCGACCCCCCGCCGCCTCCGATCGAACCCGAACCCACGCCCGGGACTGAGCCGGTGCCCGAAAGCGGTCCCGGCGAGGAGCCGGCCGCATAGTCAGCGTTGCGAGAGGCACGGGCAACCGCACGGGGCTTCGCCCCCGAACCGCCGGCCCTCACTCCGGCGGAGCAGACCCAATGACAAGCGCTGCGACAGGGGGTGGACGAGAGGTTTCGTCGACGCTCGGTCGCCTTAGGGATGCCACACTGGCGGCACGGTCTTGCTGCACACGCCCGTCCTACAGCGGAATCGAGGCAGCCAGCTACTAGTACGACGGCCATCTCCGGCATTCATTGCGACGCAGGGTAGGTTCGGCTGTTGCGCCCTAGCCGAGCTATTGAGGCGGGAGACGGCTTGCCTGAGAGCGCTGACGTGCCGAGAGGGAATCAAGCGTGAGGCCAACTGAGCGCGATAAATCGACGCTGTTGAAATTTGCATTCCGCAAGTCTGCGTTCGACAAGTCTGCGCGGTCGAGTGTTGCTCCAGTCAGATCAGCTCCATTAAGGACTGTCCCGCGCAGCTTCGCGCTCGTGAGGTCGGCGTTGGTCAGCCGAGCGTTGCCCAGCTTAGCGCTTGACAGCATTGCACCACCAAGAATGGCTCCTTCCAAGTTGGCATTCGACATGCGAGCGTAGGTCATGATGGCCCCTCCCAGAATAGCTTCCGAGAGATTGGCTCCCACGTTCAGTTGAGCGTGGATCATTCGCGCTGAGCGAAGATTTGCGCCAATCAGTGATGCACCGTTGAGGCGAGAACGTGAAAGGTCTGCGTACTCGAGCGAAGCACTATCCAGCTTCGCCCTCTCCAGGTTCGCATATGAGAGATCAGCTCGGGCCATATTGGCACCAGTAAGATTGGCATCGGACAGCCTTGCTGATTGAAGCTGTGCATCAGCTAACGACGACCCACGAAGGTCAACTCCTGCGAGATCGGCAAATTTCAAGTCGATTCCAGCGAACGATACGCCAACAAGTTGCGCGCCGGTCAGGTCGATCTGATCGTGCTCCCAGAAATCCTTCGGGGACACGCGACGGCGATGTCGTACAACTATCCGTTGAGCGGCGAGCCTAACCAACATTTCCTCGGCAGGGAAGTCGCCAGTTGGGGCACTCATTCGCAAGTATGCGCACAGCACATCCAGGCTCGTGCGGCGCTGATCTTGCGAGTTCTCGGCAAGGCGTTCGAGCGAGTAAAGCCCGGCTAGGCGAACAGTGACCTTCTCTGAGCCGATCATCTCGGCAGACTTGGCGTAGAGGTCGGTAGTCCGCCTATGGGCGGCGTCGAGTGCAGAATCTGTAGCCATCTGGCTTTGAAGCTTGAGTGTCGCTTCAGCTTGCCGCTCGCGCTGAGTGATGTCTCGTACACGGTCCACCTCGGCCGCCCGGAATGAGCGACTGGTCTCAGCCAATGATTTCGCAGAAATTTCGGCGGTCTCGGCGGCAATCTGCGAGTTCCGCGCATTTATTACGATAGATATAACTGCACCAAGGCCCGCGAGTGCCGCAAGAATGCTCGCGCGCGTTGTAACGATTGCGCTCGAACGAATCGCTTCTCGCTGCGTTATCACGGCTGGATCTTCGGATAGCGGGTCCGTAAGAATGGGATAGAACGAGGGAACTGAAATCCAGAGTGCCACCGCCCCGCCTAGAACTGTCAAGACAACTAGGATGGAGCGCCACCATCCCGCGCGTGTCATATCGACCCATGCAGAACAATAGTGCGCTTATCGAAGTCGACTCGACGGGAACCGAGATAATCCGGGCAATCCAGCAAGATCTCGGAAAATTGATTATCCGGAACGGTAGCAGACATAATGTGCCTCTCGCGCTGGCTTCGAAGCTCGGGCTTCGGCGTCAGTGGCTCTTCCAGCTTGCACGCGTAGGGTCGCGTCGGCTCTCCCCAGGTGTCCTGCCACAGTGGGCTCGTTCCCGTCAGGCTGCGTCCGGCTCCGGTGTGTTCGCTCCCGGCCGGGGCTGACCCTATCGGCAAGCTCCGACCAAAACCGAGTTGTGCACACAGCGGTAGTGGGGCTCGCGCGACGTGCCAAGCCTGGTGAGGGCACTCGGCTCGACAAGCGCCGTCGGGGTCTTGGTCGATCAAGACGCCGTCCGAAGGTTCTGGTCGAAGTCCCTAAACGCGCCAACATCGACCGGCTGTGTCGCTGAATCAGCCGGAGCGGCTGACAGGAGCGGCATACGTCGTTGCGTTGGCGTCGCCCAGATGGGTACGCTCCTGTGCCCAGATACCGCGTTGTCGCGAGGAGGTTTGAATTGTTGCGGCCGGACGAAATTGCGCCATTTCGTGCCGCAATAGCTGCGCACGGAGCGGGCGCGCTAGAGCGACGTATGACTACAATTGACTCGAAGAAGGACGATGAACTCGTCTATATCCCTTTCGAGCACGTCGAGCAGGGCGCCAAGCTCATATTGGTCGGCATCACGCCTGGGCCAAACCAGCTGCGCCTAGCGTACGACGAGGCTCGCCGTCGTGTCCAGTCCGGTGAGCACTGGGACTCTGTAGAGCGATCAGTAAAGCAGGTTGCTGGGTTCGGTGGATCGGCAATGCGGCCCAATCTGATTCGGCTACTACAACACTTCCGCGTGGCCGCCCTACTGGGTATTGCACACGAGGCGGATCTATGGGGTGCATCATCTGGCGCCCTGCACAGCACGTCCGTGATTCCGCACGCCGCCTTCAGGAGGGGCCACCCTTTTGCAGGAACATTTGACGAGGTGCGGCGAAGTTCGGTCTTTGCCCAGTGCTTTTCGAAAGACTTTTTGCCAACCTTGAGGGTGCTGGGTTCGGCTGCCCGTTACATAGCCCTCGGCCCAACGGCGCTAGACGCCTTGACCTGGTGCGTCGATGAGCAGCTGCTCGGCGCAAATCAGCTGTTGGGCGCCTTTCCGCACCCATCAACGTCCGGCGGAAGCCAGGTCGATTACTTTCTGCGGAAGAAGAGCCGCGATGACCTTCACCCGTCCGATCCGGTCCGCGCACGGCTCGATTGGCTGGATAAGGCGTACATAGAATTCAACGCTGCTCGCGAGGCGTGGGCCGAAGTAGAAATTTCCAGGGAATCGTCCGCCACCACAGTCTTGATTGACTTGGCGAGTTACGGGCAGGAATCGGCAATGAATCGCGGTGTGGGCCCAACTGAGGTGCAGCTCGAGGGTTCGAAGCGAGGTGCTGTGAGCAGTACGCCAGAACCGAAGATACTTCAGTCCGCACAGATCGAGACACCGCAGGTCTTGATGGGGTCGAAGTTCTCCTATGTGGTCGTGCGCGGACGGGATGCAGGGCTTGTGCTTCGGCCACATGAGCATGCCGACGGTTGTTACGTAGTAAGCTTTACAAGATTCAAGCGGGACTACGTCCGTGTACCTATCGGTGAACGCCTGTCGCCGTGGCTGAAGCGGGGATACAGCTTGCGAATGAGTGCACGTGGAAGGCCGCCAGTTCTGATATCTCCCGACAAGATCACCGGGTCGGATTGAGGGCGAAACCTTGTCTCGGATGCGTTGGGCTAATGCTGTCGGTGTCGGTGCTCCGGCCGCCACGCAGAGCACGACCTACGCGCGGTGCTCGCCCGGCGACCCGCGTCGGGTCATCGGCGACACCCTCACCGAGCGTCAGGCCACACCAGCGCGGCGCCACGCCGGCATCGCGGGCGGTCAACGCCCGGCGCCCGAGCCGGCCCACGCTCCCGCTGCCGCACCGCGTCGACGTCCGGGACCACCCGTGACGGCAAGACCAGCGTGGACATGAGCCGAGCCGAGTAATCGGCCAAACCTTGATGATGCGGAACCACGAACGACCCGGGCTCCGCCCGGACCCGACCCTCGCTCCAGTGGAGCCGACCACGACGAGCACGGCGAACGGGCCGTGGAGAGCGTGAGGGGTCGCGGTTCCACCGCCGACCAGGCGCCCAGAGGGATGCCACACCGACGGCGGGGCCGCAAGGCGAGACCACGACGGCGCCGGTGGGCCCGAGGCGAACAGCATGCCTCGCACCCACCGCCACCGCCGTGCCTTGCAGCCCCACCGACGGCGCAGCCTTGCTACGCACGCCCGATCGACGGTGGAACCGCTCAGACCGACCTATCCGGTGACGACCGGTACCCCGACCACGGGAACGCCGGGCCCCAGCCGAACGCTCCGGCCCCGACGCGACGCACCAGCCTCTGCGACAGACCGGCAGGCGCGGCCGGAGCTCCGCGGCCCCAGCGATGTCGGGGCAGCGTGCGACGCTGCATGTGGCAGCCGTTCGAGCCGCGCGGAGGCGTCAATGGAACAGAACCACTCGTCCCACCGGCCAGCGCAGTCGCCGCCCGGACGGACCTACCTGGACGTTCCCTTCACCGAGAAGGACGCCGCGAAGGCGCTAGGCGCACGCTGGGACCCAGCCGCGCGCCGCTGGTATGACCCGAGCCCGCCCACCGCCGGACTCGCCCCATGGGCCGCGCTGTCGCCGGTACCCGACCTGCTACCCGGAGAGGACCGCTCGTTCGGGGCCGGCCTGTTCGTCGACATGGTGCCGCGCTCGTGCTGGTTCACCAACGTCCGCACCTGCGTCTCCCCACAAGACTGGGAACGGATCCGGCGGATGATCACCCGGCGTGCCGGGCAACGGTGCGAAGCGTGTGGAGCGGTAGAAGACCGTTCCACGGCGCGCCGGCTGGAAGCACACGAGCGATGGGCCTACGACGCCCGGGCCGCCGTGCAGGCGCTGCGCCGGCTGATCTGCCTGTGCTCGGACTGCCACATATCCACCCACCTTGGGTACGCCAACGTCACCGGCCGCGCCGACCACGCCCTTGCCCACCTGCGCGCCGTCACCGGAATGACCGAGGCAGAGATCTCCCGCCACGTCCAGGCCGCCGGGGACCTGTGGACCAGTCGATCCGCGCGGCAATGGTCGCTAGACCTGAGCATGCTCACCGACACCGGTGTCTCACTCGCACGACCTGAGAAGGCAGCCGACCGATCTGCCGAGTCTGAGCGCGCTTTACGCAGGCAACACGAGGTGGGATCAGCAGTCGCCTTCCGCGCAGCATCGCCATTCGCCGGAGACGCCGCTCACGATCAGTCCACCAGGACAGCCACGATCCATGATTCGATGGTGAACATTCCGATCAGCAGCACTGGCCTAGCCAAGCAAGATCGGGATGAGTGGATGATGGCCAGAGGTCAGCCCGAGATTCTGTAAGTCCCTCTACTGTCGGCAATTGATCAGCACCAGGTTGTGTCACCAGCGATCCTCAGTGCTGTAGCGGTCAAATCGGAACCTGATCGGAGGTCTGATCTGAAAGTCGTAATTGCTACGTTACACGGAGAGGGTCCGAGCGATTCACGTAGAACGTACCCCCCTTTCGACGAGGTCGTGCTGCACTCCACCTGGATTGCTTTGAAGCGAGCAACCTCAGTCTCGACGGTACTGCATCCGGACTGAGTTTCCGGATAGATTGTGGAACGCACAGCATCGAAGGTGCTTCCCGTCAGTTGCTGAATCTGAACTAGCGCCGTGCCGACTTCGTTCGTGAACGTACAACTGTTAGGGGCCCCAGGATTCAGACTCACATCGATGGCCAGTAAACTGCTGACCTCCGCCGCGTCGATTGGGCATGTGAATGCATTGTCCTGAGCAGAAGCGTCGGCAGCCGTAGAAGGTACTGTAGTTCCGCCGATTGATGGCTGCCTGTCTGGGGCAGCTGAAGGCTCCCCCGCTGAGCAGCCTGACATCATCGCTATCACAACTATCAGCCCGAAGCCCACCCATGCCGTTGAGCTCTTCATAAAACTCCCGCCGCGAGAATTTGAGGCTTTCAAGAGATGCCACCTGCCGTAGGTCGGCCACATCGGCCTTGGCGTTACATATCCGATAGGGTCAGGTCGAGCGACTTGGCAAGCGCCTCGACCTTCGAGCCTTCCGATTCGTGCGTGTGCGCGGGTTTGCCCAAGGCGGCAGGATACGCCGTCCGTGCACGGCGGCTAGCCGCCTCGCTCTCGGCTGCCATCTCCTGTGTCGTCTAGGTCGGTGCGTCCTCGACGCCAAGGTCCTGGGGTAACGGGATCGGACCGAAGTACGACATCCGGTCGTGATGCACCGCCGCCCGGCCTGGGTCGTTGCTTCGGCACTTGTCATTGCCGCAGTACTCGCGCTCTCAGGTTGTGCGCAGGTCGACGAGCCGACGAACCGCCCAATCACCGCCGTGCCATCCGGAGCTGCAGTGACGTTGCCGGTCGATGACCGATGGTCCGTGTCGTTCCCCGCCGGTGCTGCCGGGCCGACCGGTGGTGAGCTGATGACCTCGCCGGCCCCACCCCCGCAGGTTCCTGGACTTGAGGTTCTCGCGTCCGCGCGCCTCACCCTCTCGACCGGACAGCCAACCGCGCCACTCACCTTCACCTACCGATTCGATGCCCCGCTGCCCGCGAACCAGGTCGTGTACCTACTCGACGACGACGGGGACGGCGATGCTTTCACCGCCGACCCCGCAGCCGGCCCAACGATGACTCCGACGCGGCTACGCCTGGCCGAGCTGAGCCCCGACCGGATGACCGCCATCGTCACCGGGGTCGATCACCTGAGCTGGAAGTCCTGGGTGTCCGACCGCCTCGACGACCTCACCGCCGAGATCGGGCGCCTCGCCGGCCTACGGTTCGACCCACCGGAATGTCAGGCGCCCAGACCCCGCTGGCTGACTGCGAACTTCGTGGAGGGCCCGAACGCTCCGATGCTCGTCTGTGTCGGGGCCGATCCCGCCGATGCCGACATCGGCGTTGTGAAGATCACGAACAATCGAGGAACCGGACTGGTGGTCACCTCACCGGTACGGCCGAGTTGGGCCTACGAGACGATCACCGGTACGGCCGCTGAGTCCTGGGCACCGGACCTCCTGACCGTGGTGCTCGGCCGGCTCGCGATTGACGCGGACGCACGCGACCGCACGTACCTGCTCGCCCCGGGACAGTCGGTGCACATCGGCTTCGCGCAGGATCGCTTTGACGGACAACCCATACCCGCCCGCATCGTCGGAACCGTGTCCCCCGATGCAGCGGCCTGGGGAATCCTGATGCGGCTACTGGAAAGGGAGCTCGGCACGAGTTCGACTGCTGCCGTGATGCTCGCACTGCTGGCCGGATGTGTGCAGGCAGCGGTTCCCGAGGACGCTGATGTAGCGTCCACCCTTCGTGCCGTCGCGGGACTTGCGACGTGCGCGCTTGAGCATCCGGAGCTCGTGATCGACGTCCTGAGCCGCACCGTGTCGGCCACCGCGATGGACCGAGCGATCAACGGTCTACTGTCCGCTCGGAAGCTGCTCACTCGCTATGCCGCGATCGGCGAACTAACCTTCCTCACGGTCGACCTCGCAACGACATTCGCCTTCTCGCGGGACGCGCTCACCGTGAACCTGTTCATCGCAAATGCCAGGCAAAGAGCACCTCGCCCGTTGACCCCGCAAGCCTCCGAGCCCGAACCTGCTGTCGAGACCTCAGGCTCGCTCTCAATAGCCGCAGACTGGGTCTCGCCCACAACCTTGCGTGTCAATCTCACGACCGAGGGGCCCGGATCGCCAGGCGAGCGGTGCGCGGTAGTCCTTGACGGCACCGAACGCTGGTCCGGCCCCTGCCCCATGCCGGGCGGGTCAATCCCGCCGACAGTCTCCGCAGACGGTAGCCAAGGCCACAGCCTGCAGGCCACAGCCACAGGAAACGGTTCCTCGATCAGCAGTCGGACAGTGACAGTCCCTGCATTCGGAACCTAGAATGGCCTACACGCCAAATTGCCTGCCCTGCAGGGATGAACCCGGGCCAACATTAGGTGATCACCACCAGCGAATCGGGTCAGTAACAATTCATGCACACGCTGCGACATCGTTCGTGGTCCGGCTCTTCTAGCAGAGGGTGATCACTGCCATGGGTCGTGCGGTCTGCCCCCAATGTGGCGGTTCGTCTACTCGGCGTATATCGCCTGAGTTAGTCGAATGTCTGTCCGATGTCTTGATTGGCATGAGGCACGTCTACGGCCTGCCTGCGCCGGTCTATGACTCTTGTGGCACCTTCTACAAGATCCCAGTTGATCCTGCAGCGTTTCCAAGTATCCCCTGTGCCGGGACAAATTGTGGGATTCCGGCACTCGGGTATTGCGCCGAGTGCGGTAACGGGTGCTGCGGTTTGCATAGCTCGATCGTTTCCCGACGTTTTCTGTGTCTGGAATGCTCGCGGAAGGAGGCGCAGGAGTCTGCGCGAAGGGCAAGAATCGCCGCAGCAGTAAAGGCTGACCTGGCCAAGAAGCACGCCGAAGAGCGGCAGCAGCGAGATGAGTTGGAAACACCTGGCTTTCCGCATGGCGCCGCTTCTGCGCTACAGGTGTCCCGCTCCCTGCAGGCGCTCGTCCCCAAGCGCACTAGACGTTTCACGGTGGGTGCCTCTATAATGGGGATTAGAAAGGAGCGGCTTGACGGCTGGGGTTTCGTTCTGCGCTGCGAGTCCAGGGAGAGTCGAGTAGCAATGTACGAAGAATGCAGCGGGATTGTGATCTTTGTTGACGGACGCTCGCTGAGCGTTCAGGGTTGGCCGCAGGTGTCCGGTAGGCGCATAAATATTGATTTAGCCTGGGCGGACTCGAACCGCTATTCGAGACTCGCCGCGGCTTCGGCAGTGATCTCCGAAGTCGATGTCCGATTGATTCGAGGACAAGTGCTTAGGTGGCAGACTGGGCGCGACGCCTAATTTTCACAAGGGGACTAGGCGACCTTCTGTCCCAGTCTCATTCGTAGCTTCGTTCTCGCTTGGACTGACGTCTTGATGAGCGATACGTGGGCATCAGATACGGGGACTCCCCGATGCGACGAAGCGCGAATCGGTCGGCGACGAACATGTGGGAATTTCGATACCTCATCGGAACGAGAAGGGGGTCGTGGGGTGCTCGATGGACTGAAGCCAGGAGAGCAGTTGACGCGAGTCGAGCTGCACCGGCGCTACGGATGTTCGACGCAAGGGGGTATCGCACCATCGAACGCATCCAAGACGGTCTGCTTCTTCACGGACCCCAAGACGGGGCACAGGCATGGCTACTACGACGGTTGGGGTGCTGACCAGCTATTTCACTATTACGGCGCCGGTCAGCGAGGAGATCAAACACTCGCGGGGATGAACAGCGCGATCGTTACGCATCATGACAAGGGTCGAACTCTCGAATGCTTTCGAGGGTCTCGCGGACTAGTCACGTATGTGGGAGAGTTCGAACTAGTCGACTTCTACTTCACAGACGCACACGAAACAAGCAACCCCGATGTCATTCGGCAAGTTGTGGTGTTCAAATTGCGACCGCTCAATGAAGTCAACGTCGACCTGCCCCCATTGCCGTTCACGCCAAGACTCTCGGCCCAGGTCGAGACTGTCCCTATCGCGGAGCAGCACACCGAACGCGCCTATGTCAGCCCAGACCGCGAGCCCTACGAAGCCGAACTCAGCGAAGCCAAGCTAGTCGGCCGCTACTGCGACTATCTGCAGGCTATAGGTCATAGCGTTGGCCGCCTGCGCGTGCTGCCCCCCGGCGAATCGCGCCCGATCTATAGCGACATTTGGGATTGCACAACACGGGAACTCGTTGAAGCTAAGAGCAGTGTCACCCGTGATCACCTCCGCCAAGCAGTCGGACAGTTGCTCGACTACGGTCGCTTCGCTGATGCGACGACGCACGCCGTCCTTGTGCCGTCCCGGCCACGCGCTGACCTGTTGGCTTATCTCGGCGCTGCCGGTGTCTGCGTCATCTATCCGGACGGGAGCGGTTGGAAAAGGGTCGACAATGCGAGGTAGTGGATTCACTCCTGAACCGCTACCGATTGGTGAATGGGTGACGTCGTTCGTATCGAGAGCGAGCTGTGGTGTCGTATAGAAGGACGGCACCGGGTACGGCTGGATAGCGAGGCGATCCACGGCTCGACCGACGTGACTTTCGCCAACTGGGACAACGCCGGCGGCCACCCTCGCCATCACCCCGACCAAAGCGGCGTGAGTCCCTACGCGGGGGTTGCATCTCGACCCTCACCGCGTCAGCGAGGTGGCGGACGGCTCGACGGATCCCAATGGGCACGTCGCGCCCGGCGTTCAGTTCGATCGCGGTGCAGCGCAGGATCTCGCCCAGCCGGCGCGCGATGACCGGTGCGTCGATCCCCGGGTAGTCGTCGAGCAGGTCGGCGATCACGTGCAGAGCTCGAGCCTCGTCGGCCTCGAGGCCCGTGACCTTCGCGGTTCGGTCGTAGCGGCTGTTACTGCCCACAGGGCACCCCTCACGTCGACGCTTTGATGCTTGGTCGACCGTGAGGGAAGCGCGGCCTTGCGATGCTACGGCGCGAGTCACTCCGGAGACCAGGGCCACGCCCGGAGCGCCGACTGCGACGGCTCGGTTGACCCCGTCTGACCTACTCGTCTGTCCCGGGACCGTCGTCGAGCAATGCTTGAAACCTGTGGATGACCGGAGGGGCCGTACCCTTCCGGTGATCTTGAGGCCATCAAGCAAGATCGGCGCGCCAACGCCGGTCGGAAGGGTACGACCCGTGCTCACCGTAGTTCCTGGAGCTGCCGACGCAGATGAACCCCACCGGGACGGCGGCTCGCTGATCGACGAGCTGGTCCGCGAGGGCGCCCGCCGGATGCTCGCCGAGGCTCTGCAGGCCGAGGTCGACGACTACATTGCCCGCCACGTCGGCGAGCGCGACGAGCACGGCCGCCGGCTGGTCGTGCGCAACGGCACCCACCAGCCCCGCGAGGTGCTCACCAGCGCCGGCGCGGTCGAGGTGACCGTGCCGCGGGTGAACGACCGGCGCACCGACCCGCAGACCGGGGAGCGGGCGCGGTTCTCCTCGGCGATCCTGCCGCCCTGGTGCCGCAAGACCCCGAAGATCACCGAAGTGCTGCCGCTGCTCTACCTGCACGGGCTCTCGACCAGCGACTTCGTGCCCGCCCTGGGCCAGTTCCTCGGCTCGACCGCCGGGCTCTCGGCGCCGGTGATCACGAAGCTGACCGAGACCTGGAAGGCCGAACAGCGCACCTTCGCCGCCCGCGACCTGTCCAGAGCCGACTACGTCTACCTGTGGGCCGACGGGATCCACGTCAACATCCGCCTCGAAGAACACAAGCTGTGCCTGCTCGTGCTGATCGGCGTCCGTGCTGACGGGCGCAAGGAGCTCGTCGCGCTGGCCGATGGCTACCGCGAGTCGACCGAGTCCTGGGCGGACCTGCTGCGCGATGCCGCCCGGCGAGGGATGCGCGCCCCGGTCCTCGCGGTCGGAGACGGCGCGCTGGGGTTCTGGGCCGCGCTGCGCGAGGTGTTCCCCGCGACCCGCGAGCAGCGCTGCTGGTTCCACAAGATCGCCAACGTGCTCGGCGCCCTCCCGAAATCCGCGCACCCGGGGGCGAAGAAGGCACTCGCGGAGATCTGGAACGCCGAAGACCGCCGCCACGCCCTCGACGCCGTGAAAGCATTCGAGGCCGCCTACGGGGCGAAATTCCCGAAGGCGGTCGCGAAGATCACCGACGATGTCGAGGTGCTGCTCGCGGTCTACGACTTCCCCGCCGAGCACTGGATCCACCTGCGCACCACGAACCCCATCGAGTCGACCTTCGCCACCGTCCGGCACCGCACGAAGATCACTCGCGGTCCCGGCTCGCGGGCAGCCGGGCTGGCGATGGCGTTCAAGCTCATCGAGGCCGCCCAGGACCGCTGGCGCGCCGTGAACGGCCCACACCTGGTCGCGCTCGTCCGCGCCGGCGCCCTGTTCGTCAACGGCAAGCTCGTCGAACGACCCGACGACCACCACCAACCGGAAGCCGCCTAAAGATCTTCATCCACAGGTCTTGACTATTGCTCACCGTCGTCCTATCCGTAGCTCTCGCAGCCACGTCCGTCGTTGTCGTCGCCGTCGAGCCTGAACTCGTCCGGCCCGGTCACGATCACCAGCTTCCGAATGTCCCCGCAATCGAGATCCGGTCCATCCGGTACGCACGGTGTGTAGCTGGGGTGGCAGTTCGCATCGTCCGGCTCTCGGGGCTCCGGCACGGGGGCCGCTTCAGGTGCGGTGCGGGGCGCCGGCCGGGGTGCTGGAGCAGGGTCAGCAGGCGGGATGGGCCGCGCGACGGTGGCGGTTGGCGCCGTGCTCGTGGCTGGTGGAAGGAAGGTGCAGTCCCGTGGGCCGTCGTCGAGGCGTCTCATCTGCGCGGTGTACGCCGCGGACGCATCGCCGCCTTCATAGACGCCGGTGTGCTCGAACCCGATCATCGCGCTCCCGAAGTCCCGTCCGTCGGGGGTTGTGACGTAGCGCAGGTGGCGTCGATAGACGTCGCGATCGACCCCAAGCTCTCCACGCAGCGACACGGTCTGTCCCACACGGAGCAGCTGCTGAGCGTCCGAGCGCGCCTCCAAACCGGAATGAGTGATGAGCTCGCAGGAGTCGATGCCCAGCACGCGCACGACCCGGCCGTCGGCCAAGGCAAGGGTGTCGCCGTCGACGACGGAGGCGACGACGCCGATCGCGTCCTCTGCGACGCTCGAGGAGCCGACTCCGGACGTCGAGGTCGGTTGGTCGCCGGTCGCTGATCCACCGCCGCCGGATGCGTCGTCGGCCGATGCTTCGGAGGCGACGGGGCTCTGACTGCTCTCGCTCTCATCTGCGTTGTTGCAGGCACCCACTATGAGCAGGACCGCCAAGCCGCCCACCACGAACTTGCCTATTCCCACACTGACCTCACTGACGACGAACCGGACACCTTCCTGTCGTCGGTCGGGGCCAAGATGTTGCAGCTGCCGCAGTAGCGTTTCTGTGGTCGCCCCCTGGGCCGGACGTCCGTGGCAGCCCTTGCCGGGTTGAGCCCGACAGTCACTCGTCGTGAGCAACGTCTGAGGGGCATCTGTGCCACGGGATGTGCCGCGAAACCGTTGCGAACGGAGTGCTTGGACGCATCCGACGAGGCTCGTTCGCCGAACATCGGCGCAGGTAGATGCCCTGTCAGTCATCGAGCGGACGTCTTGTAAGCGAAAGGTCGTCGGTTCGATCCCGACCTCCGGCTCCAGGTCTGACCAGCAGTTTCTCTGCTGGCAAGATCGTCTCTGCGACAGTCGTGCCAGGGGATGTGCCGCGAACCGCGGGACAACTGGCGTCATGGCAGGGCGTCCGGCGGTCGGCAAGGCCCGCGCGAGAGGCAACATCGGCACTCTCCGTAGCGGTGCTCTGAGGGTGCGTGCGTACGCCGGCGTCGACCGGTGACGGGGAAGCGGCACGACCTGGTGGCGATCATCCCGCCTGGCCCGGATGCCAAGCGCGAGGCGAAGCGCACCCTCGACCGGTTCCTGCACGAGATCGCGGAGAAGCGGAACCCGCGCACCTCTGCGACGGTCGAGCAGCTCCTGGCTTCCGCACCGTCGACGAGGTTGTGGTGACCCCGGAGTCGGCCTTGCTGAACATCCGCAACATCGGCCCGAAGTCACTGGCCGCGATTCAGGATGTCGCGACCGCGTACTCGGCTGGTCTGCTTCATCCGGAGTCCGGGTCCGAAGGCTCCAGCGACAACACGATCGGCGACCTGTACGGCATGACCACCGACCAGCTGGTGACGCTGTGGGCTTGACGGTTCGAGACTGCAGCGTCGCGGCGTGCTGGCGACCTGTACGAGCTCGCCAGGCGAGCCTCCGGTTCGCTGACACGCGAATCCGTCGGTTCAACGCCAGGTCCGCGTCGCAGGCCATGAGTTGTCTCCGTTGCGACCGGCGAAAGTCGACGGGACGCTGAGCCCGCCGGCGGCTTTGCCCTCGCCCGCCTGCTCGTTCAGCCGTAGCTCTCGCACCCTCGCCCGTCGTTGTCGTCGCCGTCGAGCCTGAACTCGTCCGGCCCGGTGACGATCACCAGCTTTCGGATGTCGCCGCAGTCGAGGTCCGGTCCGTCCGGCACGCAGGGTGTGTAGCTGGGATGGCAGTTCGAGCCGGTCGACTGGCTGGGTGCGGGCGCGGGTGCAGGTGCAGGTGGAGCCGGCTCGGGTGAGTACCGAGGGGCGGGTCTCGGCGCCGGGACCGGATCGGCCTGGGGTGTCGGCCGCGCAGTGGTGGTGGTCGGCGCTGCGCTCGTGGTCGGCGTCAGGAACCTGCACTCCCGCGGCCCGTCGTCGAGGCGACGCAGCTGCGCGGTGTAGGCCGTGGAGGCGTCTCCACCCTCGTAGATCCCCGTGTGTTCGAAGCCGATCATCGCCTGCCCGTAGTCCCGTCCGTCGGGCAGCGAGACGTAGCGGAGGTGGCGGTAGTAGATGTCGCGGTCGACTCCTCGTTCCGAGCGCAGGCTGACGGTCTGCCCCACACGCAACAGCCTCTGGGCGTCGGCCCGGGCCTGCCGCCCGGAGTGGGTGACGGTCTCGCAGGAGTCGATGCCCAGCAACCGCACGGTTCGGCCATCGGTCAAGGAGAGGGTGTCGCCGTCGATGACTGACGCGACGACACCGGTCTCGTCGTCGGCGACTGCCGACGAGCCCACCCCGGACGTCGACGCCGGTGCGACGTCGGCAGCCGATCCGCCGAGGCCGGTCTCCTGGTCGATCCCTGATGCCGTCGACGCCTCGGCGGGAAGCGCGGGCCCGTCCTTTCCTGCGTCGTTGCAGGCCCCCATCACGAGCAGCACCGCCACAGCTCCCAGCACGACCTTGCCTATGCCCACACTGACCTCACTGACGACGAATCGGACATTCTCCTGTCGTCGGTCGCGGTCGAGACGTTGCACTCGCGCGCGGGTTTCCTCGGTGATCAGTCCTAGATTGATCGCGCGGCGCACGAGCCGGGCCCGGCCGCGGTTACTCGTCGTGATCAGCGGCTCGGCCGCCGGTGTGCCACGGGATGTGCCGCGACATCGTTGCGGACGGAGTGTCTGGGCGCACCTGGTGAGGTCGGCCCGCCGAGCATCGGGCCCGTGCCACGGGATGTGCCTCCGGGCCGGGGCGCGCCGCCGTGTCTCGAACGATTGACAGTCGATAGAATTACATCGATACTCGCCCTATGACGACACGTCGGGCCGTGGTGCCGCTGGGAGTTCTGCTCGGACTGCTGCTGCTCGTCGTGACGGTCGGCCAGGGTGCCGTGGTGTACCAGGGGTGGGTCGAGCTGAGTTCGGGGGAGTCCTTCGACCTGTCGCGGCCGGGCTGGGCGATGCTGGCGGTCACCCTGCTGGGCCTGTTGTGCGTGCAGGTGGTCATCGTCTGCACGGGGAAGCTGCTGTCGATGGTCGCCCGCGACAGCATCTTCAGCGACGGGGCGCTGCCGTGGGTGGACGCGATCGTCCGGGCGATCGTCGCCGGGTGGGTGCTGCTGCTGTGTGCGGCGGTGCCCGTCTACGTCGTCGCCGAGCTCGACGACGCCCCCGGCCTGGCCGCACTGCACCTGGTGCTCGTTCTCGTCGGAGCGGCCGTGGGGTTGCTGATGGTCGTCATGCGGGCGCTGCTGCGGCAGGCGACGACGCTGCGGGTCGACATGGAGGCGGTCATCTGATGGCCATCGTCGTGCGCATCGACGTCGAGCTGGCGAAGCGGAAGATGAGCGTGGGCGAGTTCGCCGAGCGGATCGGACTCACCCCGGCGAACGTGGCCGTGCTGAAGAACGGCCGCGCGAAGGCGGTGCGCTTCAGCACGCTGGAGGCCATGTGTCGGGTGCTCGACTGTCAGCCCGGTGACCTGCTGGAGTGGGTCGACGACGAGCACGCCGCATCGCAGGGTGTCGGCCGCGAGGCTCGCGCATGATGCGCCCCCGATGCGGTTCTCGCCCGTCCGGGAGCGGCGGGACGGCCGTCGTCGCGCCGAGAGCTCGACGTGGCGCGCGCGGTGGCCCGTGGGCGCACGAACTGCAAGGTCGTGGAGGTGCTCCACGTGAGCACCTCCGCCGTCAGGACGCACATCACGACCGTTCGGAGCAAGCTCGTGGTCCGCAACCGGGTGGAGATCGCCGTGTGGGCGTGGGAGCACGGGCTGGTGCCCTGATCCCTCGGCGCCGTCTCAGGCCGCGCCGGTGAGCCGGGCGTAGACCACGATGTTGTCCTCGTAGTTCCCCGTCCCGTCGTCGAACTCCCCGCCGCAGGTGATCATGCGCAGCTCCGCGGCGTCGACGTCGCCGTAGACGGCGTCGGTGGGGAAGCTGTCCTTGGCGTACTGCTCGACCCGGCCGACGGTGAAGACGGCGGTGGTGCCGTCCTCGCGCCGCACCCGGACCTCGTCGCCGGGTTCGGTGTCGCGCAGGCGGTAGAAGACGCCCGGCTCGCCCTTCCAGTCGACGTGGGCGGCGAGCACCGCAGGGCCGAGCTCGCCGGGGGTGGGCGACAGCGAGTACCAGCCGGCGGTGGTGCCGTCGGGTGGGACCTCCATCGTGCCGTCGGGTTGCAGGCCGAGGTCCATCATCGCGCTGTCGACGCCCAGGGCCGGGATGATCACGCGCTCCGGGCGGGACTCGGTCAGCACCGTCGGGCCCTCCGCCGGTGCGGGGGTGGCGGCCGGTGCGGCCGCGGGCGCGGGCGCGGGGGTGGCCGGCTGCGGGGTGCCGCAGCCGGCCAGCAGGAGCGCAGCAGCTGCGCCCGCCACCAGGTGGCGGGGTCGGAGACGCACGCTCAGCGGGCGGTGTGCGCGCGGCGCCGCGCGGCCGCAGCGACCGCACCGACCACGAGCACCCCGCCGATCAGGAACGGGGCGGGCTCGGAGCCGGAGGTGCCGTCACCGGTGTCGACCCCGCCGCGGGGCACGACGGCGACCTGGGAGTCGTCGGCCTCCACCGGTGCGGTGGTGGGCGCGGCGGTCTCCTCGGGCTGCTCGTCGACCGGGTCGGTGGTCTCCGCCGGGGTGGCCGAGCCGTAGTCGTAGTTCTCGCAGGCCTGGCCGTTGCCGTTGGCGTCGAGGCGCTCGGGGTCGCCCGGGAGCAGGGCGGCCTGGGCCTCCTCCTGGGAGGAGAAGTCCGCGCAGTCGCGGTCGCCGGGCTGGGCGATCGCCACGCCGGCGAGCGGGAGCATCACGGCGGCGGCCGCGACGAGGGACACGGTGAAGGTACGGGGGCGCATGGTTCCTCTACGTCGAGTTCGGGGAGCGACGCACTCCGCGCGCGCGGGACGACGCACGGCGGGAGCGCGTACGACCGGCCTTCGCCCCGACTGCGGAACGTGTTACACCCGTCACTCGGCGCTTACGGTCGCCAGGACCTCAGCCAGATGGTCTGCGGCGACCGGAGCAGGTCGGACAGGGCGGCCTCGGGCACCACGGCGTCGGTGTCGGTGACGACGTAACCCTGCTCCCCGCTCGTCGACAGCGATTGCCCGATGACGTTGACGCCGGTGTCGGCGAGCAGCTGGTTGATGCCGGCGAGGACACCGGGGCGACTGGTGTGCAGGTAGCCCATCCGGAACGCGCCGGCCGGCGTCGGCGGGGCGACCTGTGGGAGGTTGACGGACAGGGCGGTGGCGCCGGCCGCGGCGAAGCCGATCAGCTTGGTGGAGACGAAGTGGCCGATCTCCTCCTGCGCCTCCTGCGTCGAGCCACCGACGTGCGGGGTGAGGATGACGTTGTCGAGGCCGCGCAGCGGTGACTCGAAGGCGTCGCCCTGGGCCTTGGGCTCGATCGGGAAGACGTCGATCGCCGCGCCCGAGAGGTGGCCGGACAGGATGTGCTCGCGCAGCACGGCGTCGTCGACGACCATCCCGCGCGAGGCGTTGATGAACACCGAGCCCGGCTTCATCTTCGCGAACTGGTCGGCGCCGAAGAGGCCGGCGTTGCCGGGCCTGCCGTCGACGTGCAGGCTCACGATGTCGGCCTGGGCGAGCAGGGCGTCGAGCGAGGGGACGCGGCGGGCGTTGCCGTGGGCCAGGCGGTCGGCGGTGTCGTAGAAGATCACCCGCAGCCCGACGGCCTCCGCGACGTTCGAGAGCTGCGTGCCGATGTTGCCGTAGCCGACGATGCCCAGCGTCCGGCCGCGGACCTCGTGGCTGCCCTTGGCCGACTTGTCCCACACGCCGTCGTGCATCCGCTGGGTCTTCTCCGGCAGCCGGCGCGTCAGCGTGAGGATCTCGCCGAGGACCAGCTCGACGACGCTGCGCGTGTTGGAGAACGGCGCGTTGAAGACCGCGATGCCGCGCTCGGCGGCGTCGGCCAGGTCGACCTGGTTGGTGCCGATGCAGAAGCACCCCACGGCCAGCAGGTCCTTGCCTGCCTCCAGCACGCGGGACGTGATCTTCGTGTTGGACCGGATCCCGAGCAGGGACACTCCCGGCAGCTCGTCGAGCAGCTCGTCCTCGCTCAGGGAGCCCGAGCGCACGTCGACCTCGAAGCCCGCGGCGCGGAACGCCTCGGCCGCGACCGGGTGGATGTTTTCCAGGAGGAGCACCTTCACCGGACCAACGTAGACCAGGGCCCTCCCGTCGTCGGAGACCACACGATCGGGTGACAGCATGTGGTTACCGAAACGCTGCAGTGGGTAACTTCGATGGAGGGCGTGAGACACCCGATCGGAAGGAGCCCCGATGAACACCCACGTCACCGGCGTCGGAGCGTACGAGGCGACCGACCGCGAGCTCGATGTGATGAACGCGCTCCGGCGCCTGCGCCCGGCGCTCGACCCGGAGCCCGGTGCCCGCGAGGCCGCGAAGAACCGCCTGATGATGGTGCTCACCGCGATGAAGCCTGAGGTCGTGCAGACCACCGGGGCCCGCCTGCACCTGGCGGGCTAGACCGGCACGACGAACACGGCCCGGTGCCCGCGCCCGGCCAGCCAGCTCTCGCCCTGCGCTCCGAGGGCGAACGCCGCCGTCGCGTCGACGTCGACGACGGTCAACGAGTCGCCGACGACCGTGACCGACGCGATCCCCTCCGGCGGCCGCCCCGTGCGCCCGTCGACGATGTGGTTCCCCCGCCGT
Organism: Pseudonocardia abyssalis; assembly: GCF_019263705.2. Lineage (NCBI taxonomy): Bacteria > Bacillati > Actinomycetota > Actinomycetes > Pseudonocardiales > Pseudonocardiaceae > Pseudonocardia > Pseudonocardia abyssalis. The sequence goes on from NZ_JADQDK010000001.1 coordinate 5,354,284, forward strand.
GCCGCCCCGGACGTGGCGACGGCGCCGGTGTGCAACGGGACGACCGCCGCGATCCGGCCCGGGGCGTGCGGGTCCTCGACGCCGATCCGCCACGGCGCGGCGTCCGCGTCGAGGGTGCGACAGACGATGTCGCCGCCCGCGGACAGGCAGAAGTCGGTGTCCGGCAGGGCGCCCAGGTGCACCGCCGCGCGTTCCGCGGCCCAGCCCTTCACGACCCCGGACGGGTCGAGGGTGCCGTCGGGGCGGTGGACGTCGAACGCCCCGTCCGACGCCCGGCGCGCGGCGTCCCCGATCCCGAGCACCTCGGCGACCTCCGGCGGGCAGTCGGCGAGCGCGATCTCGCCGCGTCCGAGCCGGGAGATCACCGAGCAGGGCCGGTAGGTGCTGAAGACCCGGTCGGCGCCGCGTAGCACGCTCAGCGCGTCGGCCCAGGCCGCGGCCCCACGGGCGTCGGCGGCGTGCCGGCCGCGCAGCGCGACGCTGATCGGCATCCCCATGACGTGCTCGACGTGCCGGATCACGCCAGGCCCGCCTGGTCGATGGCGCTCTGCAGCGACTCGAGGTAGCCCTCGGAGGTGACGGTCGCCCCGCTGACCATGTCGACGTCGGCACTCTGCGCGCCCAGCGTCTCCTGCACCAGCACCGGCAGCGCACGGGCGTTGATCCGCTGGTCCTTGTCGTTGCCCTGCGGGTACTGCACGACGTCGACCGCGGTGATCACGCCGTCGGCCACGGTCAGCTGCACCTGGACCGGGCCCCACCGGGTCTGCGCCACCGAGCCGGTGACGGTGCCGGACGACGTCGCGGACGGGGACGCGGGGGACGGGGACGTGGGGGACGGGGACGTGGTCGACGGGGCCGCCGCGACGGCCACGGCGAGGTCAGGGCCGGACGTCGAGGTCCGGTAGCCGAACAGCAACGTCACGATCGCGATCGTGCTGAGGAACCACGCGCTGACGCGTCGCACGCCGCTCACCACGCGAAGGTCTCGACGTGCAACTGCGCGGCGGGCAGCCCGGCCGCGGCGAGCGTGCGCCGCACCGACGCGGTCCACTCCTCAGGGCCGCACACGTAGACGTCGCGCTCGGCGATGTCGGGCACCCAGCCGAGCAGTGCGGTGCGGTCGTCGACCGGTCCGGAGCAGAGCCAGGAACCCGGGGCCCGGCGCGGGCCCGGCAGGTGCAGCACCCGCAGGCCGCGCTCGTGGGCGAGGACGTCGAACTCACGGGCGAACAGGGCGGTGCCGCGCTGGATCAGCACGGCGTCACCGGGGGCGTAGGGCAGGCCCTCGGCGAGCGCCCGCAGCGGCGTGACGCCGACGCCCGCGCCGACGAACGCGAGCCTGCGCCGCGTGCGGGGCCGCTCGGTGAGCCGCCCGTAGGGCCCCTCGACGACCACCCGCGTGCCGCGCCGCAGCGCCGCGACCTGCGCGCTCCCGTCGCCGAGCGCCTTGACGGTGATCCGCAGGCTGCGCCCGTCGGGAGCGGCGGAGAGCGAGTAGGGGTGGGCGCGGGTCCAGCCGGGCCCGGTCAGGAAGCGCCACGTGAGGAACTGCCCGGCGAGGACCGGCAGCCGGTCGAGCCGGCGGCCGGTGACGTAGACGGAGACGACGTCGTGGTCCTCCCGCACGACCGAGGTGACGCGCAGGTCGTGGCGCAGCGTCCGCGCCACCGGCGTCCCGACGCGGAACACCAGGATCGCTCCGGCGGCCGCGGCCCACAGCGTCCACCAGTAGACGGTGGCGGCGGTCGAGGACAGGAACTCCTGGCCGGTCCACAGCTGGTGCGGCAGCGCGAGCCCGACGCCCAGGTAGGCGTAGAGGTGCAGCAGGTGCCACGACTCGTAGCGCAGGCGGCGCCGCGCGGCCCGGACGCTGGTGACGACCACCATGACCAGGCAGGCCGTGCCGGCCGCGGCCAGCAGCATGCCGGGGTAGGTGACGGTGAGGTCCCAGAGCGTGCCCGGGACCTGCGCGAGGTCGCCGGCCGCGTAGCCCCACGAGATCAGTCCGATGTGGGCGAGCATCAGCGTGAACGACGTGAAGCCCGCGAGGCGGTGCATCCGGGCGAGGCGGTCCTGCCCGACGGCCCGCTCGACGACCGGGATGCGGGCCATCAGCAGGACCTGCACCAGCAGCAGGTCCGACGCCAGGAGCCCGGTGAGCCGCCCGAGCGAGGTCGGGCCGTCGGCCCAGCCGGAGAGCGCGGGCCCGCCGCCCGCGGCCCACAGCCCCGTGACGACGAGCAGGCTCGCGCCGACGAGCACGGCGGCCGCGGTGCGGGCCGTCGCGTCCGTCCGGGCGGCCCGGACGTCGATCGCGTCCCGGGGTGCGTCGAGCAGCGCGGTCACGTGGACGTCCCGGTCCCGGTCCCGGTCCCGGTCCCGGTCCCGGGGTCGGCGGAGTCGTCGTCGCGGCCCGGCCCGCCGCGGAACCCGCCGGGCCCGCCGTCGCGGTCGGGCTGGACCGACGTCGGCGCGCCCGGGGCGGCGGTCGCCTGCCCGATCGCGAACCCGCCCGCCCCGCCGACGAGCAGCAGCCCGGCGACGGCCGCGGCCACGACAGCGCGTCGGCGGCGTCCCGGTCGCGGAGCGGCCGGGGGCACCTGCTCCATGACGTCGGTGGAGTGCTGGTCGTCCGCCGTCGGCTCCCATCGGGACCCGCCGGCCGGCTGCTCGTCGCTCACGACTGCTCCTTCTGCTCGGTACGCCCAGGGTGGGCGGCCGGGGTGGGAGCCGTCGGTGAGCTAGCTGTGTGTCCGCTGTGGGCGGGGGAGGGCGTCGAGGCCGAGGAGGCGGTCGAGCAGCCGGAAGCGGTAGGCCAGTGACAGCACCACGAACCAGGTCACCAGCGCGGGCAGCACCGTGGTGAACACCGGCCGGGCCGGGCCCGTCAGCCCGAAGTAGTCCGACAGCACCGGCACGAACAGCACGAACCCGAACGCCACGACGAGGACGGCGACCAGCACGGCGGGCCTGCGGTCACCGGTCGGGGCCGTCCACGCCGAGAAGATCCGGGCCGGTGGCATGAGGAGCAGGATGAGCCCGAACGAGGCCAGGGTGACGAAGGTCGAGAGGCCGGTCTGGGCGCCGATCGTCGCCGCGGCCTCGACGAAGTCGGTGTCGGTGCCGTAGGTCAGGCCGGTGTAGCCCTCGAAGGCGGTGATGACGGACTCCGGTGTGCGGCCGGTCGAGAAGCCGTTCAGCACCGCCTGGTAGAGCACGGTGTAGACCGCGGTGCCGAACCCCGCGGTGATCACCGCGGCGGGCACGACGAACCGCGCGAGGTTGCCGAGCAGGTTCTCGTCCGGTGCGTCGGCCCGCGCCCAGAACGTGAGGAACAGGGTGGGCACACCGACGGTGAGCAGCGTCAGTCCGACCTGGGTGGGGGAGTAGGGGAATCCCAGTCCCAGCATCGTGACCGCGAGGATCACGACCCCCTGCGTCGCGACGCGGGCCAGGAAGACGTACATCGAGATCGCGATGCCGTTGATGATCTTGCGGCCCTCGGCCTGGGCGGGCAGGAGAGCGGCGAACGAGTCGTCGACCAGGACGATGTCGGCGACGTCGCGGGTGACCGCGCTCCCGCTGCGCATCGCGACCCCGACCTGGGCACCCTTGAGCGCACGGGCGTCGTTGACGCCGTCGCCGATCATCGCGACGTAGTGGCCGTGGCGGCGCAGCGACGCGACGATCCGCACCTTCTGCTCGGGGGCGACCCGGCCGAAGACGGTCGTGCGCGCGACCAGGGCGTCGAGGGCGGGGTCGTCGAGGACGTCCAGATCGCGTCCGCTGACGGGGTCGCCCGCGTCGAGCCCGGCCTGGGTGGCCAGCGCGGCCACGGTGCGCGGGTCGTCGCCGGAGAGCACCTTGAGCGCGACACCCGCCGCGCGGAACCGGGCGATCGACTCCGCGACCTCGGGCCGCAGTTCGTCGGCCAGCACCACGACCGCGACGGCCTCCAGCGCATCGAGAGCGGGCCGGCCGTCGTCGTCGCGCAGGTCGGCGCCCCGCGCGAGCAGCAGGACCCGCAGGCCCCGCGCCGCCCGTCCGGCGACGGCCGCGTCGAGGGCGGCGGGGTCGGCGAGGTGCGGGGCGAGCGTGTCGGGGGCGCCGAGCACCCACGTGCCGTCGTCGGTGGTGATCCCCGACCAGCGCAGCGAGGAGGCGAACGGCACCTCGTCGTGCACGGTGCGGGCGGTGCCGGGCAGGGCGGCGGCGAGCGCGGTGGTCGTCAGGTTCGCGACGGTGACGCTGTGCGCGAAGTCGCCCAGCGCGGCCTCGACGCCTGCCGCCCCGCCGCACGGCTCGATCTCCTCGAGCACGAGCTTGCCGGTGGTCAGCGTGCCGGTCTTGTCGGTGCAGACGACGTCGACGTTGCTGACCGACTCCACGGCGTTCACCTGCTGCACCAGCGCCCCGCGCCCGGCGATCCGCGCCGCCCCCGCGGTGTAGGCGACGGCGATGAGGAAGAACAGCCCGTAGGGCACCAGCCCGGACAGCACCGCCGTGGTCTGCACGACGCGCAGCAGCGAGATCCCCTCGATCGCGGCCTGGGCGAGGATCGCGCCGCTCATCAGCACCGTCAGCGCCATGACCAGGCGGACGACGAACTCGATCCGCCGCTGCAGCGGCGTCTTGTCGGTGGTGACGCGCCGCGCCTCCAGCGTGAGCCGCCCCGCGTAGCTCGCCGTGCCGACGTCGCGGGCGAGCATGCGGCCCGCGCCCGCCACGCACAGGCTGCCCGAGCGCAGCTCGTCGCCGGGGGCCTTGGCGACCGGGTCGGACTCGCCGGTGAGCAGCGACTCGTCGATCTCCACGCGCGCGCCGTCGAGCAGCGGTCCGTCGACGACGACCTGGTCGCCCGGCCGCACCGCCACGACGTCGCCGCGGACCACGTCGACCGGGAGGACCTCGACCTCGGCGCCGTCGCGGACGACGACCACGACGGCGCGGTCGAGCAGTTGCAGCCCGTCGAGCTTGCGCTTGGCCCGGATCTCCTGGGTGGCGCTGATGATCGCGTTGATCAGCCCCAGGCCGACGCTGATCAGCGCGTCGCTGTAGCGGCCCAGTGTCAGCAGCGTGACCCCGATGGCGAACAGGATCGAGTTGTAGAAGGAGAAGACGTTGGTGCGCAGGATCGTCGCGTAGGTGCGCGAGGTGCCGCTGACGGCGACGTTCGACTCACCGGCCCGGCGGCGCTGCTCGACCTCGGCCGCGGTGAGGCCCGCGATGCCCCCCGCGATGTCCATGGCGGGGATGATCGCAGGCCGGGAGGGTCAGTCGGCCGGGAGCCCGGACTCCAGGTAGGCCGGCACACCGGTCCGCCGGGTGTCGATGGCGGCCAGCACGCGGCGGACCGACCGCGGCTCCATCATCACGAACAGCTCGTCGGGCGACAGGAAGGCCCACGACGTCAGCACATCGGGGGCCAGCTCGATGCGGTCGAGCTGCGCCTCGGTGAGCGTGCCGCCGTCGAAGACGAAGCGGACCCGCTCCTCGCGCACCAGCGGGGCCCAGTCGACGACGAGCAGGGGCCCGGGCGGCAGGTCGAGCCGCAGCTGGTGGTGCAGGACCCGCGTGCACGCCTCGCGCGGCGTCTCGCCCTTCTCCACCTCACCGCCGGGGATCTCCCAGCGGGGTTTGTAGGTGGGCTCGACGATCAGGACCTGCCCGTCGTGGTCGAGGAAGAGCACAGCGGCCGCGGCGGCGGGGCGCGCGATGTTGTCGACGATGTCCACGGTGGTCCCCCGAGTCGTCAGGCGGGTGCGGTGCCGATGATCCCGCGCAGCTGCAGCGTCGCCCTGATCGGGAGCCCAGTCCTGACGAACGGGGCCGCCGCCTGCAGGCACGCGTCCCGGAAGGCCTCCTCGCCCGCCGCGACGACCGCTTCGTAACCCGGTCCGGTCGACGCCAGGCCGCGGGCGTAGTGCTCGGCGTCGGCGAACTCCAGCACGAACGGGACGTCGAAGAGCTCCCCGGGTTCGAGGCCGGCCGCGGCGAGGAACTCCGCGGCCACCCCGGGTCGCTTGAGGGCGACCATGTCGGACTGGCGGTCGACCTGCGGCGGTGTCGCCAGCCGGAACGGGGCGAACAGCGGGCCGCCCTGCGACGCGGCCATCTCGCCCCAGAACGTGATCGCCACCCGCCCGCCGGGGCGAAGGACGCGCCGGGCCTGCGCGATCGCGCCCGGGGTGGTGGCCCAGATGCCGCGGAAGCTGGTGACGGCGTCGAACGACGAGGCGGGGAAATGCGGCTCGGCCATGTCGCCGACGACGACGCGGCTGTCCGGGTTGCGCAGCGCGGCCACCGCGGCGAGCCGGACCGAGGCGTCCACACCGGACACCTCGGCCCCGGTCAGCCGCGCGAGCTCCATCGCGAGCCCGGACCCGCACGCCATGTCGAGCACGGTGCTGCCCGGCCCGATCCCGAGCAGGCGGTGGACGTGCAGGTACTCCCGGACGGCGGCGGGCTCCATCAGGGTGGCGAAGTCGGCGGCCCGCCGACCCCAGCCCTCGTCGACGGTCCGCCACTGCTCCACGACGGCTAGTGGTACGGCTTGTGGGGGATCGCGGCGTCGTTGAGCTGCTGGTCCATGTCGACCCAGATCGCGTCGTCCTCGATCTTGCACGCGTAGACCGGGATCGGGGCCACGGCCGGCACGCCCTTCGGCTCGCCCGTGCGCAGGTCGAAGCACGAGTTGTGGGCCGGGCAGATCAGGGTGTCGTCCTCCTGCAGATAACCCTCGTTGAGGGGCTGCTGCTGATGGGTGCACGTGTTGTGCACCGCGGCGACCTCGTCCTCGTAGAGCCGGACGAGGCAGACCGGCTCGCCCGCCAGCTGGACGACCATCATGTCGCCCTCCTCGAGCTGGTCCAGGTCCGCGACCGCTTCCCACGTCATGGTTCCTCCTAGGATTTCTTGCGTCGTGCCGCGGGCAGGGAGCCCCGGACCTCGACCCAGCCGTTGCGCAGGCGCGTGGGCAGGACCGGCTGGGGGTGGTGCGCAGGGCCGCGGACGATCCGGCCGTCGCGCACGTCGAACCTGGACTCGTGCAGCGGGCAGGTCACGACGCAGTCGACGACCGGGCCCCGCGAGAGCAGCGCGCCCGCGTGGCTGCACAGGTCGTCGATCGCGTGGACGGTGTCGCCCGAGCGGTGCAGCATCACCTGCCGGCCGTCGACGGTGACGCCGGCGGTCGCGCCGTCGGGCAGGTCGGACTCCTCGACCGCCTGCACCCAGCGCGTCGGGCCGGTCGTCGTGGCGACCCGGTTGACCATGACGGCCTTGCCCTGCACCAGGTGCCCGCCGACGTACCCGGCGGCGCCCGTGACGGCCATGCTCGCCAGGCCCAGCACCTGCGCGGGGCGGCGGTGCCCGTTGACCCGCGCGACCAGCGAGGCGCCCTGCAGCGCGGTGCCCGCGAGGTTGAGCAGGCCGTGGAACAGGCCGGTGCGGCGGTCGTCGCCGTCGCTGACGGTCCAGTCGGTGAAGCCGGTGGCGACCGTGCCGGCGGCGGCGAGCAGCCCGGCGGCGCTCAACGTGCCCGCGGCGTCGAGGCCCCCGTCGGTCGACGTGTCCTTGCCCAGCGCGTCGAGGACGACGGTGCCGGCCCAGAAGCCGATCGGCAGGTCACTGAGCGCCGCGTGCAGGGAGTGCCCGGCCCAGCGGCCCCCGTGCATGAGCTCGACCAGCAGATTGTCGCGGTGGCGGTCGTAGAGCGGCTGCGACACCGCCGAGACCGACTCCTCCAGCGACTTCAGCCACGGCCACCGCTCCACCCTCGCGAACAGGTGCCGGTGCCACGTGGTGACCCCGATGGGTCCTTCAGCGTCCGACATGGACTCTCCCGTTCCGACTGCGGTGGCGCGCAGTCAGGGGACCGTCTCACCCTGGGATGGTCCCGGGCGTCTCATCGTGCGACGCACGGCGGACACCCGGCAGCAGTCGCAGTGCGTGCAGGGCCGTCGACAGCTCGGCGAGCGCGGTCGGGTGCTCCAGGTTGCGCCCGGTGTGCTCGGCGATCCGGCGCAGGCGGTGCCGGACGGTGTTGGCGTGCACGAACATCCGGGAGCCGGTGACGGTCGCCGAGCCGCCGGTGGCGAGCCAGGTCTCCAGCGTCTCCAGAAGCACGTCCTGCTCGTCGCGGCGCAGCTCCAGCAGGTCGCCGAGCACGCGACGGGCGATCTGCACGGCGGCCTCCGGGGCGGCGGCGACGAGCGTGGCGAGCGGCGTGTCGTCGAAGCGCCGGACCGACGGGGCCCCGGCCGGTGCGCTCTGCAGCGCGATGCGGGCGAGGTAGAGCGCTCGGGGCGTCTCGGCGAGCGCCGGGTAGACCGGGCTGACGCCGACGCGCCCGGGCGCCGCAGCACCGACGACCCGCACGGCGTCCGAGGCGTCGGGGCCGGGCAGCGACACCACGCCGACCTCGATGTCGGGCAGCAGCCGCCACGCCGAGGAGACGTTGACGGCACGGAGCTTCGACGCGATCTCCGGCAGCGCGACCGTGCCGACCGCGGCCACCTCCGCCGCGATGGTGACGAACGAACCGGTCGACGGCAGGTCCAGGCCGTTGGCGATCTCCCACACCGAGCCCACTGCCCCGGTCGTCAGGGCCTCCACCAGCGCCGAGCGCTCCTGCTCGTGGCGGCGCAGCAGGTGCGCGGTGGCGTCGCGGTGGGCCGTCGTGAGCACCGCGGAGTACTCGTCGGCCTTCCAGAACACGTGCGTGGCCAGCGCGGCGAGCCCCCGCGCGTCGACGCCGGCCCCGATCGCCTCGGCCGCGAGGATCTCCCAGAACACCGCGAAACCGATCCGGAAACCGGCGAGGAGCTCGGGCAGCGGCGCGCCGGCCCGGCCGCGCAGCTCGCCGGTGCGGCGGGCGGCGGCGAGGTCGGCGCCGTCGGGGAGCGGGTCGGTGCGCAGCAGGTACCGGACGTTGTCGACGGCGGCGGTCCGCAGCGCCTCCGTGCTGACGTAGGTCTGGTCGCGGTAGAGCGGGAGGTCGCCCTGCACGCGCGCCACGATCCGGTCGGCGACCTCGTCGAGGCGCCGGAGCAGGGCGGGGGCGACGAGGGGCAGCGCGCTCGGGACGTCGGCCACGGCGTGAGCCTAGGACCCGGGACCGGGTGTGCGTGCGGACAATCCGGACGTCCCAGCGGTGTCCGCGGGAACCTCGCCGCCGGGCGGGGGCCGCCGCCACGCTCGACGGGTCCCCATCGCCCCACCGGAAGGCCCGTCATGACCACCGCACCCGACACCATCGTCCTCGTCCACGGCTTCTGGGTCACCCCCCGGAGCTGGGAGGACTGGATCGCGCACTACGAGGCGAAGGGCTACCGGGTCCTCGCGCCCGCCTACCCCGGCTTCGAGGTCGAGGTCGAGGCGCTCAACGCCGACCCGTCCCCGGTCGAGGCGGTGACCATCACCTCGATCGTCGAGCACCTGGAGTCCGTCGTCCGCGGGCTCGACGCGCCGCCGATCATCATGGGCCACTCGGCGGGCGGGGCGTTCACCCAGATCCTGCTCGACCACGGCTTCGGCGCCGCCGGCGTCGCGCTGAACTCGGCGCCCACCGAGGGCGTGCCGATCGTGCCGCTGAGCCAGGTCAGGTCGACGTTCCCGGTGCTGAAGAACCCGGCCAACCGGCACCGGGCCATCGCCTACGACTTCGAGCACTGGAACTACGCCTTCACCAACACCTTCCCCGAGGACCGCGCCCGCGCCCTCTACGAGCGCTACGCCGTGCCGGTCTCCGGGCGGATCCTGTTCGAGAGCGCACTGGCCAACCTCACCCCCGGCCACGGCGGCACCCACGTCGACTACGCCAACGCGGGCCGCGCGCCGCTGCTGCTGGTCGGCGGCAGCGAGGACCACATCATGCCGCCCGCCGTGCAGCGCTCCAACGCGAAGCACTACACGGCGGACGGGACGCTCACCGAGTACGTCGAGTTCGGGGGGAAGCCGCACCTGCTGCCGGCCGCGCCCGGCTGGGAGGAGATCGCCGACTACGTCCTGGCGTGGGCGGTGCGCAACGCGCGACGATGACGGGGTGACGGACGAGGAGCTGGTGGTCGAGTTCGCGCTCGCGCGGCTCGACCACCCCGGCCTCGACCTCGAGGAGATCGCCGCGGTGGTCGTCCGCCGCGCCGGTCCCGACCGGCAGCTGGAGTTCGCCTCCCGCAACCTCGCTCAGCGCGGTGAGCTGCGCGGCGGGGCGTACGAGACGGCCGTGGAGTACGTCCTGCGCGTGGTCCTGCGGCTGCGCGACGCCGCCGACTGAGCCGTCACCGCAGCAGCCGGTCAGCGCAGCAGCCGGTTCAGGGCGGGCGCGACGTCGCGGTGCCCGGCGACGGGGGCGAACCGGCCGTGGCCGAGCCGGGCGAGGTCGGCGCCGAGGGGGGCGTCGTGCTCGCCGTCGGTCTGCAGCAGGACGTGCAGCTCGGGGAAGCGGCGGGCGACGAGCCGGGGGTCGGGCCCGGCGTTGTGGACGGCGTCGGTGAGCAGGACCGCGGTGCGGCGCCGGGCCGAGGACCGGGCCAGCTCGGTGTGGGCCACGGTGAGCGCGAAGTGCACGTTGGTGAGACCGCGGGCGGGGATGCGGAGCAGCTGGTTGAGCAGCCGGGACGCGGGGACGTACTGCTCGAGCGGGGTGAGCAGCGCGGCGTCGGACCAGAACGCCACCAGCGCGAGCCGGTCGTCGACGAGGTCGGCCGACAGCGCGGCGACCGTGGCGGCGGCCATCCGCACCTTCTCCCCGCGCATCGACCCCGAGACATCCACGATCAGCACGACGTCGCGGCGCGAGCGCATCCGCTCGCGCACCACGATGTCGGTGTCCTCGGGCACCGGGCGCTCAGTGAGGACCTCGATGGTGCGGTCGAGGTCGATGTCGTCGGACCGGTACCGGTAGGGCACCGACGCCAGCCGGCCGGAGCCGCGCTCGGCGCGGGGGTCACGCGGGCGGCGGCGGATCGCGAGGCGCCGGGCGATCCGCTGGGCCAGCGCGGCCACCTCGGGGTCGGGCGTGCGGTCCTCCAGCAGCTCGGCCACCTCGCGGTGCCGCGCGGTCTGCTTCGTGGTGAGCACGCCCTGCCCGCCCGCGGCCTGGGCCAGGTCACCGGTGCCCCGCTCGCCGGACAGGTCGACGACCACCGGGGTGCCCGCCCCCGTGCGGAACAGCGCCGGGGCCTCGGCGAGCTGCTTGGGCCTGCGCCGCAGGGGTGTGAGGCCGCGCGGGCCGCCGCCGGCCCCGGGCAGCTCTACGGCGTTGTCGACGTCGAGGTGGTGGGGTCCCGGCGCGGCCCGCCGGGGCGCGAGAAAAAATGGTTCTCCCAGATCTCGGTGATCACCTGCTCCGGGGTGACGTCGGCCGCCTCGTCCACCCCGATCCGCGCGGAGAGTGCGAGCAGGGCGGCGTCGAGGATGCGGCGGGGCCGGTCGCCGTCGTAGCTGCCCAGGTGCTCCAGCTCGGCGGCGATCGCGGCCAGGTCGATCGCACCCCGCACCGACGAGCCGCGGCGCAGGTCCGGGTGCGCCCGGGTCGCGCGGGTCAGCGCCACCGCGTCGGCGACCAGCTCACCGTCCGGTGAACCGGTGCGGACCGCGACGATGTCGGCCTCCTCCGTCGCGTCCTGGTAGCCGATCGCGAGGCGGCACCACCGGTCGTAGACGGAGTCGGAGATCCGGGCGGTCCCGACGTTGTCGAACGGGTTCATCGACGCCAGCACCCGGAAGGTGGGCAGCGCGGTGATCAGGCCGACGCGGGGAACCGCGACCTCCCGCTCGGCCATCGCGGCGAGCAGCGTGTTGAGGGTGTCCTCCGGGGCGCGGTTGAGCTCCTCGATGTAGAGGAACCCGCCCTGCTGCATCGCCTCCACGAGCGGGCCGGGCACGAAGTTGTCGGCGGAGTAGTCCTCGCGCAGCACCCGGGCGGGGTTGTGGTGGCCGACCAGCCGGGCCGGGGTGAGCTCGGCGTTGCCCTCGACCAGCACGAACGGCACGCCCCAGTTCGCGGTGATCGCGCGCAGGATCGTCGACTTCGACGTGCCCGGCGGGCCCTCCAGCATCACGTCCCGTCCGGCGGACACCGCCGCGAGCACCAGGTCCAGCTCGCGGCGGCGCCCGACGACGGTCCGGGCGATGTCGTCACGCCGGGACGCGTGGGTGGCGGTCACTTCTGCAGGAACCCCGCGTCGACGGGCAGCGACACCCCGGTGACGTAGCGCGCCTCGTCGGAGCAGAGCCAGAGGATCGCGTTGGAGATGTCGACGGGCTCGACCATGTCCACCGGAAGCGCGTTGGCCAGGTTCGCACCGAAGTCCGGATCGTCGGCGAGCACGCTGCCGATGTAGTCGTTGTTGATCATCGGCGTGTTGACGCCCGTGGGGTGCACGGTGTTGACGCGGATCGAGTGCGGGGCGAGCTCGTTGCCGAGCGCCCGCATCAGCCCGACGACGCCGTGCTTCGCCGCGACGTAGTGGGCGGTGCGCGCCATCCCCTTGATCCCGGCCGTGGAGCTGGTGAGCACGATCGACCCGCCGTTGCCGGCCTCGATCATCGCGGGGACCGCCGCCCGGACCGTCTTGAACACCCCGGTCAGGTTAACCCCGATCATCTCGTCCCACTCCTCGTCGGTGAGCGACCAGGCGTTCGCCGAGAACCCGGCGATGCCCGCGTTGCCGAGGACGATGTCGAGGCGGCCGAACTGGCCCACCCCCTCGTCGACGACGGCCTGCACCGCGCCGGTGTCCCGGACGTCGGCCTCCCGGGCGACGATGCGCCGGTCGAGCTCCTCGACCTGGCGCACCGTCTCCGTGAGGTCCTCCGGTTCCGCCATCGGGTAGTGCACCGACCCGAGCTGGCGGCAGACGTCGAAGGCGATGATGTCCGCGCCCTCCTGCGCCAGCCGCAGCGCGTGCGACCGCCCCTGACCGCGCGCGGCCCCCGAGACCAGCGCGACCTTGCCTTCCAATCGACCAGCCATGATCGTCTCCTCTCCCTCAGGCCGCGTTGCCGGCGTTCATGCCCGCGGCGACGGCGAGCGTCTCGCCGGTGACGTAGCGGGCCTCGTCGGAGGCGAGGAACAGCATCGCGTTGGAGATGTCCACCGGCTCGATCCACGGCACCGGGATCGCGTTCATCGCCTGGAACGCCGGGGCGGCGTCCTCGCGCGTCGGGTTCTCGGTGTCGGGGAGGAACAGCTCGTAGGCGGCACTGTTCTGGATCATGTCGGTGTCGACGCTCGTCGGGCAGATGGCGTTGACCGTGATCCCGTGCGCGCCGACCTCCATCGCCAGCGACTTCACCAGGCCGATCACACCCCACTTCGCGGCGACGTAGTGGCCGATGTTGGGCATGCCGACCTTGCCCGCCATGGACGACGTCGCGATGATCCGGCCCGACCCCTGCTCGATCATCGCGGGCACCACGGCCCGCATCGCGTGGTACACGCCGGTCAGGTTGACGTCGATCATCTCCTGCCAAACGGACTCGGTCATGTCCGCGACCGTGGAGAAGGAGAAGATGCCCGCGTTGGCCAGCAGGACGTCGACGCGGCCGAGCTCGGTGCGGGCCCGGTCGACGAAGGCCTGCACCTGGCCCGGGTCGCGCACGTCGGCGCGGACGGCGACGCAGCGCCGGTCCAGCTCCTCGACGAGCGTGACGGTCTCGTCGAGGTCCTCGGGCCGCGCCATCCGGTAGGGCACCGAGTCCAGTTGCGCGGCGATGTCGCAGAACGCGATGTCGGCTCCCTCGCGGGCGAACGCCAGTGCGTGCGAGCGGCCCTGACCGCGGGCCCCTCCGGTGATCAGTACGACCTTGCCGTCGAACTTCCCCATCGCTCCTCCTCGAGCGTCGGTGGTGACTTCAGCGGGCGAGGGCTCCCCCGTCCACGGCGAGGCAGTGGCCCGTGACGTGCCGGGCCGGGTCGGACAGCAGCCACATCAGGGCCCCGGTCACCTCGTCGGGCGAGATGACCTCCATCAGCAGCTGGTCGTGCAGCCAGCGCTTGTGCACGTCGTCGGGGGTGAGGCCGAGCTCGTCGGCCAGGCCGGAGAGCATCGGCGAGTCGACGGCGCCGGGCAGGATCGCGTTGACGGTGACACCGTCCGGGGCCAGCTCGATCGCCATCGCCCGCGTGAGCCCGACGACGCCGTGCTTGGCCGCCACGTAGTGCGCGAACTCCGGCACCGCGCGCACCCCGCCGGTGGACCCGATGTGCACGACCCGGCCGCGCGGGGAGCGCCGCAGCAGCGCCGACGCCGCCTTGGTGGTGCGCCACACCCCGGACAGGTTCGTGTCGACGACGGCGCTCCACTGCTGCTCCGACAGCTCCCAGAACGGGGCGCTGGTGACGACGGCGGCGTTGTTCACCAGCACGTCGAGCCGGCCGAACGCGGACTCGACGGCGGCGACGGCGGCCTCGACCGCGGCGGGGTCGCGCACGTCGGCCACCAACGGGATCGCGCGCCGGCCGCGGGCCACCACGTCGGCGACCACGGCGTCGAGCTCCGCGCGGGTGGCCAGCGGGTAGGCGGGTACGTCGAGGTCCCGGCAGACGTCGAGGGCGGCGATGTCGGCCCCGGCGTCGGCGAGGGCGAGGCAGTGCGAGCGGCCCTGGCCCCGCCCGGCCCCGGTGACGAGGGCGACCTGCCCGGTGAGGTCGACGGGTCCTGTCGCCGCCACGTCCCCCACCTCCGAACCGTCTGAAATCGTTTCGGTCGTGTCCGGTTCGTCGGGGGTTGACCGCGTCAAGGAGTGAGGTGTACCACCATCGGGTGATGGTCCCAAGTCGTTCCTGAACGGATCCAGGGCGAATCGAGGCGGCTCATGACGGTGCCCCGGCGGTTGACGGTGGGGGAGGCGGCTCGCGCGCTCGGGATGTGCCGCACGACACTGCTCGCGGCGGAGGAGGCCGGCCTGCTCGTGCCGAGCCGCACGCCGGGCGGGCACCGCCGCTACGACCCCGCCGACCTCGACCGCTTTCTGGGGCGGGCCCATCCCGTGGCCGCGCAGCCACCCCCCGTCCCGGCCCCGCAGGCCGTGCACCTGGTGCCCGCCGTCCGGGCCGCGGTACGGCCGCTCGCCCGGGCCCTGGACGCCGAGTCGACGGGTGTCTACCTGGCCGGACCGGACGCGGGCCTGCACTTCTGCGCCGCGTTCGGCGTGCCGCGCTGGCTGGCCGAACGGCTCGCCGACACCCCCGCCCCCGCGGCCGTCGCGCAGGCCCACCGCAGCCGCGGCCACCGCGTGTTCGACCCGGCCGAGGCCGCGTTCCCCGAGCCGCGCTCGACCGGGCACGGTGCGGTGGTGCCACTCTGCGTCGACGACGCCGAGCCCGTCGGTGCCCTGTTCGTGATCACCCGGTCCGACCGCGGGCTGCTCCCGGCGGACCTGCGGACCGTCGAGGCGTTCGGGTCGGTCGTGGCTGCACTGGTCGCGGCGCAGCTCCGCGTCACCGACCTGGAGCTGCGGCTCGCCCGGATCGCCGCGCTGTCGGGCTGACCGGCGTCCGCGCCCCGGGCCTGCGCAGCTGCGATCATCGTCGGTGTGGACATCCGCGAGCGCTGCCCCGTCGACGACGTGGCCCTGTCCCAGCTGCACGCGGCGGCCTTCGGAGAGAACGCCCGGCTGGTGGCGTGGGGCGAGCGCCTGGAGCGGCACAGCCTGAGCTGGCTCGGCGCGTTCGACGGCGAACGGCTCGTCGGGTTCGTCAACCTGGCCTGGGACGGCGACCGGCACGCGTTCCTGCTCGACACGGTCGTCGCTCCGGCGCACCGTGGTGCCGGCATCGGCACGGAGCTGGTCACGCGCGCGGTGCGGTCGGCGGCCGACGCGGGCTGCACCTGGCTGCACGTCGACTTCGCCGCCGACCTGACCCCCTTCTACGTCGACGCCTGCGGCCTGGAACCGACCGCGGCCGCCCTCGTGCGCCTCCACCGCTGATCCATACCCCCAGGCGTTCGCCGACGCCGAGCTCCAGGCGGTCAGAGCAGCAGGGGGTCCGACGTCGGCGTCAGGTAGGGCCGCAGCAGGGCGGCCAGTTCCGGGTCGGGCCGCCCGGCCCGCGCTTGCGAGGCCACCCGGGTCGCGACCCCGGCGAGGAAGTCGGCCACCTGCACGCGCGCGTCGTCCCCGGACGCGACGAACCGCACCGGGAACGGGAGGGCGGCCAGGCGGTCCGGGGTGAGTGCGTTCTGCCGGTCGTGCACGACGGTGATCCCGTCGCCCCACACCCGCGAGGCCTCCAGCAGAGCCGGGACGAGCAGGTCGGTCCCCCCGCGCCCCAGGAACACCGACTTGTCGACCAGGTGCACGTGGGCGTGCCCGAGCACCGGACCGGACGCCCCGAGCAGCCACAGCAGGGTGCCGCGGTGCTTGGCGCGGAGCAGGTGGTTGGCCTTGTACTCCTGGGCGGGGGAGCGGATCCGGCGCCGCAGGTCGGCGACGCAGTCGGCCGCCGCGTCGATCGTCAGCTCCACCCCCGCGTGCGCGAACACGTCGGTGACGCCGCCGACGAGCCGGGCACCCTCGTAACCCGACTCGTCGCAGGCGATCTCACGCACACCTCTTCCTACTCGGTGCGTCCCCGGGTTTGGATAGACGGATGCTGTTGATCGACGACGACGACGTCGAGCTGGCCGACACGGTGGCGCGGGTGCGCCGGGACCTCGCCGGGGACGGGTGCTCGGTGGTGACCGACTTCGTGCCCCCGGAGCTCCGCGAGGCGCTGCGGGCGGAGGGGGCGGCGGCCGCGCCGCGCGCGTACTACGACGTCGAGACGGTGAACGTCTACAACACCGCACCCGACCCGACGTTGCCGCCGGACCATCCCGCGCACCGCACGGTCGAGCGCGGCAACGCCTTCGTCGCCCGCGACGCCCTGCCCGCGGGCGCGATCATCGAGCGGCTCTACACCGACCCGCGGTTCCAGCGGTTCGTCGCCGACTGCTTCGGCCTGCCCGAGGTGTTCCCGCTGGCCGACCCGCTCTCCGGACTCGTCCTCAACGTCGTGACGCCCGGCCGCAGCCACCCGTGGCACTTCGACACCAACGAGTTCACGGTCAGCATGCTCACCCAGGAGCCCGAGGGTGGCGGCGCCTTCGAGTTCTGCCCGAACATCCGGTCGGCCCGCGCCGAGAACGTCGACGACGTGCGCGCCGCGCTGGACGGGCGGTACCCGGCGCAACGGCTGGCGCTGCGCCCCGGTGACCTGCAGCTGTTCGCCGGCCGCTACTCGCTGCACCGCGTCACCCCCGTGACGGGCGCCACGGCGCGCCACTCCGCGATCTTCGCCTACAGCGAGCGGCCGGGGGTGGTCGGTACGGTCGCCCGGACGCGGCAGCTCTTCGGCCGCATCACGCCCGCCCACCGCGCGGCCGAGGCCCGCGTGCGGGTCGACCAGCTGATGGACTGACGAGATCGAGGACGACGACGTGCCGACCTTTTCCCACGAGGACGAGCTCCCCCGGGTCCCGCTGCCCACCCTGGAGGAGTCCGCCGACCGGTTCCTCGCCTGGAGCGCGCCCCTGCTGACCCCCGGGCAGCTCGCCGAGACGGAGGCCGCCGTCACCGAGCTGCTGGCCCCCGGCTCGCCCGCCCACGCCCTGCACGCCGATCTCGTCGCCTACGACGCGCAGCCCGGCGTCGCGAGCTGGCTCGACGACTTCTGGCGCGACCGCTACCTCGGCCGCCGCGACCGCATCGCGCTCAACGCCAACTTCTTCTTCCTCTTCGAGGACTCCGAGCTCGGGCAGGTCGAGCGCGCCGCGCACCTCAC
Source organism: Pseudonocardia abyssalis (assembly GCF_019263705.2). Taxonomy (NCBI): domain Bacteria; kingdom Bacillati; phylum Actinomycetota; class Actinomycetes; order Pseudonocardiales; family Pseudonocardiaceae; genus Pseudonocardia; species Pseudonocardia abyssalis. Next base: position 5,372,060 of record NZ_JADQDK010000001.1, read on the forward strand.
GGCGTCGGCGGTGGCCTACAAGCTCTCCATCGACGACGAGACGCTTCCCGTCGCGGAGCAGCGCGGCAAGCCGCTGTCGATGCAGCAGAACCGCTACCTGTTCTCCGCGACCCGCATCCCCGGCGACCCGCGCGACTCCTCCCGCACGCCCTACACCGACGAGTGGCCCGGCCCGTCGCAGGAGCGGCACATCGTGGTGCTGCACCGCGGCGCGCAGGTGGCACTCGACGTCATCGACCCGGACGGCCGCCCGTACACCGCCGACGAGATCGCCACCGGCCTGCGCGCCGTTCTCGACGAGGCCCCCGGCGACGGCGTCGGCGCCCTGACCAGCAAGGCCCGCGCGGAGTGGGCCGCGAGCCGCGCCGCGCTGCTCGACGCCGGCAACGCCGGGACCCTCGACGTGCTGGAGCGCGCGCTGTTCTGCGTCGCGCTCGAGGACGCGACGCCCGCCGACCCCCTGGCCGCCTCCGACGCCCTGCTGCACGGCGACAGCGCGAACCGCTGGTTCGACAAGGGCGTCTCGCTGATCGTCTTCGCCGACGGCACGGCGGGCTTCAACGGCGAGCACTGCAACCTCGACGGCACCACGATCATCGCCTTCCTGGACGCGATCCTGGAGGCAGTGCCGTCCGGCGGGGGCGGCACCGCCGTGCCTGCCACGCGACGGCTGGAGTGGACCCTCGACGACGCGCTGCGCGCCGACGTCGCCGCCGCCCGCGCCGACTTCGCGGCATTCGCGGCGTCGACCGCCACCGTCACACTCTCGGTCGACTTCGACGCCGAGCGCGCCAAGGCGCTCAAGTGCTCGCCCGACGCGTTCGCGCAGCTGGCGTTCCAGCTCGCGCACCAGCGGGCGAAGGGCCACGTCGGCGCCACCTACGAGTCGATCGCCACGCGCTCGTTCCGGCACGGCCGGACCGAGGCGATGCGCGTGATCACCCCCGAGGTGCTGGCGTTCGTCGCGGCGATGGACCAGCCGGACCCCGACACGCGCCGCGAAGCGTTCCGGGCCGCCGCCGACGCGCACGTCGCGCGGGCCAGGCAGTGCCAGGGCGGGCTCGCGCCGGAGCAGCACCTGTGGGAGCTGCAGATGCGGCAGAAGCGCAACGGGGGCGGCGAGCCGATGACGCTGTTCGACTCCCCGGGCTGGACCGTCATGCGCGACGACCACCTGAGCACCAGCGCGGTCCCGTCGCCGCACATCCGCTACTGGGGCTTCGGGTCGACGAGCGAGAAGTGCATCGGGGTCGGCTACGCGATGCTCCCCGACCGCTTCGACCTCTACCTCAGCACCCCGCGCACCGTGGCCGACCAGATGGCGGTGTTCGCCCGCGAGCTGCCGGTGGCCGTCAGCGAGCTGGAGGCGCTGCTCACCGATGGGGAATGACGGCACGCAGACCGGCGAGCAGAAGGCCGACTTCACCGACATCTACCGCGGGCGCGACCCGCGGGAGTACTTCCGGACGCTGATCCCGCTGGAGTACCAGGTGCCGCAGCACGCGCTGCCCGTCGTCGAGTCGGTGCTGGAGCAGCACCCGGGCACCGTGCTCGACGTCTGCTGCTCCTACGGGATCAACGCCACCCTGCTGGGCCACGACGTCGACCTCGACGGGCTCGGCGCGCACGCCGTCGAGCCCGGGCGGGCGGGTCTCACCCACGGGCAGGTGATCGCCGAGGACGCCGCGTGGTTCGCCGCCCGCCGTCGCCGGCCCGGGCTCAGGGTGCTCGGCCTCGACGTGTCCCGTCCCGCGATCGACTACGCCGTCGCCACCGGGGTGATGGCGGACGGATGGGCCGAGGACCTGGAGGCGGCCGACCCGTCCGCGTCGCTGATCGACGCGCTCGCCGACGTCTCGCTGGTCCTGTGCACCGGCGGGGTCGGCTACGTCGGCCCGGCCACGTTCGACCGGATCCTCACCCACGCCCCCGACGCCTGGGTGCTCGCGTTCGTCCTGCGGGTCTTCCCCTACGACGACGTGGCCACGGCGCTCGCGGGGCACGGTCTCATCACCGAGAAGCTGCCCGGGACGCACCCGCAGCGCCGCTTCGCCGACGCGGCGGAGGCCGAGGCCGCCGTCCACGACGCGCGTCTGCTGGGCCTGGACCCGACCGGTCTGGAGGCCGACGGCTGGTTCCACGCGGAGGCGTTCCTGAGCCGCCCGGCCTGAGCGCGACCCGCCCCGTTGGGGGCCGCCGGCGGCTATGGTGCCCGGAGGGCGGGATCGGTGGAGGTGACCGTGGACGAAGGCGTCTGCGCGGTCAGATCGGGCGTGGACGTGGCCCGGCACGCCCGCATGCTCGCGCGCGTGCACGACGCGCTGCTCTCCGGCGACCGGCTGCCCGCCGACCCGCGGGGCATGGTGGCGCGCTCCTGGCGCCGCGTCCGCGCGCAGGGCGTCAACCCCGACCTGGGCGACCCGCCCGATCTGATGGGGGCCGAGCAGGTCGAGGCCCGCCGCGCCGCGAGCCCGTTGCAGCGCGTGCTCCCCGAGCTGCGCGCCGCGCTCACCTCGGTGGCCGAGGACGCCCGCCACATCATGGTCATCACCGACGCCGATGGCGTGCTGCTCTGGCGGGAGGGGTCCACGGCCGTGCGCCACCGCGCCGACCGGCTGGGCTTCACCGAGGGCGCGAACTGGTCCGAGGGCGTCGTCGGGAGCAACGGCATCGGCACCGCGATCGCCGAGGCCACGCCGGTGCAGATGTTCGCCGCCGAACACTTCGTGCGCAGCCACCACGTCTGGACCTGTACCGCGTGCCCCGTGCACGACCCCCGCACCGGCGAGCTGCTCGGCGTCGTCGACGTCAGCGGCCCGGCCGAGACCGTCCACCCGACGACCGTCGCGCTCGTCGGCACGGCGGTGAAGCTGGCCGAGGCGAGCCTGTGGCGGACCCACGAGACACGCCTGGAGATGCTGCGCAACGTCGCCGCGCCGCTGCTGGTGGACCTGCGCGGCCCCGGTCTGGTGGCCGACGAGCACGGCTGGGTCGCCGCCGTCGCCGGGATGCCCAACGTCGACCGGATCGCCGTGCCCCGGCCGGGCCACCCGATCGCGATCCACGGGGTCGGGGTCTGCCTGCCGGAGCCGGTTCCCGGGGGCTGGCTGCTGCGCGTCGCCAGCGTCGCGCCGATCCGGCTGGAACTCGACCTCGCGCAGCGCCCGCCCCGGGCCGTCGTCGACGGCGCCAACCGGTGGGTGCACCCGCTGTCCACGCGGCACGCGGAGGTCCTCGTGCTGCTCGCCGACGCGGGCGCCGTCGGGATGGACGCTGGCGCGCTGTCGGCCGCCCTCTACGGCGACCGGGAGCACCTCGTCACGGTGCGCGCGGAGATGTCGCGGCTGCGCCGGTCGCTCGGCGGCCTGCTGCTGGCCCGGCCCTACCGGATCGCCCCCACGGTCGACGTCGTGCTGCCCGATCTCGGGGTGCTGCGCACGTCGACGGCTCCGGGGATCCGACGGCTGTGCAACCCGGCTGCAACGGTTGCCCCGGAGCGTCCGACGGGATGAGGTGGGTCACAGGCATGGCCAGCACAGCAGAAGGAGCAGCATGACGTCCACGATCGACCGCACCGACGCCGCCGTCCGCGTCGACGAATGGCTGGGCGCGTTCCAGGCCGCCCTCACCTCCGGTGACGCCGACGCGGCCGCCGCGCTGTTCGGTGCGGAGAGCTTCTGGCGCGACCTGGTGGCGTTCAGCTGGAACCTCACCACCGTCGAGGGCCCCGAGGGCGTCGCGGACCTGCTCCGCAACACCGACGCCGGCGCCACCGACTTCCGCACGACCGAGGAGCCGGCCGAGGCCGACGGCGTCACCACGGCGTGGATCGCGTTCGAGACCGCCGTCGGGCGGGGCAGCGGGCTGCTGCGCCTGACCGCCGACGGCAAGGCGTTCACGTTCCTCACCACGCTCGACGAGCTCAAGGGCCACGAGGAGCCCTCGCGCGACCGCCGCCCGATGGGGGCCGAGCACGGGGCCAACCCCGACCGCGTCACCTGGCTGGAGAGCCGCGAGAAGGAGGCGGCGGAGCTGGGCTACACGACCCAGCCCGACGTCGTGATCATCGGCGGCGGGCAGGGCGGCATCGCGCTCGGTGCGCGGCTGCGCCAGCTCGGCGTCTCCACGATCATCGTGGAGCGCAACGAGCGGCCCGGTGACTCGTGGCGCAAGCGCTACAAGTCCCTCGCCCTGCACGACCCGGTCTGGTACGACCACCTGCCCTACATCGACTTCCCGAAGAACTGGCCGGTGTTCTCGCCGAAGGACAAGGTCGGCGACTGGCTGGAGATGTACGCCAAGGTCATGGAGCTCAACTACTGGGGCTCCACCACCGCGAAGTCGGCGCAGCGCAGCGGTGAGACCTGGGAGGTCGTGGTCGACCGCGCGGGCGAGGAGGTGACGCTGCGGCCGAAGCACGTCGTCATCGCGCTCGGTGTCTCCGGCAAGCCGAACGTGCCGACGGTGCCGGGCCAGGACGTGTTCCGCGGCGAGCAGCACCACAGCTCCGGGCACCCCGGCCCCGACGCCTACAAGGGCAAGAAGGTCGTGGTCGTCGGCTCGAACAACTCCGCGCACGACATCTGCGGGGCGCTGTGGGAGGCCGGCGCGGACGTCACGATGGTGCAGCGGTCCTCCACGCACATCGTGCGGTCGGACTCGCTGATGGACCTCGGCCTCGGTGACCTGTACTCCGAGCGGGCGCTGGAGGCGGGCGTCACCACGTTCAAGGCCGACACGATCTTCGCGTCGCTGCCGTACCGGATCATGCACCAGTTCCAGAAGCCGACCTACGACGCGATCCGCGAGCGCGACGCCGACTACTACGCGGCACTGGAGAAGGCCGGGTTCCGTCTCGACTTCGGTGACGACGACTCCGGCCTGTTCATGAAGTACCTGCGACGCGGCTCGGGGTACTACATCGACGTCGGTGCGTCCGAGCTCGTCGCGAACGGCAGCATCAAGCTCGCGCACGGGCAGGTCACCGAGCTCACGGAGAAGGAGGTCGTGCTCGCCGACGGCACCCGCCTGGAGGCCGACCTCGTCGTCTGGGCCACCGGCTACGGCTCGATGAACGGCACCGCGGCCGGCATCTTCGGGCAGGAGACGGCCGACCGGCTCGGCAAGGTGTGGGGCCTGGGCTCCGACACCACCAAGGACCCCGGCCCGTGGGAGGGCGAGCAGCGCAACATGTGGAAGCCCACCAACGTGGAGAACCTGTGGGTGCACGGCGGCAACCTGCACCAGAGCCGCTACTACTCGCTCTACCTCGCCCTGCAGCTCAAGGCGCGCGTCGAGGGCATCCCGACGCCGGTCTACAGGCTGCAGGAGGTGCACCACACCTCGTAGCCGCTCGTCCCGGTCCGGATGCGGCCGGACCACCCCACGGTCAGCGAGCTTCCAGCACCGCCAGGTCGCGCTCGGCGAAGCGGCGGTGCTGGTGCTCCTCGTTCATGATCACGCGCAGGCAGGCGCGGACCGCGCGCGGCTGGTCGGGGTCGCCGATCCACGGGGACCCCGGGCAGACGCGGTCGAGCCCGTCGTCGGTGAGGTCGTCGAGCAGGGCCCGGACCAGCGCCGTCCGCCCGGCGCGCACCACGAGCACCTCCTCGAACGAGGGCCGTGCGTCGGGGTCGAGGCCGGCGGCGGCGTCGGCGGACTCGAAGTCGGCGGGTACCAGGCCGAGCGGGTGGTACGGCGCGGGCTGCTCCAGGATCATCCGGCCCACCCAGCCGTCGGTGGCGAACACGAGGTGGCGCAGCGTCTCGACGAACGACCACTCCTCGTCGACGCGCTCGTGGCGGGCCGCCTCGGGCAGTCCCCTGGCCCGTTCCACGGTCCGCTCCCACAGCCGTTCGAGCTCGGCCCATGCCGCACGGTGCTCGTCGACCGTCCGCATCGTCCGGATCAGCACCCGCTCCGGGTGCCGCCGTTCCAGCTCGGCGGTCACGAACCCGGTCACGTCGACGTCGTCGACGAGGAGCCGCGTGAAGACGCCGGACAGCGAGAGCCCGTCGAGGAAGGCCCCGGTGATCCGGACCCCGCTCAGGTCGCAGTCGTGGAACGTCGAACCGGACAGGTCGGACCGCGTGAACCGCGCTCCGCGGAACGCGTCGGTGCGGTCGTGCTCGCTCGCCGCCACGATGCCGTCAGCCGCCGATCCGGGACCAGCGGTCGGCGGGCACCGGGCCGTCCGGGCCGAGCAGGCGGGACAGCTCGTCGGAGTCCGGTCCGTCGCAGCGCTCCGCGAGGAGGGCGAGCACGTCGTCGCCGGGAGCACCGCCGAGTGCCGCGACGAGCAGCGGCAGGTCCGCGACGCGGACGGTGTGGGCCCACTCGTACTCGGTGTTGCCCTCGCCGAAGAACTCCTCGACGCCCGGCCCGATGTCCTGGCCCTCCACGACGAGGTCGCCCTCGGCGGTGAGACGCGCGGCGAGGTGGCGGACGCCGTCCTCGTCCCGCTCGGCCCGGAGCACCACCTCCCCGTCAGGCATCCGGCACCTCGCGGCGGATCTCCTCGACCCAGATCCGGGCCGACATGTCCGACGGGGCGCGCCAGTCGCCGCGGGGGGACAGGGCGCCGCCGGAGGAGACCTTCGGGCCGTTGGGCAGCGCGGAGCGCTTGAACTGGCTGAACCCGAAGAAGCGCCGGGCGAAGACCTCCAGCCAGCGGCGGATCGCGGCGAGGTCGTAGGCGACGCGCTTGTCCTGCGGCAGCCCGGGCGGCCAGTCACCCCGTTCCGCGTCGTGCCAGGCGTGCCAGGCCAGGAACGCGATCTTGGACGGGCGGAACCCGTACCGCAGGACGTGCCACAGCGTGAAGTCCTGCAGCGCGTACGGGCCGACCGTCGCCTCGCTGCTCTGCACGTCGTCGCCGGGCACGAGCTCGGGCGTGATCTCGGTGTCGAGGACGTCGAGGAGGATCGTCGACACGTCGTCGGAGAACAGGTCGGTGGCCGCGACCCAGCGGATCAGGTGCTGGATCTGGGTCTTGGGCACGCCGCCGTTGACGTTGTAGTGCGACATCTGGTCGCCGACGCCGTAGGTCGACCACCCGAGCGCCAGCTCGGACAGGTCGCCGGTGCCGAGCACGATGCCGCCCCGCTGGTTGGCCGCGCGGAACAGGTAGTCGGTCCGCAGCCCGGCCTGCACGTTCTCGAACGTCACGTCGTAGACGGGCTCGCCGTCGCCGAACGGGTGCCCGAGGTTGTCGAGCATCAGCGATGCCGTCGGCCGGATGTCGATCTCCTCGAAGGTGACGCCGAGCGCCTCGGACAGCCGGATCGCGTTGTTCTTCGTGCGGTCGCCGGTGGCGAAGCCGGGCAGCGTGAACGCGAGGATGTCGGTGCGCGGGCGGTTCTCCCGGTCCATCGCGCGGGCGGCGACGATCAGCGCGTGGGTGGAGTCGAGCCCGCCCGAGACCCCGATGACGATCTTCGGCTGGCCGATCGCGCGCAGCCGCTGCTCCAGCCCGGAGACCTGGATGTTGTACGCCTCGAAGCAGTCCTGCTCCAGCCGCGCCGGGTCCGACGGCACGAACGGGAAGCGCTCGACCTCGCGGAGCAACCCGATGTCGCCGGTCGGCGGGTCGAGCCGGAAGGCGACCGTTCGGGTCTCGGGGGCGTGGTGGCGGCGGTTGTCGTCGAACGTGCCCATCCGCAGGCGCTCGGCGCGCAGCAGGTCGAGGTCGACGTCGGCCACGGACCGGCGCGGGCCGATCGGGAAGCGCTCGGTCTCGGCGAGCAGCCGCCCGTTCTCGTAGATCATGGTCTGGCCGTCCCAGGCCAGGTCGGTCGTCGACTCGCCCTCGCCGGCCGCCGCGTAGGCGTAGGCCGCGAGGCAGCGCGCCGACGCCGACCGCGCGAGCAGCTTGCGGTCGTCGGCCCGGCCGACGGTGATCGGGCTGCCGGACAGGTTGACGATCACGGTCGCCCCGGCGAGTGCGGCCTCCGCGCTCGGCGGCACGGGCACCCACATGTCCTCGCAGACCTCGGCGTGCAGCACGAGACCGGGCACGTCGTCGGCGGCGAACAGCAGGTCCGGCCCGATCGGCACGTCGACCCCGCCGAGGCGGATCGTCCCGCGTATGTCGTTCCCCGCGGCGATCTGGCGTTTCTCGTAGAACTCCCGATACGTCGGGAGATAGGACTTGGGGGCCACCCCGAGCACCGCGCCGCGGTGGACCAGGACCGCGCAGTTGAGGATCCGGTGCCGCAGCCGCAGCGGGGCACCGACGACGAGCACCGGCAGCAGGTCCGCCGACGCGGCGACGACGTCGAGCAGCGCGCGCTCCACCTCGTCGAGCAGCACGTCCTGCATGACGACGTCCTCGAGCGAGTAGCCCGACAGCGTCAGCTCCGGGAACACCGCCACCCCGACGCCGTCGTCGTGGCACGCGCGCGCCGACTCGAGCACGGCGCGGGCGTTCGCGGCGGGATCGGCGAGCGTGGTGTGCAGGGTGCAGGCGGCGACGCGCACGAAGCCGTGGCGGTACGCGGAACGGAAGTCCGACACCCGCGCAGTCTGACACCCGGCGGATCGACGGCCGAGCTGGGAAGGTGGTGCGATGGGTCGCAACGAGGTCGGCGTCGTCGTCGTGGGCGCCGGGTTCGCCGGGCTCTACATGCTGCACCGCCTCCGCGGCACCGGTCTGTCGGCGGTGGTGCTGGAGGCGGGCGACGGGGTCGGCGGCACCTGGTACTGGAACCGCTACCCGGGCGCCCGGTGCGACTCCGAGAGCTACTACTACTCGTACTCGTTCTCCGAGGAGCTCCAGCAGGAGTGGGAGTGGACGGAGCGCTACCCCGCGCAGGAGGAGATCCTGCGCTACCTCGAGCACGTCGCCGACCGGTTCGACCTGCGCCGCGACATCCGGTTCGGCACCCGCGTCACCCGCGCCGAGTTCGACGACGGCACGGGCCGCTGGGGCGTGCACACCGCCGGCGGGCAACGGTGGTCGGCGCAGTTCGTCGTCACCGCGGTCGGCTGCCTGTCCGCGGCCAACATCCCGCAGATCCCCGGTCTCGACGGCTTCGGCGGCGACTGGTTCCACACCGGGCGATGGCCGCACGATGGCGTCGACCTGGCCGGGAAGCGGGTCGGCGTCGTCGGCACCGGATCGACCGGGATCCAGGTCATCCCGGTGGTCGCCGAGCAGGCCGCGCACCTCACGGTCTTCCAGCGCACCGCCAACTACAGCATCCCGGCGCGCAACAGCCCGGTGGACCAGGCGTTCCGGGACGAGGTCAAGGCCGGGTACGCCGACATCCGCGCCGTCCAGCGCGCCTCGACCAACGGCCATCCCTTCCTGATCAGCCCGACCTCGGCACTCGAGGTCCCCGAGGACGAGCGCCGGGCGATCTACGAGGCCGCGTGGGAGCGGGGCGGCCTGCGCTTCCGGGCGTCGTTCGCCGACCTGCTGGTCGACCGCGCCGCCAACGACACGGCGTCGGAGTTCATCCGCGACAAGATCCGCGGCATCGTGCACGACCCGGCGACGGCGGAGAAGCTCGTGCCGCTCGACCACCCCTTCGCCACGAAGCGCCCGCCGATCGACACGCACTACTTCGAGACCTTCAACCGGGAGAACGTCACCCTCGTCGATGTCCGGGCGACGCCGATCGAGCAGATCACGTCCACCGGCGTGCGGACGACCGCGGGCGAGCACGAGCTGGACGTGATCGTCTTCGCCACCGGCTTCGACGCGATGACCGGCCCGCTGCTGAACATCGACGTCCGCGGCACCGGCGGCGTCACGCTGCGGGAGCGCTGGGCGGCGGGGCCCGTGACCTACCTCGGCCTGCAGGTCGCCGGCTTCCCCAACCTGTTCACGATCACCGGCCCCGGCAGCCCCTCGGTGCTGACGAACATGCCCACCTCGATCGAGCAGCACGTCGACTGGATCACCGACGCCGTCGTGCACCTGCGCGAGGAGGGCATCGACCGCATGGAGGCCACCCCCGCCGCGGAGGACGCGTGGGTCGCGCACGTCAACGAGGTGGCCGCGCGCACGCTGCTCCCGGAGGCCGCCACGTCCTGGTACCTCGGGGCCAACGTCCCGGGCAAGCCGCGCGTCTTCATGCCGTACGCGGGCGGGTTCGCGGCCTACGCGCGGGCTTGCGCCGAGGTGGTCGCCGACGGCTATCCGGGGTTCGAGCTCACCTCGCGCTAGCCAGTTACTCGTCAGTAGGGCACCATCTGGCGGCATGAGTGAGTTCGCGGGACGCGTCGCTGTGGTGACCGGGGCGGGATCGGGTATCGGACGGGCACTGGCCCAGGATCTCGCGCGGCGCGGGGCCCGGCTTGCGCTCTCGGACGTCGACAAGGACGGGCTCGCGGAGACCGTCGGCTCCCTGTCCGGTGCCGAGGTGCGCAGCGACGCCCTCGACGTCACCGACCGCGCCGCCGTGCTGGCCTACGCCGACGAGGTCGTGGCGCAGTTCGGCCGCGTCAACCAGGTCTACAACAACGCGGGCATCGCGTTCGCGGGCAACATCCTCACCTCGGAGTTCGAGGAGATCGAGCGCGTCGTCGACATCGACTTCTGGGGCGTCGTCAACGGGACGAAGGCGTTCCTGCCGCACCTGATCAACTCCGGCGACGGGCACGTGATCAATGTGTCCAGCCTGTTCGGGCTGCTCTCGGTGCCGAGCCAGAGCGCGTACAACGCGGCGAAGTTCGCGGTGCGCGGGTTCACCGAGTCGCTGCGCCAGGAGATGCTGATCGCGAAGTACCCGGTGCAGGTCACCTGCGTGCACCCCGGCGGGATCAAGACCGGCATCGCGCGCAACGCCGCACGCGGCAAGGGCTTCGAGGACGGCGCCGCGATGGAGCGCTTCGACAAGCAGATGCTGCGGATGACCCCGGAGAAGGCCGCCGACGTCATCCTCGCCGGCGTGCGCCGCAACCGGGCCCGCGTGCTCGTCGGCAACGACGCGAAGGTGCTCGACGCCCTCGTGCGCCTCCTGGGTTCGGCCTACCAGCGCCCGTTCTCGATCGTCGCGGGGCGCACGCTGAAGTAGCGGCTTAGTGTGGCCGAGTGGATCAGGTGCGGACGAAGGGGACGCCGGGGCTGCTCGTCGCGGTCGCGTTCCTCGCGACGATGATCGGCACGACCCTCCCCACCCCGCTCTACCCGATCTACCAGCAGGAACTCGGGTTCGGCGGGCTGATGGTCACGGTCGTGTTCGCGACCTACGCCGTCGGGGTGCTGGCCGCGCTGCTGCTGTTCGGGCGGCTCTCGGACCGGATCGGGCGCAGGCCGGTGCTGCTGCCCGGCCTGGCCCTGGCCGCGGCCAGCTCGCTGGTCTTCCTGATCCCGGACAGCCTGCCCGCACTGTTCGCCGGGCGGCTGCTGTCCGGGCTCTCGGCGGGCATCTTCACCGGCGTCGCGACCGCCACGATCGTCGACCTCGCCCCGCCGGAGGGCCGGGCGCGGGCCGGGCTGCTCGCCGCCGCCGTCAACATGCTCGGGCTCGGGCTGGGCCCCGTACTGGCGGGCGCGCTCGCCGACCTGGCGCCCCTCCCGCTGGTGCTGCCCTACCTGGTGCACCTCGGGCTGGTGGCCGTCGGGGCGGTCGCGGTGTTCGCGGTGCCCGAGCCGGTCACCCGCGACGGCGGTCCGGTGCGGCTGGAGATCCAGCGGCTGTCCGTGCCGGCCGATGTCCGCCCGGTGTTCGTCCGCGCCGGCATCGCGGGCTTCGCCGGGTTCGCCGTGCTCGGCTTCTTCACCGCGGTCACGCCGCTGTTCGTCGCGCATACCCTGCGCGAGCCGAGCCATCTGCTCTCCGGCCTCGTCGTGTTCTCCCTGCTCGGCAGCTCGACGGCCGGGCAGCTGCTCTCCGCGCGGCTCCCGCTGCGCACGTCGCTGCTCGGGGGCTGCCTCGCGCTGGCCGTCGGGATCGCGGTCGTCGGGCTCGGGGTCGGCATCGTCTCGCTGCCGGTGCTCGTGGCCGGGGCGGTCGTCGCCGGAGCGGGGCAGGGCGCGAGCTTCCGAGCGGGGCTGCAGTCGGTCACCGGCGCCGCGCCCGCCGCGCGCCGCAGCGAGGTCTCGTCGAGCTACTTCCTGCTGGTCTACGTGGCGATCTCGATCCCGGTCATCGGGGTCGGCGCCGGGGTCCAGGTGTTCGGGCTGGTCCCCACCGCGGTCGTGTTCGCGGGGCTCGTGGCGGCGTTGGCGCTGGGCGCGTTCACGAGCCTGCTGCGCCGGGGGTGAGCCGGCTGTGAGGAACCTCGCGGAGGCCGGGGGAGGCCGTCCGGCACGGCGTTCGGGCCTCCTCCGGCGGGCGTCCGGAGCAGCGGGAACGGAGCGGTAGCCGCAACCGGAACCCGGTAAACCGGATGGTGACCGCCGTCACGGATATCCGTCGGAACGGGTCACGTCAGGTTCCGTACGCCTGTCCGACGAGCTCTTTACCTGTAGATTTCCTGGTCATGTCCGCAACCGGCTCGATGACGACGTGGGCTCCCACCACGGCCGACGGCGCGGTGATGTGGGAGATCGTGTCCGCTTCGCCCTTCCTCGACGTGAACTCGCGCTATGCGTACGTGCTCTGGTGCCGCGACTTCGCCGCCACCTCGATCGTCGCCCGCCTGGACGACCGCGTGGTCGGCTTCGTCACCGGCTACGTCCGGCCCGACCAGCCCGACACGCTGTTCGTCTGGCAGGTCGCGGTGCACGAGGAGGCGCGCGGGAAGCGGGCGGCGTCCACGATGCTCGACGACCTGGTCGCCCGGGTCGGGGTGCCGTATCTCGAGACGACGGTCACCGACGACAACGCCGCGTCGCTCGCGATGTTCGCCGGGCTGGCGAAGCGGACGGGAACGTCGATGGAACGAACGGAACTGTTCGGCGAGTCCGAACTCGGCACGGAGCACGAACCCGAGTACTTCTACCGAATCGGGCCCATGGATCTGAAGACGCTGACGCGAAGGTGATGACGAGATGACCGTGTTCGAAGACCTGGAGTCCGAGGTCCGCAGCTACTGCCGGAACTGGCCCGTCGTGTTCGACACCGCTGTCGGCTCGCGCCTCACCGACGTCAACGGCAACACCTACCTCGACTTCTTCGCCGGCGCAGGCGCGCTGAACTACGGGCACAACCCGCCCGCTCTGAAGAAGCCGCTGCTGGAGTACCTGGCCCGCGACGGCATCACCCACGGCCTGGACATGTACACCACGGCCAAGGGCGACTTCCTGCACGCGTTCGAGGACAAGATCCTCAAGCCGCGCGGTCTCGACTACAAGGTGCAGTTCCCCGGCCCGACCGGCGCGAACACCGTCGAGTCGGCGCTGAAGCTGGCGCGCAAGATCAGTGGCAAGGAAGCCATGATCAACTTCACCAACGCGTTCCACGGCATGACGCTGGGCGCGCTGTCGGTCACCGGCAACTCGATGAAGCGCGGCGGGGCCGGCATCCCGCTGGTGCACGCCACCCCGATGCCCTACGACAACTACTTCGACGGCACCCAGCCCGACTTCCTGTGGATGGAGAAGCTCCTCCAGGACTCCGGCTCCGGGCTCAACGAGCCCGCCGCGGTGATCGTCGAGACGGTGCAGGGCGAGGGCGGCATCAACCCCGCCCGCGTCGAGTGGCTGCAGGGCCTCGACGCGCTGTGCAAGCGCAACGGCATCCTGCTCATCGTCGACGACGTGCAGATGGGCATCGGCCGCACCGGCCCGTTCTTCTCCTTCGAGATCGCGGGCATCGAGCCCGACATCGTCTGCATCTCGAAGTCCATCAGCGGGTACGGACTCCCCATGGCCCTCACGCTGATCAAGCCGGAGCACGACGTGTGGGGCCCCGGCGAGCACAACGGCACGTTCCGCGGCAACAACCCCGCGTTCGTCACCGCCACCGCCGCCATCCACGAGTTCTGGAGCGACGACGCGCTGGAGCGCTCGACGCTGGCCAAGGGCGAGCGTGTCCACGAGGCGTTCTCCGCGATCGCCGCCCGCTCGCAGACCGTCGAGCTGACCCCGAAGGGTCGCGGCCTCGCCCGCGGACTCCAGTTCGAGCAGCCGGAACTCGCCGCGAAGGCGTGTGCCGCGGCGTTCGAACGGGGACTGCTCATGGAGACCTCCGGCCCGTCCGACGAGGTCATGAAGATCCTCCCGGCCCTGACCATCACCGACGACGAGCTCGAAGAGGGTCTCGCCATCGTCGCGGAGTCCGTGGCCGCCGTCACCGAAGGGATGTCCCAGTAGATGATCGTCCGCACGCTCGACGAGATCACCGACACCGACCGCGACGTCAAGACCGAGAACTGGCGCAGCAAGCGCATCGTGCTCGGCGGCGACCGGGTCGGGTTCTCCGTCCACGAGACGGTGCTGCAGGCCGGCACCGTCAACGACTTCTGGTACGCGAACCACATCGAGGCCGTCTTCATCACCGAAGGTGAGGGCGAGCTGTACGACAAGGACAACGACACGACCTACGCGCTCGCGCCCGGGTCGATCTACGTCCTCAACGGAAACGAGCGCCACCAGCTGCGTCCGCGCACGCAGATGCGGACGGTGTGCGTGTTCAACCCTCCCGTCACCGGGCGTGAGGTGCACGACGAGAACGGCGTGTACCCGCTGATCACGGTGGACGAGGAGGAGAAGGAGGCTTCGTAGGGCATGGCAGTCACGGACCGACGGACGGCACGCCACGGCGACCGCTACCCCACGCGGGTGGCGGACCGCCCGGTGATCATCGACCGGGCGGAACCCGCGGTGTGGAGCACGGCCCCGGGGTTGCTCTCGGCCGACGAGCTCGCGGCGCACGAACGCGACGGCTTCGTCTCGGTCCCCGGGCTGCTCACCCCCGAGGAGGTGGTCGAGTTCTCCGCGGAGCTCGACCGCCTCGCCACCGACCCCGCGGTGCACGCCGACGAGCGCACGATCACCGAGAAGTCCTCCGGGCAGGTGCGCTCGGTCTTCGAGGTCCACGCGCTGAGCCGCAAGGTCGCCGACCTGATCGCCGACGAGCGGGTGGCCGGCCGGGCGCGGCAGATCCTCGGCTCCGAGGTCTACGTCCACCAGAGCCGGATCAACTACAAGCCCGGGTTCGGCGGCGGCGGCTTCTACTGGCACTCCGACTTCGAGACCTGGCACGCCGAGGACGGCATGCCGTCGCCGCGCGCGGTGAGCATCTCCATCTCGCTCACCGACAACTACGCGCACAACGGCTGCCTGATGATCATGCCGGGGTCGCACAAGGAGTTCGTGGCCTGCGTGGGGGAGACCCCCGCCGACCACTACAAGGAGTCGCTCAAGGAGCAGGAGGTCGGCACCCCCGACCAGGAGAGCCTCACGGCGCTGGCCGACCGGCACGGGATCGCGATGATCACCGGTGCGGCCGGGTCGGCCACGCTGTTCGACTCCAACTGCATGCACGGCTCGGGCGGCAACATCACCCCGTACCCGCGGTCGAACATCTTCGTGGTGTTCAACAGCGTGCAGAACCGGTTGCAGGAGCCGTTCGCGGCTCCGGCCCCGCGGCCGCGGCACGTCGCGGCGCGCGCGGTGGCCCCGGTCTGACCAGCCCTACCCGGCGTCGAGCGGCAGCAGGTCGGGCCGCTTGGGCACGAACCCGTCGCCGGTGCGCCTGCCCTGGATCCGCTTGCGGACGAACGGCACGGCGAACTCGCGCATCCAGCGCAGGTCGTCGGCCTGGCGGGCGCGCCACGGCATCGGGTCGCCGTCGGGGACCGGGGCGCGCCAGTCCTCGGAGACGGGCTGGCCGAGCGTCTCCAGCACCCGCAGCGCGACGCGCCGGTGTGCGTCGGGTCGCAGGTGCAGGCGGTCGGGCCCCCACGCGCGCGGGTCGGCGAGCGGGGCCATCCCCCACAGGTCGACGACGTGGCTGCCGTGCCGCTCCGCGATGGCCCGCATCGACTCGTTGAAGCAGGCGACGCGACCCCGGAGCCTGCGGATCAGCGGGTGCATCCGCCCCAGGTCGAAGCCGGTGAAGATGAAGACCTCGGCCCCCGTGGCGGCGATCCGGCCGAGAGCGTCGTCGAAGCGGCGGGCGAGGTCGTCGGTGTCGCAGCCGAAGCGGATCAGGTCGTTGCCGCCCGCGCAGAACGCCACGAGATCGGGGCGCAACCGCTCCGCGATGGGCAGCTGGTCGTCGACGATCTGGTCGAGCAGCTTGCCGCGCACCGCGAGGTTGGCGTAGCGGAAGCCGGGCCGTCCCGCCGCGATCTGCTCGGCGACGCGGTCGGCCCAGCCGCGGGGCGAGCCGTCGGGTCTCCAGTCGTCGAGCCCCTCGGTGAAGCTGTCGCCGATGGCCACGAAGCTGTTCCAGCTGCCCATGACGACCGCCTCCTGTTCACGTCGGCTTCATCCGGTCGACGGATGAAGGTCATCCCAGGATCACCCATCGGCGACGATCCGCGCCAGTACCGGTGATCTATCCGTGTCCATAGGGCACCCTCAGTGGGTGACCCCGACCGAACCGTCGCTGACCGAGGTCCTCGGCGGCCGTGGTGGTGCCGTCGACGCGACGGTGCCGGTGGCGGCGTTCGTCGCCGGATGGGGCCTGGCGGGGATGCTGGGCTGGTCCGGGCCGGTCGCCTGGGGCGGCGGGGCCGCGGTGCTCGCCGCCGGCGTCATCGGGGTCGTGCGGCTACGCGCGGGGAGCCGGCCGCGGGCCGTCGTGTTCGGGCTGCTCGGGGTCACGATCGCCGCGATCGTCGCGCTGGCCACCGGCAACGCGGCGGACTTCTTCCTGGTCCGGTTGCTGGGCAACGCCGTGAGCGCGCTGGCCTGGGCGGTGTCCATCGTGGTGCGCTGGCCGCTGCTCGGGCTCGTCGTCGGCACGGCGCTCGGGCAGCAGACCCGCTGGCGCCGCGATCCGGACCTGCTGCGCGGCTACCAGCGCGCGAGCTGGGTGTGGGTCGGACAGTACGTCGTGCGGCTGGCGGTGTTCCTGCCGCTGTACTCCGCGAACCTCGTGGTGGCGCTCGGCGTCGCCCAGACCGTGCTGACGTGGCCGCTCGTCGCGATCTGCGTGGCGGCGTCCTGGCCGCTGGTGCGCTCGGCGCTGCCCGAAGGGCACGGGGGGATCCGGCACCCCCGGTGAGGGTCGCCACTCGGGCGTGATCATCGGAAACGATCCAGAGCCGCCGTTCGCTGAACAGGGTGAAGACCACCCGATCAGGAACGCGAACGGAGCCATGACCCGCCACCCCGCCGCCCCGCCCACCGTCGAGGTCGTGACGCCCCCGAAGGGTCCGGACCTGACGATAAACAAGATCATCGCCGGGGCGGGGGCCGCGGCCACCGCCGCGGTGCTGGGTTCCTACCTGGGGGCGGCGGGCACCGTCGCGGGGGCCGCGATCGGGTCGGTCGCGAGCACGGTGGCCACCACGCTCTACCAGCGCTCGCTCGACCGCACCCGGGACACCGTCGTCGCCCGCATCCGGCCGGTGGTCCCGGCGCAGCGGGGTTCCGAGGGGGCCGACACGGTGATCATCGCCCCGGTCCCGCCGCCGCGGCGGCGGTGGCGCCGGGCCGTCGTCGGTGCGCTGGTCGTGTTCGTGCTGGGCCTGGCCGCCGTCACCGGGCTGGAGTGGGCGAACGGTTCGAGCCTCACCACCGACGAGACGGGCACCTCGGTGAGCCGGGTCATCGCCCCGGAGGCCGCTCCGGACACGACCCCCACCGACACGACCGAGGACTCCGACGGCTCCTCCGACAGTTCCTCGGACGAGGACCTCACGCCGTCGTCGGAGGACGACGGCGGCAGCGGGACCGCCGACCCCTCGGCCACGCCGGAGCCCACGGAATCGGACGCACCGGCGACCGCCACCGCGGAGCCCACGACGGAGCCCACGCAGCGTTAGGACAGGCGCGCGGCCAGCGCCATCGCCGCGGCCTCCGGGTCCTCGGCCTCGGTGATCGCCCGCACCACGACGATCCGCCCGGCGCCCGCGTCGAGGACCTCGGAGAGCCGCTCGTGGTCGATCCCCCCGATCGCGAACCACGGGCGCGCGGGGGCCCGGTCGGCGACGGTCCGGACCAGGCCGAGCCCGGGGGCGGGGCGGCCGGGCTTGGTCGGCGTCGGCCAGCACGGGCCCACGCAGAAGTAGTCGACGCCGGGCTCGTCGGCGGCCGCGAGCGTCTCGTCGGCGCTGTGCGAGGAGCGCCCGATCACGACGTCGTCGCCGACGATCCGGCGCGCCCAGTCCACCGGCAGGTCGTCCTGTCCGAGGTGCAGCACGTCGGCCCCCGCGGCGAGCGCGACGTCGGCGCGGTCGTTCACCGCGAGCAGCGCGCCGTGCCGCGCGCACACCTCCGCGAGCACCTCCAGGGCGGCCAGCTCGTCGCGCGCCTCCATCCCCTTGTCGCGGAGCTGGATCACGTCGACGCCGCCGGACAGCGCGGCGTCGGCGAACTCCGCGAGGTCGGGGCGGGCGGGCGTGCAGAGGTAGAGGCGGGCGTCGTCGAGCCGCGCGCGCAGGGCGTCACCATCGAGTCCGGGCACGCCCGTGAGCGTAGGCTGGCCGACAGGTGACGCACGGGAGCCCCGGTGGGGCTGAGAGGGGATCCCCGGATCCCGACCGTCGAACCTGATCCGGGTCATGCCGGCGCAGGGAGCGGGGAGCATGCAGGAACTGACGGTGATCGGCGCGGGCGTGATCGGCCTGTCCTGCGCATGGCGTGCGGCCGTGGCGGGGTGGCGGGTCACGGTGATCGACCCCGCGCCCGCGTCCGGGGCGTCGTGGGTGGCGGGCGGCATGCTCGCCCCCGTCACGGAGGCCTGGCCGGGCGAGGAGCGGCTGCTCGACCTGGGTGTCGAGTCACTGCGCCGCTGGCCCGGCTTCGCCGCCGACCTGGGGCCGTGCGGGCTGCGCACCGAGGGTACCGTCGTGGCCGCCACGGGGTCCGGTGACCGCGCGGAGCTCGACGCCGTCGCCGGGCACCTCTCCCGCCTGGGGCGCGACGTGGAGCGGCTCTCCGGGCGCGAGCTGCGGCGGCTGGAACCGGCGATCGGACCGGACGTCCGCGGCGGCCTGTCCGTTCCCGGTGACCTCGCCGTCGACAACCGGGTGCTGCTCGCCGCGCTGCGCCGCGCCGCCGAGGCGTCCGGGGTGCGGTTCGTCGCGTCGGCGGCGCAGGCGGTCGTCGACGACGGCGAGCGCGTGACGGGCGTGGTCCTGGGGGCTTCGCGCACCGATCCGTCGCTCGCGCACGTCGGGACGTGCGCGGACGACGATCCGGTGCGCGGGACCGTGCTCCCCGCCACCTTCGTGCTCGTCGCCGCGGGCGCGCACTCGGGCTCCCTGCACCCCGTCCTCGACGGGCTGGTGCGCCCGGTGAAGGGCGAGATCCTGCGGCTCGGGCACCGGCCGGGGGCGTTCCCGCCGCCGCGGCGGACCGTCCGCGCGCTCGTCGACGGCCGGGCCGTCTACCTCGTCCCGCGCGACGACGGCGGCCTCGTGGTCGGCGCGACGCAGACCGAGACCGGGTTCGACACCGACGTCACGGTGGGCGGCGTGCGCGATCTGCTGCGCGACGCCGAGCGCGTGCTGCCGGGCATCGCGGAGTACGCGCTGCGCGAGACCGCGGCCGGGTTGCGTCCCGGCTCGCCGGACAACCGCCCACTGATCGGTGCGCTCGGTCCGACCGGCCTGCTCGTGGCCACCGGCCACGGCCGCAACGGGATGCTGCTCGCGCCGCTCACCGCCGACGCGGTGCTCGGCCTGCTGCGCGGCGAACCCGGGCCCGCCGACGCCGATCCGACCCGGTTCCAGGAGGTGGCCGCATGACGGTGTTCCTCAACGGGGAGTCCCGGGAGCTGGCCGACGGCGCGTCCGTCCTCGACGTGCTGGACGTCCTCGGCGTGCCGCGCACCGGCGTCGCGGTCGCCGTCGACGGGTCCGTCGTGCGGCGGGCCGACTGGGCCGGTACGGCGCTCACCGAGGGTGCGCGCGTCGAGGTGCTCACCGCGGTGCAGGGAGGCTGACATGGACGACACGCTGGTCATCGGCGGTCACGAGATCGCGTCGCGGCTCATCATGGGCACCGGCGGTGCGGCGAACCTGGAGGTGCTCGAGCGCGCGCTGCTCGCCTCCGGCACCACTCTGACGACGGTCGCGATGCGCCGCGTCGACGCCGCCACAGGGACGGGCGTGCTCGACCTCCTGCGCCGCCTCGGCATCGAGGTCCTCCCCAACACCGCGGGCTGCCGCACCGCGGCGGAGGCCGTGCTCACCGCGCAGCTCGCGCGGGAGGCGCTGGAGACCGCGCTGGTGAAGCTGGAGGTCGTCGCCGACGACCGCACCCTGCTGCCCGACCCGTTCGAGCTCCTCGACGCCGCCGAGCAGCTCGTCGACGACGGGTTCACGGTGCTGCCCTACACCAACGACGACCCCGTGCTGGCCCGGAAGCTGGAGCAGGTCGGGTGCGCCGCCGTCATGCCGCTGGGGTCGCCGATCGGCACCGGGCTGGGCATCCGCAACCCGCACAACATCGCGATGATCGTCGAGGCGGCCGGGGTCCCCGTCGTCCTCGACGCGGGGATCGGCACCGCGTCGGAGGCGGCGCAGGCGATGGAGCTGGGCTGCGACGCCGTGCTGCTCGCCACCGCCGTCACCCGCGCCGCCGACCCCGAGCGGATGGCCCACGCGATGCGCCTCGGCGTGGAGGCCGGCCGGGCGGCCCACGGCGCGGGCCGGATCCCGCGCCGGTACTGGGCGAAGGCGTCGAGCCCGGACCCCGACGCCTGACCCGGGGGGCGGGAGCGGCGGCGCGGGCTACCGCGTCACCCGCGAGAGCTGGCGCTCGTCCAGGCCGATCGCCCGGAGCCGGGCCAGTGAGGCGTCGAGCCGCTCGCGGGTGACGTCGAGGTCGCGGCGGGCGCGCTCCACGTCGTCCAGGGCCTCCAGTGCCTTCTGCGGTTCGGGCACGAGCACGGCGAGGAGCCGGTCACGCGCGGCCTCGGTCGGAGCGGCGTGCCGCCCCACCGGGGCCGCCTCGTCGTCCGGGACGTCCTCGGGTTCCGGGGCCGGTCCCACCGTCGTCCGCAGCGGGACCTCACGGATCAGGAGGACGGCCACCAGCGTCACCAGCGACGCGATCGCCGCGATGCCGAAGACCAGCGCCAGCCCGTCGCCGTAGGCCGCGCGTACGGCCTCGGCCTGGGCGGGTGTGTCGGTCGCGAGACCCCCGAGACCCGACGCCGTGCCGCTGAGCGAGATGACCCGCGCGTTGAGCACGACCCCGAGGATCGTGACGCCGATCGTGCCGCCGAGCGAGCGCAGGAACGCGACGAGCGAGCTCGCGGCACCGACGTCGCGGACGTCGACGGTGTTCTGCACGGCCAGCACGAGGTTCTGCATGCTCATCCCGATCCCGAGTCCGAGGATCGCGAGGAACACCCCGATCCGGGGCACCGGGGTGGTGTGGTCGATCGTGGAGAGCAGGCCGAGCCCGGTCGTGATCAGGGCCGCCCCGGCGACGAGGAAGGCCTTCCAGCGCCCGAAGCGGCTGATCAGCTGTCCGGACCCGGTCGAGGCGACGACCAGTCCGCCGACCAGCGGAAGTGTGAGCAGGCCGGCCGTCGTGGGGTCGTAGGAGCGGGCGATCTGGAAGTACTGGCCGAGGTAGACCGTGCTGCCGAACATCACGACGCCGACGACCAGGCTCGCGACCACCGACAGCACGACGGTCCGCTCCCGGAACAGCGTCATCGGGACCACCGGTTCCTTCGCCCGCAGTTCCACGAACACCGCGGCGACGAGTGCGGCGACGCCGAGCCCGGCGAGCGAGAGCGAGACCGTCGAGCCCCAGGCGAACTGCGAGCCGGCCAGTGAGATCCAGATGAGCAGCGCCGAGACGCCACCGGAGATCAGCGCGGCACCGAGGTAGTCGAGGTGCACCTCGCGCTTGATCGTCGGCACGTGCAGCGTCTTCTGCAGCACGCCGAGCGCGACCAGGCCGATCGGCACGCCGATGAAGAACGTCCAGCGCCAGCCCAGAGCCGGGGTGCTGACGAGCAGTCCGCCGATCAGCGGCCCGGACACGGTGGCGGCGGCGAGGACGGCGCCGAGGTAGCCGGAGTAGCGGCCCCGCTCACGGGGCGGGATCAGGGCGGCGATGACGACCTGCGCGAGTGCCTGCAGACCGCCAGCACCCAGGCCCTGCCCGGCGCGCCAGGCGATCAGCTCGCCCATGGACCCGGCGAACCCGGCCCCGATCGAGGTGCCGACGAAGATCAGGATGGCCGCCTGGACCAGCAGCTTCTTGCTGAACAGATCGGCGAGCTTGCCCCAGATCGGGGTGGACGCCGTGGTCGTCAGCAGGGTGGCGGTGACGATCCAGGTGTAGCCGGTCTGGTCGCCGTGCAGGTCGGCGACGATCGTCGGCAGCGCGTTGGACACGATCGTGCTGGACAGGATCGCGATGAACAGCCCGAGCAGCAGCCCGCTCAGCGCGGTGAGCACCTCACGCCGGCTGCGCACGGGTTCCGGCGGCGTGGCGGTGACCCGCGCGGGAGCGGTGGTGGTCATGACGAGGTCCTTCGGGAGTGCGGTGGGGGATGTTCAGGAGAGTGCGGCGAGGTCGCCGGCACGGGCGTCGATCTCCTCGGCGAGCGCGACCACGAGGCGGGCCACGGTGTGCACGTCGCCGGCGTCGCTGCGTTCGAGGGCACTGCGGACCAGGTCGCGCTTGAGGCTGCGGGTCCGCTCGACGAGCGCGTGGCCGGCCGGGGTGAGCGAGACGAGGCCGGCGCGGCGGTCGGAGGGGTCCGGGCGGCGACAGGCCAGCCCGCGGGCGGCGAGTTCGCCGATCTGCCGGCTCACCACCGACTGGTCGACGCCCCGGAGCTCGGCGATCTCCCCGACGCGGTGCTCGCCCTCGTCGAGGAGGCCGGCGAGCTGGAGCAGCGCCAGCGTCGAGTGGGTGGCGTTGGGGACGCGCCGCCCCGCACCGCGCCAGGCCCGCACCAGGGAGGTGACGGCGTCGGCCAGCTCGTCGACCGCGTCGTCGCCGGAGATCGTGTGCATACGACAACTATATGGAACATGGTTGCGGCATGCAACCTATAGGTCCGCCTCCGGCGGGTTCAGGGTCGTCGAGAGGCGGGTGAGCCCGTCGGCGAGCGTCGCGATGTCCTGCGTCGACCACGTCTCCAGCCGGCTGCGCCACTCCTCGTGCCGCGCGCGGGAGACCTCGTCGAGCCGGGCGCGCCCCTCGTCGCCGAGCTCCAGCAGGAACGCGCGGCCGTCGGAGGGGTCGGGTCTGCGCTCCACGAGACCGAGCTCCAGCAGCGCCGAGACCTGCCGGCTCATCGTCGACTTGTCGAGCCCGAACTCCTCCGCGAGGTCGACGAGGCGCACCGGCGCCATCCGCGCGATGGCCAGCAGCACCGCGTAGCTCCCGGCGTCGACGCCGGGGTGCAGGCGCGTGGCGAGTGTGCGCAGGACGCTCCGGGAGCGCCGCAGCAGCATGCTGACCTCGTTCTCGAGGCGCTCCACCTGCCGGTCGTGCTCACTCAACGGGCCGCACCCCGTCGCGGTGTCGGCGGGCGAGGTCGCGGTAGATCTGCGGGTTGCCCTCCACCCACCACCGGGCGGTCTCGGTGAGCGGGCCCTTCGTCCGCGCGACCGCGCCGAGGACCAGCTGTCCGTCGGGGACGACGGTGTTCGGCGGCACGGTGGCTCCCGCGCCGACCAGGCAGCGTGCCCCGATCCGGGCGCCGTCCTGGATCGTCGAGCCGTTGCCGATCAGGGCCTCCGCGCCGATCACGCAACCGTGCACGACGCAGAGGTGGCCGATCGTGGCACCGGCGCCGATCTCGGTGACGGGGTCGTCGCCGCCGTGCAGCACCGACCCGTCCTGCACGTTCGCGCCCTCGCGCACGATGATCGGCCCGAAGTCGGCGCGCAGCACGGCGCCGTACCAGATCGAGGCGTGCGCCTCCACGCGCACGTCGCCGACGAGGGTGGCGGTGGGGGCGACGAACGCCTCGGGATGCACGGTGGGGGAGATCCCCTCGAACGAGAACAGCGGCATGGTCGCAGCGTGCCGCACCCGGTCGGGTGGATCGGACGGGGGATGGGTCGCGCAGGGGGCAACCTGGTGCTCGTGAAGCGATGGATGGCGCCACTGCTGGTCCTGCTCGCCGCGTGCGCGGCGCCCGTCCCCGCGCCCGCGTCGTCGGGACCGGCGGTCACCGCGTCGGCGCTGCCCGTCTACTTCGTCGCCGAGACCGCCGACGGGCCGCGGCTCTACCGGGAGTTCCGCCGGGTCGAGACCGCGGATCCGGCGAGCGACGCGGTGCGGGAGATGTTCGCGGGCGCGGTCGACCCCGACTACCGCACACCCTGGCCGGCCGGCACGGCCCTGCGCGCGCCGGTCGGGACCGGGAGCGGCGTGATCACCGTCGACCTCACGGGACTCCCGGCGGACCTCGGCCTGCCCCTGCAGCAGCTCGTGTACACGGTGCAGGGTGCGTTGCGGTCGACGGACCCGGTGCGGATCCTGGTCGACGGCGAACCGGTCGACGGGCTGGCGGACCCGGTGCCCCGCGCCGACCCCTACGCCACCCGCTCGCTGGTGCAGATCGACGCCCCGGCCGACGGGGCGGTGGTCGGCGGTCCGGTCGAGGTCACCGGCGAGGCCGCGGTGTTCGAGGCGACGCTGCACTGGCAGGTGCTGAGCGACGGCGAGGTCGTGGCGTCCGGGTTCACGGGCACCGCGGAGGGGCAGGTGTTCGCGGCGTTCGCGTTCACCGTCGACCTCCCGCCGGGGGAGCACGTCGTGCGGATCGCGGAGGACGACCCGTCCGACGGGGAGGGGCGTCCCGTACTGACCGACGACAAGGCGATCACGGTGACCGGCTGACGCCGACCCGGCTCAGGGCAGGGGCGGCGGGGTCGGCTGCGGCAGCGTCGGAACCGGCGGGGGCGGAACCGGCGGGGGCGGAACCGGCGGGGGCGGAACCGGCGGGGGCGGAACCGGCGGGGGCGGAACCGGCGGGGGCGGGGGCGGCGGGTACAGGCCCAGGCCGGCCAGCTCCAGCTCGGCCAGGCGGTGCACGGTCACCCGGTCGTCGCGGCGCCACGCCGCGGCCGGGTCGGGGGAGACGGCGAGCAGCCTGCGCACCGGCGAACGGGTCAGTGCCCGCAGGGCGAGAAGATCGGTGTCGACGGCGCGGGCCGTCCGTGCGGAGCGGGCCGCGATGATCCAACGCACCCGCAGCGTCAGCCAGACCAGCACCACCGGGGCCGCACCGATCAGGACGATCCCGACGGCGGTGCCCGTGGCCGCGGTCGCGACCGCGGCCACCTGCTCGCGTCCGGCGTTGCCCAGCGACTCCCCGGCCCCGGTCCCCGCGCCGAGCGACCGTGCCAGGTCCTCCCCGATGAAGGGCAGCCCGCGCGCGGCGTTCGCGGCGTCGGTGAACGCCGACCGCACGGCGTCCCCGGCGTCGGCCAGCGTCATCGCCGGCCCCTGCAGCCCGTTGACCAGGGCCTTGGCCGCCTGAGCGACGTTGACGACCAGCACGACCCACAGCACCGCTAGCACGTCGGCGAGGATCTGGAGCGCCATGCGGGAGGGGCGTTCGGCGTAGGGGCGCATGGCCGCGCAGCGTATCCGCGGCGGGATCACGTGAACCGCTGCGGGAGGAGACCACGCCGTGGGACCATCGGGTCATGTCCGACGAGGGTCTCGAGCGCCGGGTGCGGAAGCTGTCGGTCGAGCACGCCGAGACGCGGTGGCTCGCGCTCCGGCTCGACGACGACGTCAAGGAGATCCGGCACGAGGTGCGGGCCGTGCAGGACGTCCAGACCGAGCACACGGCGCGGTTCGACTCCGTCGACGGGCAGCTGCGCTCGCTCACGCAGCTGGTCGGTCAGGTGCTGGAGCGGCTGCCGGAGGCACCGGGCGAGTAGGTCAGAGCAGGCCGAGCTTCGTGGCCGCGTAGACCGCCTCGGCGCGGCGGCTGACCATCAGCTTGCGCATGAGGTTGCCGACGTGGAACTTGACCGTGGTCTCGGAGATGAACAGCTCCGCGCCGATCGCCCGGTTGGACAGGCCGCGGGCGAGCAGGCGCAGGACGTCGAGCTCGCGCTCGGTGAGCCGCTCCCGGTCGGGGACGCCGCCGGAGAGCGACCGCACCATCGCCGACGCGCTGCGGGCGTCGAACGCGCTCTCCCCGCGCGACACGGCGCGGATCGCGCGCACCAGCTCGGTGGTGTCGACGTCTTTGACGACGTACCCGCGTGCGCCCGCCTGCACCGACTCGACGACGAGCCGGTCCTCGGCGAACGTGGTCAGTACCAGCACGCCGAGGCCGGGGTGGGCGGCGCAGAGGCGGCGGCAGACGTCGAGCCCGTCGGTCTGCGGGCCCGCGGTGAGCTTGAGGTCGAGCAGTACGACGTGCGGCCGGGACGCGGCGACGGCGGCGATGGCGTCGGTCGGCGTGCCGGCCTCCCCGACGACGCGCAGGTCGTCCTCGCGCTCCAGCACGGCACGCAGTCCCTGGCGCATGATCGAGTGGTCGTCGACCAGAACGATCCGCGTCGGCATCGGCCGGGCCCGCGTCGGGGTGTCGGTACGGGTGGCGGCATTCACGGTGTGCTCCTGTCGGGTGCGCAGGGGACGGGGACGTCCACCTGCACCTGTAGCCCGCCGAGCCGGGCGCGCCGGAACGTCAGCGATCCGCCCAGCTCGCGGGCGCGGGTCTGCATGTTGACCAGTCCGCGGTGCTCGCCGGACGGGGTGGCGACGCTCACCCGCAGGCTTCGCCGCACGGCGTCGGGGCTTCCGCGGCCGTCGTCGGAGATGGTCAGCCGGACCTGCCCGCAGGTGTACGCGAGCCGCACGACGGCCTTGCTCGCGTCGGCGTGCACCGCGGTGTTGAACAGGGCCTCGCCGGCGATCCGGAACAGCGACTGCTCGCAGTCGGCGGGCAGCGCCACCGGCTTGCCGCCGATCCGCACCTCGACCCGCAGCTCGTCGGGCATGTGCACACCCGAGAGGCGCCGCAGCATCGACGGCAGGTCCTCGTCGGCGCAGCCGTCGCGCTCGTTGAGGGCGTAGATCGCCGAGCGCAGCTGCTCGACGGCGCGGCGGGTGAGGTCCTTCGCGGTGTCGAGCTGTCCGCGCAGCCGCTCGTCGTCGATCTCGGAGCGCACCAGCTCGATGTGCATGCCGGCCGACAGCGCGTACTGGGTGACGCTGTCGTGCAGCTCGCGGGCGATCCGGTGGCGCTCCTCGTCGAGCACCTCGCGCTGGCGGGCCGCCCCCAGCTCGGCCTGCGTGGCGAGGAGCTGGTCGTTGCGGGCCTTGAGGTCGTCGGCCTGGCTGGTGGCGCGGGCGTAGAGGCGGGCGGAGTGCTCGTGCAGCGCGCAGTTCTGCAGCGCGGCGGCGGTCTGACCGGCCAGGATGCGCAGCACCGACTGGTCGGTGGCGTCGATCTCGCGGTCCTCGGGCGTCCAGGCGATGAACCCGCCGACGACCTTCCCGTCGAGCCGCACGGGCACGTGCAGGTGCCGGCGGGTGACCTCGGCCGCGTGCTGGTGGTCGGTGTCGTCGTCGGCGTCGCCGAGGTGGACGTGCCGGACGTGGTCGCGGATCCGGACCGGCACCGTCGCCAGGTCGGGCCACTCGGCACCGTCCGGGCCGCGCACGAGGTGCCGCGGCGCCGCGTCCGGCAGCTCACCGTCGACGATGGCGAACGCGACCCACTCCGCCGAGAGGTGGTTGGCCGCGGCCTCGACGACGGCCCGCACCAGCGCCTCGGATCCCTCCATCGTGCGGACGAGCGCCGCGGAGATCCGATCCAGGGCATGGATGACCCGGCGCATGCGCTCCGCGGACACCCGGTACTCCGGGTAGTAGTGCGGCTTGCCCGACCGCAGCCCGGTGAGTGCCTCGAGGTCCGGCCGGGGCCGCGCCGGGGTGCGCTTGGGGGGCCACGCGGCGGTGGTCACCTGGCCGTCACATCGCCGCCCGGAACAGGCTCTCGATGTCGTCGAACGACGCGCCCCGCGGGTTCGTCGTCAGGCAGGCGTCGCCGAGCGTGAGCTGGGCCAGGCGTGGGATGTCGGCGTCGGTGACGCCGAGCGAGGACAGTCCCTTCGGCACCCCGACCTCGTCGCCCAGCTCGCGCACGGTCTCCGCGACCATGTGCACGGCCTCGTCGGCGGGGGCGCCGAGCACGTCCAGGCCCATGGCCTGCGCGATGGGGACGAAGCGCTCCGGGGAGTCGGCCCCGTTGAAGCGGATGACGTGCGGCAGCAGCACCCCGTTGACGACGCCGTGCGGCAGGTCGAGCATCCCGCCGACCTGGTGGCTCATCGCGTGCGTGGCGCCGAGGATCGCGTTGGTGAACGCCAGCCCGGCCTCCAGCGCGGCCTGCGCCATCAGTGAGCGGGCCTCCGGGTTGCGCGGGCGCAGCATCGTCTCGGCGAGGTTCGAGTTGACCAGCGAGATCGCCTGCAGCGCGTGGTGGTCGGTGAGCGGGCCGTGGGCCAGCGAGACGAACGCCTCGATGCCGTGGGTGAGGGCGTCGAGACCGGTGGCCGCGTTGAGCCACTCCGGCATCGTGACGAGCAGCCGCGGGTCGACGACCGACACGTCGGGGACCAGGGCCCGGCCCATGATCGTGATCTTGGTGTGCCGCTCGGTGTCGGTGACGATGCAGAACTGCGAGACGTCCGCCCCGGTGCCCGACGTCGTCGGCATCATGATCAGCGGCGGGATGGGGTGCGCGATCCGGTCGATGCCCTCGTAGTCGAGGATCCGCCCGCCGTTGGCGGCGAGCAGGGCGATGCCCTTCGCCGCGTCGATGACCGAGCCACCGCCGATGCCGAGGACGACGTCGCAACCCGACTCGAGGTAGCGCTCGTAGCCCGCCTCGATCTCGTGGTCCTTGGGGTTGGGCGTGAGGTCGAGCCACACGTGCGGGGCGAGCCCGGCGGCGGTCAGCTGGGCCAGCAGCTCCGCGGGCCAGCCCGCGTCCATCACCCCCGGATCGGTGACGACGAACGGCCGCCGCGCGCCGAGGCGGACCGCGGCGTGCGCGGCCTCGGACAGTGAACCCTCCCCGAAGACGATCTCCGGAGCATGGAACTTCGACAGCCGCAGCGGCTCGTGCTCGGAACGCTGCTCCGGGCTGCGTCGAGCGAGGAGCACCGAATCGCCGACCCGGCGCGCTTCTCCGACGAGGACCACATTGCCCCCTTGCATTGCTTCGGCCTGCACACCGAGGTGACGTGATGCACAGCGCAGTCGAGGCTACAAGAGGAGCGGGTCGAGTGGGCGGGGCGAAAGGGTGCGGTGTCCGCCGATCGGGGAGGTCGGGTGGTCCGGGTGTCGCAGGCTCCGGAACCGACCCTGCCCGTCCGGACGGGATCAGCCGACGTGGATCGGGCCGTCGCGCTCCGCGAGGCGGACGCCGGCGCCACCCCAGTGCTGCGCGATCATCTCCGCGGCGATCGACACCGCGGTCTCCTCCGGGGTGCGCGCGCCGAGGTCGAGCCCGATCGGCGACGACATGCGCGCGAGCTCCACCTCGGTGAGGCCCTTCTCGCGCAGCCGCGCCTCCCGGTCGTCGTGGGTGCGTCGCGAGCCCATCGCGCCGATGTAGGCGACCTCCGGCAGGCGCAGCGCGACCTCGAGGAGCGGCACGTCGAACTTGGGGTCGTGGGTGAGGACGCAGAGCACCGTGCGCCTGTCGACGCGCCCGGCGTCGGCCTCGGCCTGCAGGTAGCGGTGCGGCCACTCGACGACGACCTCGTTCGCCCCGGGAAACCGGGAGGCCGTGGCGAACACCGGCCGCGCGTCGCACACCGTGACGCGGAAGCCGAGGAAGCTGCCCATGCGGGCGACGGCCGCGGCGAAGTCGATCGCGCCGAACACGATCATCCGGGGCGGCGGCGCGAAGGACTCCACGAAGACGGTGAGGCCCTCCCCGCGGCGCTGGCCGTCGACACCGTAGGTGACCTGTCCGTTGCGGCCGGCGTCGAGCAGGCCGCGGGCGTCGTCGCGGATGGCGTCGTCGAGCCGCGACGCCCCGGTACCGCCCTCGACGTGGTCGGGCCACACGATGAGCCGCTTGCCGAGTCGTTCGGCGGGCCCGGAGATGACGGTGGCGACGGCGACGGGGGACTCCCCGCGGATCGCCTCGGCGATCCGGCCGAGCTCGGCGTAGGTCTCCGGGTTCACCTTCTCGACGAAGATGTCGATGATCCCGCCGCAGGTCAGGCCGACGGTGAACGCGTCCTCGTCGGACACGCCGTAGCGCTGGAACAGCGGGCGGCCCTCGGCGAGGACCTCCTGGCCCAGCTCGTACACCGCGCCCTCGACGCAGCCGCCGGACACGCTGCCGACGGCCTCGCCGTTCGGTCCGATCAGCATCGACGCGCCCGGCTGGCGGGGAGCGGAGCTGTAGGTGCCGACGACGGTGGCCAGTGCGGCCGTCTCGCCCTTGGCCCACCACTCGTCGAGCTTGCCCAGTACGTCACGCATTCCGAACCACCTCGAGAAGCTCTTCCAGGGTGGCCAGGCTGTGCCCGGCCAGCAGATCGTCCAAGTACGGTAGGGCGGCGACTATTCCGCCCTGCACCGGGGCGTACCCGTCCTTGCCTGCGTGCGGGTTGACCCAGACGAGCTTGTGCGCGAGCCGGTGCAGCCGCGACATCTGTACGCCGAGCAGTTCGGTCTCGCCGCGCTCCCACCCGTCGGAGAACACGACGACGACCGCGCGCCGGGCGGCGCCGCGCTGCCCCCACCGGTCGACGAAGGCGCGCATGACCTCGCCGAGCCGGGTGCCGCCGGACCAGTCCGGGATCGCCCGGCCTGCTGCGGCGAGCGCACGGTCGGCGTCGCGCATGCGGAGCTCGCGGGTGATGCGGGTGAGTCGGGTGCCCAGCGTGAACGCCTCGACGGTGCCCGGCGAGCGCCGCACGACGACATGGGCGAAGCGCAGCAGGGCGTCGGCGTAGGGCTCCATCGACCCGGAGACGTCGACGAGCAGCACGACGCGGCGCGGTCGGCGGGACTGGTCGCGGCGCCGCAGGTGCCGCATCTCGCCGTGGTCGCGCAGCGCGGCGCGCAGGGTGCGGCCCGGGTCGGTGGCCCCGTGCCGGGAGGGCCGCAACCGCCGCGACCGCCGGGTCGGCAGCTCCGGGCGCAGCAGTGCGAGGAGGCGGCGCAGGTGCTCGCGCTCGGACGGGGTGAGCTCGGCGAGGTCGCGGTTGCGCAGCACCTCGTTGCCGCTCGCGCGCGTGAAGACCTGCGTGCTCTCGGTGCCCTCGTCGTCGGACTCGCCCTGCGTCGACGGCGTGAGTGCGGCCAGCTTCGGCGGCGGCGGCTTGCGCTCGTCGACGATCCGGGTGCGGCCGCCGCCGCGTGGCGGGGTGAACCAGTCCTCGAAGGCGCGGTCGTAGCGCGGCAGGTCGTCGGGGTCGGAGCACAGCGTGAGGCGGCCGGCCCAGTAGGTCTGGGTGCGGCTGGTGACGTCGAGTGCGTCGAGGGCGGACAGGAAGGCCGCCACCCGGTCGGTCGTGACGGCCAGCCCTGCGCTGCGCAGGACGACGGTGAAGCCGACGAGTCCCTCGATGGGATCGCCGACCGGGGTCTCGGTGCTGGTCACGGGCCCGTCAGGAGGCGAGCAGGGTGTCGAGCTGCTTGCGGACGCGGTCGGCGTCCTCGCGGTACTTCAGCACGGCCCCGAGGGTGGCCGCCGCGCTGTCGACGTCGAGGTGGTTCGCGCCGACGAGCTGCAGCGCCCGGGCCCAGTCGATGGTCTCCGCGACGCCGGGGGGCTTGAGGAGGTCGGCCTGGCGCAGCGCGCGGACGGCCCCGGCCACCTGGGCGGCGAGCCGCTCCGGGATCCCGGGCAGGCGCGAGTGCAGGATCTCGATCTCGCGCGCCAGGTCGGGGTGGTCGAGCCAGAGGTAGAGGCAGCGGCGCTTGAGGGCGTCGTGCACCTCGCGCGTGCGGTTGGAGGTGAGCACGACCAGCGGCGGGACCGTCGCCCGGATCTCGCCGATCTCCGGGATCGTGACGGCGTGCTCGGTGAGCACCTCCAGCAGGAACGCCTCGAACTCGTCGTCGGCGCGGTCGATCTCGTCGATCAACAGCACGCTCGGCGTGGTCTGCAGCGCCTCGAGGATCGGGCGGGCGAGCAGGAAGCGCGGGTCGTAGAGGGAGGCTTCGACGGCCTCGGTGTCGAGGGCCCCGCTACCGGCCGTGGCCTCGAGGGCGCGCAGGTGCAGGAGCTGCCGCGGGAAGTCCCAGTCGTAGAGCGCCTGGGAGGCGTCGATGCCGTCGTGGCACTGGAGCCGGATCAGTTTCGCGCCCAGTACCTGGGCGAGTGCCTGGGCGAGTGCGGTCTTCCCGGTTCCGGGTTCCCCCTCGCAGAACAAGGGGCGATTCATCCGCATCGCGAGGAACGTGGCGGTCGCCAGCCCGTCGTCGGCGAGATATCCGGTGGAGCGCAGAGCTGCGGCCAACGCGGCGGGGGAGTCCGCCGGACCTGCGGGGCGATCGTTCACGGCCCCAGCATGACGGACCGCCCGGGCACAAGCCACCTCGGGCGGCAGGGCCGCTCGCGGTGGGTGCACGGGCGATGACGCTCGGTCGAGCAAAAGGTGTGACGGGTTCGGCAATACTTTCACTTTGAACGCAATGGTTCGGCCGTGATCGACCCGTGATGGCAGGCGCGTGACCTGGTGATGTCCACGTATCGCCCACGTAATGCTGCCGTTACCGTGACAATCGTCACTCCACGGAAGTTGGACGTTCTGCCTGTTCCGGCTCGTAGCGTCGTCCGTCGGTCGATCCGTGAGGGTCGTCCGAAAATGCATCCGGAACCGTCGCGCCACACCCTGTCCCGCGGCTCCGGTCCGTCGAGATGAACACGGGACAGGGATGAGGACGCCGATTCCCGGCCACTGCACGACGGTGATCGAGGACCGGCAAAGGACGCGTCCGCGGATCACTCCCTGCCGCTGACGAGCACGTCCTCCGATACGGTGCGAATTGGAGAGCATTGAAAATGACTTCTCGACCTGCAATCACCACGGGCCGAAGTCTCCTGCGGCTGGCCGTTGCCGGCGCAGTTGTCGTGGGCGCCCCCCTCGCCCTCGCCGGAACCGCCAATGCCGCACCCGACTCCGACTGGGACCGCCTGGCCCAGTGCGAGAGCGGTGGCAACTGGAGCATCAACACGGGCAACGGCTACTCCGGTGGCCTGCAGTTCAGTCCCACCACCTGGCGCGCCTTCGGTGGCACCGGCTCGCCGCACAACGCGAGCCGCGCCGAGCAGATCGCCGTCGCCGAGCGCACCCTCGCCGCGCAGGGCTGGGGCGCCTGGCCCGCCTGCTCCCGCAAGCTCGGACTCAACGGCTCCGCCGAGCCCACCCGCGTGCGCGCCTCCGCCCCCGTCGAGGCCCCCGCCGCGGCAGCCCCGTCGTCGTCCGGCGGTGGCAACTACACCGTCCGCGCGGGCGACACGCTCTCCCGGATCGCCGCCGCGAACGGCACCACGTGGCAGCAGCTGTGGAACGACAACAGCGACGTGCTCAGCAACCCGAACGTGCTGCGTGTCGGGCAGTCGATCCAGGTCTGACGCTCAGGTCGAGTTGACCCACTCGTCGGACCCGTCGGCGAACGCCTGGTGCTTCCAGACCGGCAGCAGGCGCTTCACCTCCTCGACGAGCTCGGCGCAGGTGTCGAAGGCCTCCTTGCGGTGATCGGCGGCGACCGCGCACGCCAGCGCGACCTCGCCGATCTCCAGGCGACCCACCCGGTGGCTCACCGCGATCGCGCGGACGCCGGTGGACCGGGCCGCCACGTCGGCGGCCACCTGCTCCACGACGGACCCGGCCGTGGGGTGCGCGCTGTACTCCAGCCCGCGCACCGCACGGCCGCCGTCGTGGTCGCGCACGACGCCCGCGAACGTCACCACGGCGCCCGCGGCGGCGTGGTCGACCAGTGCGGCGTGCTCGGCCACGTCGAGGGGCTCTTCGCCCACCGCGGCACGTACGACGATCGTCATGTGTGGTCGCCTCCCCTGAGCTGGTCCACGGCGTGGTCGAGCACGCCCGCGAGCACGCCGAGACCGTCGCGAACTCCCCCTGTCGATCCGGGGAGGTTCACGACCAGCGTGCGGCCCGCGACACCCGTGAGGCCGCGCGAGAGCACGGCGGTGGGCACGGTCGGTGCGCCCGCGGCGCGGATCGCGTCGGCCAGGCCGGGCACCTCGTAGTCGAGGACGCCGCGGGTGACCTCCGGCGTGGCGTCGGTCGGCGAGATGCCGGTGCCGCCCGTGGTGATCACGACGTCGACGCCGTCGGCGACCGCGGCGCGCAGCGCGTCACCGACGGGCTCGCCGTCGGGCACGACCGCGGGGTCGGGGGTCTCGTAGCCCCGCTCGCGCAGCCAGTCGGCGATCAGCGGGCCGCCGCGGTCGGCGTACACGCCCGCCGCCGCCCGGTTGGACGCGGTGACGACCCGCGCGCGCTTCACGAACGGTCCTCGGGCCGCACCCAGGTGCCGGTCTTCCCGCCGTCCTTGCGCTCGACGCGCACGTGGTCGAGCACCGCGGCCGGGTCGACCGCCTTGACCATGTCGTGCAGCGCCAGCCCGGCGACCGCGACGGCGGTGAGCGCCTCCATCTCGACGCCCGTGCGGTCGGTCGTGCGCACGGTGGCGCGGATGCCGACCTCGGCGCCGTCGGGCGTGAGGTCGACGACGACGCCGCTCAGTGCGATCGGGTGGCACAGCGGGACGAGGTCCGGGGTGCGCTTGGCGCCCATGATCCCGGCGATGCGGGCGGTCGCCAGCGCGTCGCCCTTGGGCAGGCCGTCGCGGCGCAGCAGGTCCACCACCTCCGCCGTGGTGCGCAGCACCCCCGTCGCGACCGCGGTGCGCGCCGTCGCCACCTTGTCGGTGACGTCCACCATCCGGGCCGCGCCGGCCCCGTCCACGTGCGTCAGCTCCACGACGCAGACCCTACGGCGCGGGCCCGGGGACGTGTCGGCCGCCACGGAACCGCCGGCGGAAGTGATGTGCCTCACATGGGCGCAACCCTTTCCGGTGACGCGCGTCGTGACTATCGGTCGCGGTGACCTGCGCAGACGTCACCCCATCGGGCCGGCCGTGTCCAGGTTGGACGGCGAGTCGCGCGGACACGCCGTCTTGGAGTCCGCCCCAACCGCACGTAGCGTCGCCGACGGCCGCCCGGACCCCCGATCCGGACGGCCCCCGGTGTCGCAGCGCTCCCCTGTCCGGCGACCCGGAGACCCGACCTCCTCACGGATTCCGCGTGGGACAGGAACGGACCGGCCGCTCCCCGCCCGCGTCCGTGCGCCGCGCCGGAGAAGACCCATGGCTCGATACCGCGGCCGTCACCGTGCCCCCGCGAAGTTCGACGGCGCCGGGCGGGCCATCGCCCGCACCGCGCTCGCCGGAGCCGTCGCCGGTGTCCCGCTCGTGATCGCGGCCCCCGCCGCGAGCGCGGCGCCGGACAGCGCGTGGGACCGCCTCGCGCAGTGCGAGAGCGGCGGCCGGTGGGACATCAACACCGGCAACGGCTACCACGGTGGCCTGCAGTTCTCCCCGAGCACGTGGCGCGGGTTCGGCGGCGGCGAGTTCGCCCCGGTCGCCTACCAGGCGAGCCGCGCGGAGCAGATCGTCGTCGCGGAGCGGGTGCTCGCCGTCCAGGGCTGGAACGCCTGGCCGAGCTGCTCGCGCCAGACCGGCGTGCGCGGGGAGGCGGCCTCGGAGCGCTCCGCCCCGGCTGCTGCGCCGGCCGCCCAGCCGGAGCGGGTGCGGCTCAGCGGCCCCACCGACGGCGGGTACGTCGTGCAGCGCGGCGACACGCTCAGCCGTATCGCGAGTGCCCGGAACGTGGCGGGCGGCTGGCAGGCCATCGTCGAGAAGAACCCGGGCCTCGCCGCGAACCCGGACGTGATCCGCGAGGGTCAGCGGTTGTCTCTCTGACCCGTGAACCGGGCCAGCGCCTCGGGGGTGTCGACGTCGTCGGGATCGGCGACGTCGCCGCACTCGACCAGTTCGACGTCGGGGTTCCCGCCGAGGTAGGCGCGGGCCCCGGCGTCACCGGTGGCCGACGCGGCGACCGCGTCCCAGTGGGTGCGGCCGAGCAGCACGGGATGGGCCGGGCGGCCGTCGTAGGCGGCGCGGCGCAGCGCGGTGGGGCCCACCGGGGCGGCCACGAGCCGCGCCACCGCCTCCGCGGTGACCCCCGGCAGGTCCACGAGGTGCACGAGGGCGGCGTCGCCGTCGAGGGCTGCGAGGCCCGCGCGCAGCGAGGCGCCCATGCCGGACCCCCAGTCGGGGGCCCGCACGGTGTGCACGCCCGCGGGCAGCGCCGCGGCCACGTCGTCGGCGGCGGCGCCCAGCACCACGACCAGCGGGGCGCAGCCGCCGTCGGCGAGCACGCGCAGGGCCCGGCGGACGAGCGGTTCGCCGTGCAGCTCGACCAGCGCCTTGGGGCCGCCCATCCGGCGCCCCGCACCGGCCGCGAGCAGCAGGCCGGTGACCGTCGATGGACGGCTCAGCGGTTGATCTCCGTGACGGGGTGCACGTAGGGCACCTCGTCGAGCGGGAACTCGATGTCGCCGAAGGGCGACAGCGAGCCCTGCACGGGGCTGGCGAGCTCGCTGACGGGGTGCTCGCCCTCGGGCAGCTCCGGCCAGGTGGGGTCGATGCGTCCTGCGGGGGCGGCCTTCGCCACGGTTCCTCCAGGTGTCGGTGGTCGACCGCCAGTATCTCCCATGCCACCGACTACCGTGGACCGGTGCCCACGCCGCTGGTCGACTGGCTGCGCGCCCAGGACGACGACACGCTCGCCCGGCTCCTGGCGCTGCGCCCCGACCTCGGGGTGCCCCCGCCCGCCGACGTCACCGTGCTCGCCACCCGCGCCGCGATCCGGGCCTCGGTCCACCGCACCTGCGACGAGCTCGACACCGTCACCCTCGCCGTGCTCGAGGCCCTCGCCGTGGCCGACGCCGACACCGCACCCGTGCCCCGCACCGAGATCGCCCGCCTCCTGGGCCCCGACGTCCCCGCCGCTGTCCTGACCGACGCCCTCGACGCCCTGCGCGCCCGCGCTGTCGCCTGGGGCCCCGACGCCGAGATCTCGGTCGTCCCGGCCGTCCGCGACGTCGTGCCCCGCCACCCCGGTGGGCTCGGCCGGGCGTCGACGGGGCCCGCGGGGTCCTCCGCGCTGGCCGACCTGCTCGCCGGCGTCGACGACGAGGAGCGGCGGGTGCTGGACACGCTGGCCGCGGGCCCGCCGATCGGGCGCAGCCGCGGCGCGGGCGACACCCCGGTCGGGCGCCTGCTCAGC
Organism: Pseudonocardia abyssalis; assembly: GCF_019263705.2. Lineage (NCBI taxonomy): Bacteria > Bacillati > Actinomycetota > Actinomycetes > Pseudonocardiales > Pseudonocardiaceae > Pseudonocardia > Pseudonocardia abyssalis. Next base: position 5,409,382 of record NZ_JADQDK010000001.1, read on the forward strand.
CGCGGGCTGCTGCTGCGTACCGACCCCGAGACCGTCGAGCTGCCCCGCCAGGTCGGCCTGGTCCTGCGTGGCGACCGCCCGCTGGGGTCCGTGGTGGTCGACCCGCCCGACCTCGCCCCCCGCGACCGCGGCGCGGACGTCGTCGACGGCACCGCGGCAGGGGCCGCACTCGGCGTCCTGCGGCAGGTGGAGCTGCTCCTCGCGTTCTGGGGCCGCACCCCGCCGCCCGCGCTGCGCTCCGGGGGCCTCGGCGTGCGCGAGCTGCGCCGCGCGGCCAAGGAGATGGACGTCGACGAGCCGACGGCCGCGCTGCTCGTCGAGGTGATGGTGGCCGCCGACCTCGTCGGGACGACCGACGGCGTGCCCGCGGAGTTCCTGCCGACGACCCACGCCGACGTGTGGCTGGCCGGCGGCCCGGAGGTGCGCTGGTCGCTGCTGGCCCGCACCTGGCTCGCGCTGCCCCGGCTGCCCGGGCTGGTCGGCCGCAAGGACGACGCCGGGCGTCCGATCAGCCCGCTGTCCGACGCCGTGCGCCGCCCACTGGCCCCGCGCGACCGCCGCCGCGTCCTCGCCGGGCTCGCGGAGCTCCCGCCGGGTACCGCCCCCTCCTCGCCCGCCGCGCTGGCCGACCTCCTCGCCTGGCGCGCCCCGCGCCGTGGCGGCCGGCTGCGCGACGAGGTCGTCGGCTGGGCGCTCACCGAGGGCACCGTGCTCGGCGTCGTCGCCCTCGACGCGCTGTCCACGCCCGGCCGGGCGGTGCTGCAGGACCCGGACCGGATCGTCGCGGCGCTGCGGGCCGCACTGCCCGAGCCGATCGACCACGTGCTCCTGCAGGCCGACCTCACCGCCGTCGCGCCCGGCCCGCTCGTGCCCGAGCTGGCCAGGGAGCTCGACCTGATGGCGGAGGTCGAGTCGGCGGGTGGCGCCACGGTCTACCGCTTCACCGAGGCCACCGTCCGCCGGGCGCTGGACGCCGGCCGTAGCGCCGCCGACCTGCACGAGCTCTTGGCGCGCCGCTCCGCCACGCCCGTGCCCCAGGGCCTGACCTACCTCGTCGACGACGTCGCACGCCGCCACGGGCGCCTGCGCGGCGGCGCGGCCGCGGCGTTCCTGCGTTCCGACGACGACGTGCTGATCTCGGAGGTGCTGGCCCACCCGGACACCATCGGGCTGGAGCTGCGGCGGATCGCCCCGACGGTCGTCGTGAGCCCCCTGCCGCTGGTGGAGCTGCTCGACGGGCTGCGCGCCGCAGGGTTCACCCCCGCCGCGGAGGACACCGGCGGAGCCGTCCTCGACCTGGCGGCCCGGGGGAGGCGCACCACGCCCGCCCGCCGCTCACCGGAGCGCGGCCTGCCGCCCCAACCCGACCCCGCCCAGCTGACCGCGCTCGTGTCCCGCATGCGCGCGGGTGACGCGCTCGCCGGCGTGCGCCGCAGCGCCACCAACGGTCGGTCGAGCACGCTCGACACCCTGCGCCGCGCGGCGCAGGAGAAGCTGACGGTCTGGCTCGGGTTCGTCGACGGGCACGGCGTGGCGGGCGAGCGCGTGCTGGAGCCGCTCACCGTCGGCGGCGGCGTGGTCGAGGGCCGCGACCGCACCGACGGCGGGCTGCACCGCGTACCTCTGCACCGGATCACCTCCATCGCGCTCGTGGAGGACTGACCCGGGCTCAGCGTCCGGCGCGAGCCGCCATCCGGTGGGCCATCGCGTGCTCGACCAGCGAGATCAGGGCGGCCTTGGTGGAGTCCCGGTTCCGGGCGTCGCAGGTGACGATCGGGACGGCCGGGTCGATCGACATCGCCTCCCGCACGTCCTCGACACGGTGCTGCTGCAGCCCGTCGAAGCAGTTGAGGCCGACGACGTAGGGCAGCCCGCGGTCCTCGAAGAAGTCGATGGCCGCGAACGAGTCGGCCAGGCGCCGCGTGTCGACGAGGACGACGGCACCGATCGCGCCGCGCACCAGGTCGTCCCACATGAACCAGAACCGGTGCTGCCCGGGGGTGCCGAACAGGTAGAGGATCAGCTCCTTGTCCAGGGAGACGCGGCCGAAGTCCATCGCCACCGTGGTGGTGGTCTTGTTCGGGGTTGCGGTGAGGTCGTCGTGACCGGCGCTCGCCTCGGTCATCACCGCCTCGGTGGTCAGCGGGACGATCTCGGAGACCGAGCCCACGAACGTGGTCTTGCCGACGCCGAAGCCCCCGGCCACCACGATCTTGGCCGAGATCGTCGCCGTGGTGGCGATCGTCTGAGGCCTAGAGCCGACGGAGTCCACTCAGAACCCTTTCCATCAGGGCGAGGTCCGGCGCGCTGCCGGCACTGCTCGCGGTCTGGTGCACGGTGACGACGCCGAGGCCCGCCATGTCCCCCAGCAGCACCCGGGCGACGCCCAGGGGCAGGGAGAGGAGGGCGGCCACCTCGGCGACCGAGCGCGCGGCCTCGCAGAGCTCGGCCACAGCGCGGTGTTCGACCTGCAGCAGGCCCATCTGGTCGCGGCCACGCTGGCTGGTGGAGACGAGGGTCTCGATGGCCAGGTCGAAGCCGGACTTCGTGCGTCCGCGGGTCCACGCATACGGCCGGACGGCCGACGCGCCGCCGCCCGTGCCGAACTGCTCGGCGTCGTTGACCCGCATGTCGATCGGCCCGGTCATCGGGCCGGGGTTGACCGGCTCGACGGCAGGGCGGGCGGTGGGGACGGAGGACGGTGCAGGCGTGGGGGCCTGCTCGGCGTCGTCGTCGCGCTTGCGACCCCACCGGCGACGGCGCGACGGACGCGCGCTGTCGAAGCTGAAGCCGTTCATGACGTCGGCGAAAGTCGGCTCCGAGGGTTGCCGGCGCTCGTCGTCGGGACCGGAGGTCATCGGAACATCACCTGCCTTCTTCTACCGATCGTGGTGGACGGGTCGCGTGGCTCAGGGCCCGAAGGAGCCCTGCAGCTCGGCGCGCAGCTCGGGGGTCAGCAGCTGGCCGACGCGGTCGACCAGCAGGGTCATCTCGTATCCGATCAGGCCGATGTCACAGCTCGGTGACGCCAGCACGGCCAGGCAGGACCCGTCGCTGATCGACATCAGCAGGACGATGCCCCGGTCCATCTCGACGACCGTCTGCACCACCCCGCCCGCGTCGAAGCACCGTGCGGCGCCCTGGGTGAGGCTGATCAGGCCGGATGCCACCGCGGCCAGCTGGTCGGCCCGGTCGCGGGGGAGCCGGTCGGAGCTGGTGAGGAGCAGGCCGTCGGCGGATACCACGATGGCGTGCGCGACACCGGGGACCCGCTCCGCGAAGTTGGTGACCAGCCATCCGAACCGGCTCGGCTGTGTCTGTGGCGCTGTCACTGTCGCTCCTCGTCGTGGTTTCCGCCCGCGTTGGCGGACTCGGTGGCACCGTTGGCGACATCGCCGCGGTGCCTGCTCTCGCGCCCCTGACGGACACCCTGCTGGTAGCTGGCGAGCCGGCCGCGCACGCTCTCCGCACTGCGTGCGGGGGAGACGGGCGGGGCCAGCACGGCAGATCCTGCACTGCCCGGGACGAGCCGTGCGCGCGGACGGCGCTTCGGCAACCCGGCTGCAGTGACCTCGTCCGGCCGGTCGGTGACCGGAGCGGCGTTGTTCGCCGCCAGCCAGCCCTCGTCGGCGGAGCTGGAGAACGCGGTCGGCTCCGACCGCGCGGACAGCGCCGGCGCGGGCTCGGCCGGGGCCGCCACGGGCGGCGCGACCGGCGTGGACCGGGGCTGGACCGGGGGTACGGCCTGTGCGGGCGGCACCGGCGGCTGGGGAGCCGGGGGCAGCGGGGCCGCCTGCGGCGGCGCGGCCGGCGGCTGTGCGGCCGCAGGCTGCGGGACCGAGGGCTGCTGGGCCGGCTGCTGCGGAGCCGGGGCGTAGGGCGCCACCGGCGGCGGCCCGGTGACGGGTCGGGCGGGCCGGACCGGGAGTGCGGGCGACAGCCCCGCGGCCGGACGCGGCCGGACCTGCGGCGAGGGACCCGCGGACCGGGCCTCCGCCTCCCAGTCGACCGGGAGCGGCCGGTTGGAGCGGAACCAGGCCGACGCGATCTCCTCGAAGATCGGGGTCGTCTCGCCGAGCTCGAACCCGCTGCCCTCGGGCCGCCCGGCCGGGACGGCGTCGGCCGGGGCCCCCGAGGCGGCGGCCGGTGGAGTGGCGGCCGGCGGAGCGGCGGCCGGCGGAGCCTCGGTGCGGTCGGCAGGTGTGCTCGGCGCGAACAGCCCGTCCGACCCGGCGGTGGAGGGCTCCTGGACCGGCGTCGCCGGGAAGGAGGGTGTTGGGGCGGCCGCGGCGGGCATCGACGCCGGCGGCATCGAGGCGGGGGGTGCCGGCGGCGTCGCCTGACGGGCGAAGGGGATCGGCGCCGTGGCAGGGGCGGCCTGCTCGGCCGGTTCGGCCGCGGCCGGCCGGACCGGCGAGGGCCGGCGCTGCGGCAGTGCGGGCGGGGCCGGCCGGTCGGCCGGCGTGGCCTGCGGGGCGGGGTCGGCCTGCGGGGCGGGCGCCGAGCCGTTGCCGGTGTGCGGGGCCGGGCCGTTGCCGTTGCCGGCCGGTGCCGCGGGGGGCGGCTGGGCGGCCGGGGCGTGCGGCGGCCCGCCCTGCGGCCACGGGTTGCGCGGCATCGCCCCGTTGGAGGCGGCCCGGTCCCCGGCCGGAGGGGCGTCGGGCCCGGAGCCACCGGCCGCTGCGGCGGCACCCGCGGCGGCGGCGGCACCGGCGGCGAGGCCGGTGGCCGTGCGGCGCGCGGTGCCCGCGTCGGTGGAGTCGGCGGCCGGGTCCGCGCGGTCGGCCGGGTCGGGACCCGGCTCCCCGTCGGTGGCGTGCGCGGTCTCGTCCTCGTCGGGATCGGCGAGGACGTGACGGGCGCGGTCGGCCTCCACGGCGGGCTGTTCGCGGGGGGCGACGATCGCGTACGCCGTGGTGGCGGTGTCGTCGGGCCCGCCCTCCACCGTCGTGTCCGGCTCGTCGTCGCGCCCGGCTGCGTCCTGCTCGTCCGCCCCGCGCGTGTCCTGTTCGCCTGCGTCCTGCTCGGCGGCGTCGCGGTCTTCTGCGTCGCGGTCCTCTGCGTCGCGGTCCTCTGCGTCCTGCTCGGCGGCGCCGCGGTCTTCTGCGTCGCGGTCCTCTGCGTCCCGGTCCTCTGCGTCCCGGTCGGCACCGTCGAACAGGCTGGCGGTGTGCTCGACGCCGTCGGTGTCGTCGGGGCCCTGGCCTGCGGGAGTGCCGTACCCGGCGCCGTGGTCGGGACGGTCGGAGCGCTCCTGGCGGGACCGCTCGGCCGCGGCGAGCTGGTCCTGGCGGGCCTGCTCGGCGACGGAGGGACCGTCCGGGTGCAGCGACGACCCGGGCCGCCGGGTGGGCAGCGACGGCGTTGCGGTGGACGATCCGTTGACCGGCGGGTACCCGCCGGGGCCGGGGTCGAACGCCGACGCCGGCGTGGCCGGGCCGTCGGCGCCCGCGACCAGGGCGGAGAGCGAACCGTTGCGACCGCTGCCGTTGGCCCCTCCGCGCTGCGGCGGCACGTCGAACGCGGACGGACCGCTCCCGCCCTGCGCGATGGCGGGGACGGGGCGGGCCAGCTCCCGCTCGGTGGTGGGCACGAGCTGCGCGGGCACGGTGACCGATGCGGTGAGGCCGGTGCCGGCCCCGCCCGTCGACGACGTGCTGAGCTGCACCTCGATGTTGTGGCGGGCGCCGAGGCGGCCGACCACGAACAGGCCCATGCGGCGCGACGCGGAGACGTCGACCGAGGACGGGCCGCCGAGGCGCTGGTTGGCGTCGGCCAGCTCGAAGTCGATCATGCCGACGCCGCGGTCGGCGATCTCGACCAGGATGTCGCCCTCCGCGGTGCGGGTGGTGCTCATGACCACCTGCGAGTCGGGCGGGGAGAAGTTGGTGGCGTTGTCGAGCAGCTCGGCCAGCAGGTGGACGAGGTCGCTCGCGGCGCGGCCGACGATCGTGGTGGTCGGCGGGGCCTGCACGACGATGCGCTGGTACTGCTCGATCTCCGACACCGCGGCCCGGAGCACGTCGACCATCGGGACCGGCGCGATGTTGCGCTTCGCGAGGTCGGTGCCCGCGAGGACCAGGAGGTTCTCGGAGTTGCGGCGCATGCGGGTGGCGAGGTGGTCGAGCTGGAACAGGTTCGACAGCTGGTCGGGGTCCTGTTCGTTGCTCTCCAGCTGCTCGATGAGCTGCAGCTGGCGCTCGACGAGGGCCTGGCTGCGGCGGGAGAGGTTGACGAACATCGAGCTGACGTTGGTCTGCAGCGCGGCCTGGTCGGCCGCGAGGCGGATCGCCTGCCCGTGCACCGCGTCGAACGCGCGGGCCACCTGGCCCACCTCGTCGCTGGTGTTCAGCGGAACCGGGTCGACCGTGACGTCGGGGGCGTCGCCCGCGCGCATGCTCTCGACCGCCTGCGGAAGCCGCCGCTCGGCGACGTCGAGTGCCGCGGTGCGCAGCACCCGCAGCGACCGGACCAGCGCCCGGGCCACCAGGATCGCGATGGTGATGCCGACCAGCAGGCCGAGCATCAGGATCACGGAGTTGATGCCGGCCAGGTTGCTGGCCTGCTCCTCGGCCGCGCTACTGCGGGCCACCATGTCGTCGCGGATCAGCGAGCCGGAGTTCTGCACCGCGGCCAGCGCGGTGGCGAACGCGGCGTCCCACTGGGCGGGGTCGACGACGACCGGCCGGTCCGCCGGGGTGGCGAGGATCTGCTGCTTGACGGTGGACAGCGCGCCGGTGGCGTCGCCGCCGTCGAACGTGCCGAACGCGGCGAGCTGCTCCGGGGTGAGGGCGACCTGGTAGTCGCTGTACGCCGAGGTCAGCCGGTTGTCGGCGGCGATGCTCGCCTGGCGGGCGGGATCGAGGAGCTGGCCCGCGCGGATCGAGGCGCCGAGCACCGTGTGCTGCACGGCGAGCTGCTCGCTCGCGCTCGTGGCCGCGGTGAGGGCGTCGGCCAGGCCGGCGACGTCGGGGGTGCGGAGCTGGCGCAGCAGGGCGCGCTCCAGGCCGTCGACGCGGGCGATGACCGCGCTGTAGCGCTCCACCACCTGGTCAGGGCCGGTGTTCTGGCTGGTGGCGACGTCGGTGCGCAGCGCGCCGAGCTGGCCGAGCGCGTCCTGCGTGCCCGCGAGCGCGTTGCGGGTGGTGTTGTCGAACTCGTCCGGCCCGGCCCCCGAGACGGCGTCGACCGCCTCCTGCACGTCGGCGTCGGTCTGGCCGATGCCGATGTCGAGGACGCCGCGGTCGTCGGTGCGGCCCGTGGCGACGAACAGAGCGGCCTCGTCGCGCTCCTGGCGCAGTGCGTCGGCGGCCCCCGCGACCTGCCCACGGATCTCCAGCAGGCGGTTGCTCGTGCCCAGCGTCGCCGCGTCACCCGCCTGGTCGGAGATGCGGAGCACCCCCAGCGTGAGCGCCAGCAGCGCCGGCACCAGACCGATGGCGATGAGCTTCCACGCCAGCGACCAGTTGCGCGGGTTCAGGCGCTCGGACCACGGGGCCCCGAGCTCGGTGGTGGTCACGTCAACGTCCCCCTGAGGATTGCCGGCGACGATCCGACGAACCTTGACACGCCGGGGTGCCCGACCGCGAGACCGAGGGAGCCGAAACGCCCCCCAGCGGCGGTGGGTGGCCGCCTGTCGGGTTCGGGGAGCATCGTTCGGGGTGTCGGGTCGGGCATGCGCGCCTTCTGTCGTGGGCGGCCGCCGGGTCGCCGGCGTCCGCGTCGTTCCGTGCACCCGGGTGTCGGCGACACGCGCCCTCTGGGGAAGGGTGGCGGCCGCTCGGAGCGGGTATGATCGTACTGGGACTCGTGCGTTCTCGCTGATGGTGCGCATCGAGCATAGCCCAACCTCGGCGCCGCCCCCGTCGTCGTGACGGCCGCCGGTCGACGACCGTGCGCCGTTCACCGAGACGCCGATCACATCCTCGTAGGCTCGGAGGCACACTCGCCGTGACCGATGGACCACTCATCGTCCAGTCCGACAAGACGCTCCTGCTCGAGATCGACCACGCCGACGCGGCTGCCGCCCGCGTCGCGATCGCGCCGTTCGCCGAGCTGGAACGCGCACCCGAGCACGTCCACACCTACCGGGTCACCCCGCTCGCGCTGTGGAACGCCCGTGCCGCCGGGCACGACGCCGAGCAGGTCGTCGACGCGCTCGTGCGCTTCTCCCGCTACGCCGTGCCGCAGGCGCTGCTCGTCGACGTCGTCGACACGATGGGCCGCTACGGACGGCTGCAGCTCGTCCAGTCGCCGGTGCACGGTCTGGTGCTCGTGGCGCTCGACCGCGCGGTGCTGGAGGAGATCCTCCGGCAGAAGAAGATCGCCCCGCTGCTGGGCGCGCGCGTCGATGACGACACCGTGATCGTGCACCCGTCCGAGCGCGGACACCTCAAGCAGGCGCTGCTCAAGGCCGGCTGGCCCGCCGAGGACCTCGCGGGCTACGTCGACGGCGAGGCGCACCCCATCTCCCTCGCCGAGGACGGCTGGACGCTGCGTGACTACCAGCGCCAGGCCGTCGAGGGGTTCTGGGCGGGTGGTTCCGGTGTCGTCGTGCTGCCCTGCGGCGCGGGCAAGACGCTGGTGGGCGCGGCCGCGATGGCGCAGGCCCAGGCCACCACGCTCATCCTCGTCACGAACACCGTCGCCGGTCGGCAGTGGAAGCGCGAGCTGATCGCCCGCACGAGCCTCACGGAGGAGGAGATCGGCGAGTACTCCGGCGAGCGCAAGGAGATCCGGCCGGTCACCATCGCCACCTACCAGGTGATCACGCGCAAGACCAAGGGCGAGTACCGGCACCTGGAGCTGTTCGACTCCCGCGACTGGGGCCTGGTCATCTACGACGAGGTGCACCTGCTCCCCGCGCCGGTCTTCCGGATGACCGCCGACCTGCAGTCCCGCCGCCGGCTCGGCCTCACCGCCACGCTCGTGCGCGAGGACGGCCGCGAGGGCGACGTCTTCTCCCTGATCGGGCCCAAGCGCTACGACGCCCCGTGGCGCGACATCGAGCAGCAGGGCTGGATCGCCCCCGCCGACTGCGTCGAGGTCCGGGTCACCCTGACCGACGCCGAGCGCATGTCCTACGCGGTCGCCGAGGCCGAGGAGCGCTACCGGATGGCGTCCACGGCGCACACGAAGCTCGCCGTGGTGAAGTCGATCCTCGCGAGGCACCCCGGCGAGCCGACACTCGTCATCGGCGCCTATCTCGACCAGCTCGACGAGCTCGGCGAGGTCCTCGACGCGCCGGTCATCCAGGGGTCAACGCGCAACAAGGAGCGCGAGGTCCTCTTCCAGCAGTTCCGCCAGGGCGACCTGCCGGTGCTCGTGGTCAGCAAGGTCGCGAACTTCTCCATCGACCTGCCGGAGGCGAGCGTCGCGATCCAGGTGTCGGGCACGTTCGGGTCGCGGCAGGAGGAGGCCCAGCGGCTGGGGCGGCTGCTCCGGCCCAAGGCCGACGGGCGGCAGGCGCACTTCTACTCGGTGGTCTCGCGCGACACCCTCGACACCGACTACGCCGCCCACCGCCAGCGCTTCCTCGCCGAGCAGGGGTACGCCTACCGGATCGTCGACGCCGACGACCTGCTGGGCCCCGCCGTCCCCGACGTCGGATAGGGCGTTCAGGGACGCCGTTCGGTCGCCGTGAGGTACGGCATGTGCACGATCAGGTACGCACGTCCGGGTGCGCTGTCGTGCGCGGAACGGAAGCAGGCCCCACACTCTGTGCACACGAGGTGTCGGGGGGTGAACGGATCCGTGATCGGATGGGTCGCGCTGGTCGCAGCGGCGTGGTGCGTCACAGCGCTGTGCGTCGCGATCACGATCGGTGCAATGGTGCGCCTGCGCGACCGTCAGGTCCCCCGGCGCGACCCCGTACACGACCGCGGCCCCGTGCGGTCGCCGTGCCCGGCGTCGCCCGACGTGCCGGTGGCCGGCATCCCCTCCCCGCGCCGGGCGCCGGAGTCGCTGCCCGAGCCCGTGGAGCTCGACCGCGAGCTGCGTGGTCGCTGATCCGTCCCGGGTCGCCGATCGGGTGTGTCGCGCAGGCCCTCCGGTGTGCGATCGTCCGCGGATGCCCTCGAGCGACCGCGCCGCCGAGCGGGCCCGCGAGCAGGAGCACGCGCTCAACGCGCTCCTCGCCGAACGCGACGGCCTGCTCTCCGTGCTCGACCGGGTGCTCGCCCTGCAGGGCACCGCACGCCTGATCCGCGACGCCGCCGGTGCCGACGCCGGGTTCGTCGCCGACCTCGACGGTCCGGGCCAGGCCGTCATCCGCTGGATCGCCGGGGGCCGCACCGATTCGCTGAAGGACCTCGCCGTGCCGATCGGTCAGGGCGTGGGCGGTCGGGTGCTCGCGGTCGGGGAACCCGTGCGGGTCAGCGACTACGTGACGTCGTCGAGCATCACCCACCACTTCGACGGGATGGTGCGCCGGGAGGCGATGTCGGCGATGCTCGCCGTGCCGGTGCTCGCCGAGCGGGACGGGCGGGTCGACACGGTCGCCGTCGCCTACGCGGCGCTGCGCGGGCCCGGCGAGTTCGGGGACGACGCGGTGGGCGCCGTGCAGGCGGTGGCCCGCGAGGCGTCGCGCGCACTGCGGCTGGCCGACGCGGCCGAGGCCGGCCGGACCACCGCGGTGGCGGCCGAGCGTCAGCGGATGCAGGCCTCCCTGCACGACTCGGTCGGCGCGATGCTGTTCTCCATCGGGGCGCAGGTCCGCGACCTGCGCACGACCATGCCCGACAACCCGATCCTGAGCACGCGGCTGGGGCGCCTCGAGCTCGACGTGTCCGCCGCGTCGCTCGCGCTGCGGGAGTCGCTGCTGGCGCTGGCCGAGTCGAGCCCCGAGCGGGCGCTGCCGATCGAGCTGGCCGAGCACTGCCGCAGCTTCGAGGCCCGCACCGGCGTGCCGGCCCGGCTGGTGCAGCTCGGCGAGGTCGTCCCGCTCGACGCCGAGCGCACCGCGCTGCTGACCGGGGCCGTCCGCGAGGGGCTGCTCAACGTCGAGAAGCACGCCGGGGCCGCGACCGTCGTCGTCAGCCTGGGGATGGTCGACGGCGGGGTGCAGGTGGCGGTGGCCGACGACGGGTCGCCCGCCGACAACGGTGCGGCCGACCCGGCCGACGGGGCGGGGCTGGGCATCCGGATGCTGGTGGAGCGGGCCGCGCGCCTGGACGGACGGGTCAGCCTCGTCCACGACGAGGACGGCGGCACGACGTTGCGCATGCTGTTGCCGGTGCATCGGTGAGCGCGGCGCGGGTGATGGTCGTCGACGACCACCCGGTGGTGCGTGACGGCGTCGCGCTGCTGCTGCGCGGGGAGCCGTCGCTGGTGGTCGTCGGGGCGGCGGAGAGCGGCCGCACCGCGCTGGAGCGGGCGCCCGGCCTGCGACCCGACCTCGTCCTGCTCGACCTGCGGCTGCCCGACATGCTCGCGCCCGAGGTGGTCGCGGGCCTGCGGACGGGCTGCCCGGAGGCCAAGGTCGTGGTGTTCACCGCCCACGGCGACCACCACGGCGTGCAGGCGGCGCTCGACGCGGGTGCGCACGGCGCCCTGCTCAAGGACGCCGCGGCCACCGACCTGGTCGCTGCGCTACGGCGCGTGCTGAAGGGGGAGCGGGTGTCGGACCCGCGGATGACCCCGGGCGTCGACGGACGGGGTGCCGCGCTGGCCCGCAGCGGGCTCACCCGGCGCGAGTACGAGGTGCTGCGCCTCGCCGCGCAGGGCCGCACCAACCCGGAGATCGCGGAGAGCACCGGTCTGGCACGCAACACCGTCAAGACCTATCTGCAGTCCGCCCTGCACAAACTCGGTGCGCGCAACCGTGTCGAGGCGATCGGCAAGGCGAGCGAGGCCGGGCTGCTCTGAGCGGTCGCGCTGTTTCGTCCGGTCGTTGGATCGTGACTCTCCGGAGGTAACGGACAGTCATCATTGCCCGGACCCCTCTCCACGTGGGGGTGCCTGAAGGGTGTGACGCCCCACACGATGTGCCCGCTACTCCGACCGGGGGTGGCGGGCAAGGGGGCCTCAACGTGGTTCGGGAACTACCGTGCTGAGCGCGCGCGGGCTGTCGGTGCGGTACGGACGCTCGGTGCACGCGCTGTCCGACGTCGACCTCGAGGTCGAGGCCGACGGCGTGCTGGCTGTGCTGGGCGGCAACGGCGCGGGCAAGTCGACGCTGCTGCGGGCGGTGTCCGGCACGCTGCCGCTGCACCGTGGTGCGGTGTCCGCGGGCGAGATCGTCTTCGACGGCAACCGCATCGACAAGCTCGACCCGGCGCTGATCGTGCGCGCCGGCGTCGTCGCGGTGCCGGAGGGCCGTCAGGTGTTCGCCCGCATGACGGTCGAGGAGAACCTGCGCGCCGGTGGGCTGGGCGCGCGGTCCGCGGAGGTCCGCACGGCGGCCCGCGAGCGGATCCGGACGCTGTTCCCGGTCCTCGACGAGCGGTCCGGGCAACGCGCGGGCCTGCTGTCGGGCGGTGAGCAGCAGATGCTCGCGATCGGCCGGGCCCTGATGTCGGGCCCGAAGCTCCTGCTGCTCGACGAGCCGTCGCTCGGTCTCGCGCCCCAGATGGTCGGCCGGATCGCGCGGATCATCCGCGAGATCCACTCCCAGGGCACGGCCGTCGTGCTCGTCGAGCAGAACGCCACGATGGCGCTGCAGGTCGCCGACCACGCCGTCGTGCTGGAGGTCGGGCGCGTCGCGCTGTCCGGCCCGGCCGCCGAGCTGGCCGCGAGCGACGACGTGCAGCGGCTCTACCTCGGTGGGCACGCCGAGTCGCAGGAGCAGGCCGAGGCCGAGCAGCACGAGGCGCTCGACCACCGGGCCGGCAAGACGCTGTCGAGGTGGACGGGATGACCGCCGCCCCCGTCGAGCTCCGCGAGGGCGTCCGGGAGCTGGCGATCGAGGACGTGACGCTGCGCTTCGGCGGCATCACCGCGCTCGACCACGTCAGCTTCACCGTCACGCCCGGCACCGTGCACGCCCTGATCGGGCCGAACGGCGCGGGCAAGTCCAGCTGCTTCAACGTCATCAGCGGGCTGTACCGCCCCACCGAGGGCCGGGTCCGGCTCGGCGACGACGTGCTCACCGCGCTCGCGCCGCACCGGCTCGCCGCGCTCGGCATCGGCCGCTCGTTCCAGAACATCGCGCTCTCGCCGGGCTCCACCGTCCGCGACAACGTCATGCTCGGGCGCCACGTCCTCACCACCGGCGGGTTCCTCTCCGGCGGGCTCGGGCTGGGCCGGCGCACCGAGCGCAGGCACGTCGCGCGCGTCGAGGAGATCTGCGACTTCCTCGGCGTGGCCGAGCGGCTCGACTCCCCGGTCGCGGCCCTGCCCTACGGCATCGCGAAGCGGGTCGACATCGCCCGCGCACTCGCCGTCGAACCCACCCTGCTGCTGCTCGACGAGCCCGCGGCCGGCCTGGACGCCACCGAGACCGCCGAGATGGCGGTCACCATCCGCGACCTGCGCGACGCGCTCGGCATCTCGGTGCTGCTCGTCGAGCACGACATGGGGCTGGTCATGGGTATCGCCGACCGCGTCACCGTCCTGGACTTCGGGAAGCTGATCGCCGACGGGCTCCCGGCCGAGGTCCAGGCCGATCCCGACGTCATCCGCGCCTACCTGGGCACCGAGGCCGAGGAGGCCGCGGAATGAACACCTTCCTGCAACTGCTGGTCAACGGGCTGGGCAAGGGTGCGGTCTACGCGCTCCTCGCGCTCGGCTTCGTCATCATCTTCAAGGCCACCGAGGTGGTGAACTTCGCGCACGGCTCGCTGGTGCTGGTCGGCGGCTACCTCGTCTACGAGCTCAAGGACGCCCTCGGCTGGGTGCTCGCGGCCGTCATCGGGATCGTGGGCGCGGCACTGGCCGCGCTGCTGATCGAGCGGGTGCTGCTGCGCAACGCACGCAGCGCCGACCACAACTCGTTGGCGCTGCTCACCATCGGCATCGACGTGATCATCACCGAGGAGGTCGTGCGCCGGGTCGGCGCCGACATCCCGTTCATCGGCGACCCCTACGACTCGCAGCCCATCCAGATCGGGGACCTCACGGTCTTCCGCACGCAGGCGATCGCGCTGGTCGTCGGCGCGGTGCTGATCACGGCGTTCCTGCTGACCTTCCGCTACTCCAACTGGGGCGTCGCGATGCGCGCGCAGGCGGAGAACCGGGAGGCCGCCGCGCTCATGGGCATCAACAGCTCCCGCGTGACGGCCACGGCGTGGCTGGTGGCGGGCGCGCTCGCCGGGGTCGCGGTGCTGTTCATGGCCACCCAGGACTTCTCCGGGGCCGGGCTGGGCCGGGGCACGCACGCGATCGCGCTGATCGCGTTCCCCGCCGCGATCCTCGGCGGCCTCGACTCCACGGAGGGCGCGGTCGTGGGCGGGATCGTCGTCGGGCTCACCGAGGCGCTGTCGGCGCAGTACATCTCCTTCGAGTTCTCCAAGAGCGCGGTCTTCCTCGTGATGCTGGTGGTGCTGGTGATCAGACCGAGCGGGTTGTTCGGCACGAAGGAGCTCAGTCGTGTCTGAGACCTTCACCCCGCCCGCCGCCCCGCCGAAGGCACCCGCGACCACGACGAAACACCCGCCCAACTGGCTCAAGATCGTCGCCACGGCCGTGCTGCTCGTCGTGCTGCTGCTGCTGCCGGTGATCGTCGGCAACGGGGGCGTGGCCTACCTGAAGCTCGCGCAGTACATCCTCATCGGCGCCGTCGGCGGGATCGGGCTGACGCTGCTGGTCGGGCAGGCCGGGCAGCTCTCGCTCGCCCACCCGTTCTTCCTGCTCGTCGGCGCCGTCGGCTACGCGGTGCTGGCCGGCGACCCGGAGGAGTCCGACGACCTCGTCGGGCTCGGGCTGCCGCCGCTGGTGGCCGTGATCGGGGCGATCGTGCTCTGCGGGCTGGTCGGGCTGGCGTTCGCGCCGGTGGCCGGGCGGCTGCGCGGCATCTACCTCGGCGTCGCGTCGCTGTCGCTGGTGTTCCTCGGGCTCTGGCTCGGCCAGTCGCTCGACATGTTCTCCGGCGGTACGTCCAGCGGCCGCAACGCGCCGGTGTTCGCACTGTTCGGATTCGAGTTCGCCAACTCCACCCCGGCGCCGACGATCGCGGGCGTCGCGATCCAGAAGCAGCAGCGTCTCTGGTACCTGTTCCTGGCGTTCGCCCTGATCAGCTACTTCCTGGCCCGCGGAGCGGTCAACAGCCGCATCGGGCGCTCGTGGCGCGCGGTGCGCGACAACGAGGCCGCCGCCACCTCGATGGGCGTCCACGTCACCCGGGTGAAGGCGGGGGCGTTCGTCATCTCCTCGGCGTTCGCCGGCCTCGCGGGTGTCATGACGGCGCTGTGGCTCGACCTGGTCAAGCCCGACGAGAACGAGTTCACCGGCACCTACTCCCTGACGGTCGCGATCGCGTTCCTCGCAGTCGTGATCATCGGCGGGCTCGGGTCGGTGCCCGGAGCAGTGATCGGCGCGGCGCTGGTGTTCGGGCTGCAGCAGTTCTTCCTGCTCGGCTCCCAGCAGTTCGGCTGGTTCGCCGACGCGGCGTTCGGCGGGTTCAGCGCCGTGGTCGTGAGCGCGTTCGTCTACGGTGCCGCGATCGTGCTGGTGATCCTGTTCGAACCCGGCGGCATGGCCGCCATCGGCAGGCGGCTACTGGCCCGTCGCCGTTCCCCAGATGTCCCGTCCACCGACGATGGCGGACGGACCACCCCCCGAGAGGATCGATCATGATCGCAGCGCGTAGAGCCGGGCGGTCGGCGCTGATCGCCGGCGCACTGGCCAGCTCCCTCCTGCTCGCCGCGTGCGGCAGCACGGCCGACACCGCGGGCGGCACCGAGGGTGCCGGCGGTGTGATCACCGACAAGGGCGTCACCGACACCACCATCACGCTCGGGATCATGGGCGACACCAGCGGGGTGTTCAAGAACCTCGGCGCGGGCCTCAACGCCGGCAACCAGCTCTGGGCCGACGACGTCAACGCCGCGGGCGGCATCTGCGGGCGCCAGGTCGAGATCGAGGTCGTCGACCACGGTTACAAGGCCGACGTCGCGAAGACGCTCTACCCGCAGCTCGAGCCGAACGTCCTCGGCATGGTGCAGCTGCTGGGCTCCCCGGTGCTCGCCGCGCTGGAGCCGAACCTCATCGAGGACGACATGCTGGCGGCACCGGCGTCGTGGAGCTCGGAGGTGCTCGACAACCCGGGCATCATGATGATCGGCACCACCTACGACCTGGAGGTCGTCAACGGTCTGGCCTACCTGCAGCAGCAGGGCCTGATCGCCGACGGCGACACCATCGGCCACATCTACATCGACGGCGAGTACGGCGGCAACGGCCTCAAGGGCTCGCAGTACTACGCCGAGCAGCACGGCATCACGATCAACGAGGCCAAGGTGACCTCCACCGACAACGACCTGACCGGCATCGTCACCGGCATGCGTGGCGCGGGCGTGAAGGCCATCGTGCTGACCACGACCCCGGGCCAGACCGCGTCGGCGCTGGCCGCCAACCAGGCTCTCGGGCTCAACGTGCCGGTGCTCGGCAACAACCCGACGTTCGACCCGGCGCTGCTGGAGACCCCGGCCGCGTCGGCACTGGGCAACCTCTACGTCTCGGCGTCGAACGCGCCGTTCTCCTCGCCGAACCCCAAGGCCGTCGAGGTCACCACGGAGTTCAAGACGGCGTACCCGGACGCGCCGCGCAACGCGGGCATCACCACCGGTTACACCGAGGGCCTCGTGTGGCAGAACGTGCTCGAGGCGGCGTGCGAGGCCGGTGACCTCAGCCGGGCGGGCGTCAAGACCGCGCTCACCACGCTGACGTCGGTCGACACCGAGGGCCTGGTCGACGTGCTCGACTACAGCTCGCCGGGATCGCCCCCCACCCGCGGCGTCTACATCGCGCAGGTCGACGGCTCCGTCGAGGGCGGGCTGCGCGAGGTCGCGCCGCTGTTCACCGCGCCGGAGGCGGAGACCTACGTGGCTCCCTTCCAGGAGAGCTGACCCACCCGACCGACGGGCCCCGGGGTACGCACCCCCGGGGCCCGTCGGCGTTTCCCGGGGTCGGGATGGGGGTCGTCCC
Organism: Pseudonocardia abyssalis; assembly: GCF_019263705.2. NCBI lineage: Bacteria > Bacillati > Actinomycetota > Actinomycetes > Pseudonocardiales > Pseudonocardiaceae > Pseudonocardia > Pseudonocardia abyssalis. Next base: position 5,426,464 of record NZ_JADQDK010000001.1, read on the forward strand.
GGAGTTCCGGGCGGTCGGCGGGCGGCAGGGTGGAACGCATGGAACAGCACACGGACACGACCCCCGCCCACCGCCCCGTCGTCCGGCTCACCCGCAGCCGCGACGAACGGATGATCGCCGGGGTCTGCGGCGGTGCCGCCCGCGCCTACGGCCTCGACCCGGCGCTGGTGCGCCTGGTACTCGTCCTGCTCACCGTGTTCGGGGCCGGTGCCGGCGCGATCGCCTACGTGGCCGCATGGATCCTGATGCCGGAGGAGCACACCTCCTGAGGGGCCGGCCCCTCAGTGACCGGTGGCGTGCCGGATCTCGTGGCGCTCGTCGGCGTAGCGCCGGGTCTCGAAGCCCAGCAGCGCCACGAGCACGGCCGCCAGGATCACCAGCGTCCAGATCGCGGGCACCATCGATGACGGCGGGATCAGCGCCACGAGCACCCCGGCCGCGACGACCCGCTCCCACTTGGTGCGGCCCACCACCGCCCGCGTGAACGCGACGTGCGCGAGCAGGAACAGCGCCACGCCGCCGAACAGCGCGACGAGCGGGAGCCCGTAGAGCGGGTCGGCCAGCGTGTAGTCGTCGTCGCCCGCGACGTGCCCCAGCGCCTTCTTGAGCCCGAGCGACATCATGATGATCCCGATGATCATCGGGAGGTGCAGGAACGAGAAGCCGTTGCGGGCGAGCTGGATCTGCCGTGCGCCGTCGGCCGCGTGCAGGGCCTTCTCGGTGACGATCGCGGTGACGTCGAAGTAGGCCCACCACAGCGCGGCGGACACGATCAGCGCGAGCGTCGACGCCGCGATGATCGGCCAGCTGATCGGCTTCTGGGCGATCCCGATGCCGGTGGCGACGATCGACTCGCCCAGCGCCACGATCACGATCAGCCCGTGCCGCTCGGCGAAGTGGCCCGCCGACGCCAGGCGCCAGCCGGTGCCCGCGACGAGCGTGCCGAGGTAGTCGCCGACGATCGCGGCCACCCACAGCCAGGTCTGCAGCGCACCGGACGTCTGTGACGCGGCGAGCAGCAGCACCGTGCCGATGGCCATCGACGGGACGAACCGCAGGACCTGCTTGCGCAGCTCCGGGTCCCCCGCGCTGACCAGCCAGAACATGACGATGTGCACGGCGCGGACCACGAAGTAGCAGGCTGCGAACACCACCGGGCCGGACAGGCCGCCCGGCAGGTCGTCGAACGACTCCGGGATCGTGATGGCGGCGACGAACATCGCGCCCATCGCGGCGAACATCGCCACCCGGATGACGCCCTCGTCGGCCTTCACCACGTTGCACAGCCACGCGTAGCCGACCCAGCACCACCACAGGACGGTGAGGATCAGTGCGCCGCGGAACAGCCCGACCGCCGACGGGTCGTCGGCCATGAGGTCGGTGACCTGGGTCAGCGCGAACACGAAGACCAGGTCGAAGAACAACTCCAGCGTGGTGACGGTGGTGAGGCCGTCGCGGGTCTCCAGCCGGGCCCGCCGTGGTGTCGCCATGCGCAGATGGTGCACGACGCGGCGGCGGGTGGCCAGATCGGTCCGGCCGCCGATCCCCGGTCCGGTCCTCAGCCCCTGCCGCGCCCGGACCAATTGGCGAGCCGCTCGGTCGGACCCGCGTCCGGCCGGGACGCGACGACCGCGGCGAACGGTACCGGGCCACCGCGCGTCCCGGCCGGGATGAGGTCCGCCACGGCGGCGAGCACCTGCTCCGCGACCGCCGGATCGGCGAACTCCGCGGGCTGCCCGGTGGCGACGGCCAGGTCCCAGCCGTGCACGAGCGTCTCGTTGAGGTACGCCCACACCGCGGTGCGGCCGGGCGCGGTGCCCCACGGGGCGACGACCTCGCGGTCCAGCATGCCGGCCGCCCGCCACACGGGCCACATCCGCTCCGCCGCCGCGGCGTACGCGTCGGCCCATCCGTCGTCGGGCACGCCGGTGACGACGACGGGCTCGGTACCGGGGTCGCCGCCCTCGCCGATGACGCGGGCGCGCCCGACGGTGGCGACGAGGTGCCCGAGCAGCGCCCGGACGTCGTACGCGGAGCAGGGGGTCGGGTCGTCGAGCCGGTCGGCCGGGACGGCGGCCATGAGGTCCCGGACCCAGGCGAGCGCCTGTGCGTAGTAGGGGCGGGGGTCGGTGATCGCTGCGGTGGTCATGGGAGGAGCCTCGCGCGCAATCACGACACCTTCTGTCGTGTATCCGTGCCATTCTCGACGGATGCGTGCCGACCGGCTCCTCTCGCTGATCCTGCTGCTGCGCCACCGCGGCCGGATGTCGGCCGCGGCGCTGGCCCGAGAGCTGGAGGTCTCCACGCGCACGGTGCTGCGCGACATCGACGCCCTGTCCGTCGCGGGCGTCCCGGTCTACGCCGAGCGCGGCCGCACCGGTGGCTTCGCGCTGCTGCCGGGCTACACCACCGACCTGACCGGCCTCACCCACGACGAGGCGCGGGCCCTGCTGGTCGCCGGGGCCCGCACGCCGTCACCCGCGCTGGCCTCGGCGATGCGCAAGGTCGTCGCGGCGTTGCCGGACGCCCAGCGCGACACCGCGACCCGGGCGGCGGGCCGGGTCGTGCAGCGCCCGGAACGGATGCTGAACGACCGGGCGTCCGACGACGGCGGTGTCCTGCGCACCGTCCAGGAGGCGGTGTTCTCCGCGCGCCGCGTGCGCCTGCTCTACGCCGCGCGCGACGAGGAGCCGCGGTGGCGCACCGTCGACCCGCTCGGGCTCGTCGACGCGGGTGGGCAGTGGTATCTCCTCGGCACCCGCGACGGCGCCGACCGCACCTACCGGCTCTCCCGCGCCGGCGCGGCGGAGGTGCTCGACGAGCCCGCCGCGACGGCGGGCGACGTCGACGTCGCGGCGCTGTGGGAGGCCCGGCGCACCCGCTTCCGGGAGGGTCTGGCGACCCTGCCCGTGCGGATCCGGATCCCGGCGGCCCGGCGCGGCGCGCTGCCGTCGAACCTCCCGGTCGACGCGGAGGAACGCGACGGCCACCACCTCGTGCTCGACGTCCGGTTCGGCGACCGGGACCACGCAATGGGGGTCCTGTGGTCGCTGTCGCCCGACGCGGAGGTGCTGTCCCCGCCGGATCTGCGCCGCGCGCTGGCGGAGCGGGCGCGGGCGACGGCCCGACCGTACGACCGACCGTGAGGGTGCCGGTCGTCGTCGGCGCGGGGCGATCATGACCGGGGGCCGTCGTCCCGGAACAGGGCGCCCGGCTCGTCGGGGCCGGGCTCGACGGTCGGAGCCGGGGGTGTGGGCCGCGACCGCCCACGGCGGTCGTACCACAGCAGCGCCAGCCCGGCCGCGATGCAGACCGCGGCGAGCACGAACCAGAGTTCTCCCACACCCCGACAGTGCCCCAAGTCCGGCGGGAACGCCGGTTACCGACGAGTAATCGTACGGAGGTGCGGGGAGGCCGGGACACCTACCGTTCCCCGCATGAGCAGTGCAGCGCACGCCCGGGCCGTGCAGGCCAGTTCCGCCGGTGCCGTGCTGGCGGCGGCGTTCGGGGTGACGGTCCTCGCGGCGGCCGACGGCTCCGCGCGCGGGGCGGTGCTGGTGCTCGCCAGCTGCCTGGCCACGTTCGCGGTTCCGGTGGCCGTCCGCGTGTGGGGCGGCCGCGCGCCGGACGCCGACGCGCTGTTCGTCCGGGTGCTGGTCAGCGTCTCGGGCTACCTGCTGCCGATGGCGGTCTTCCAGGCGCAGTTCGGGCCGTGACCACGACGCCGGGTCGCAACGCCGCAGGGGCGGCACCCGGGATCGGGTGCCGCCCCTGCGGGACGTGCGGTCGTGCGACGTGCGGGGAGGCGGGACTCAGAAGTCCATGCCGCCCATGCCGCCCATGCCACCGGTGGGGTCGCCCCCGCCGCCGGCCGGGGCCTTCTCCGGCTTGTCGGCGATGACGGCCTCGGTGGTGAGGAAGAGCGCGGCGATGGACGCCGCGTTCTGCAGCGCCGAGCGCGTGACCTTGGCGGGGTCGATGATCCCGGCCGCGATCAGGTCGACGTACTCACCGGTCGCCGCGTTGAGGCCCCAACCGGCCTGCAGGCCACGGACCTTCTCCGCCACGACGCCGCCCTCGAGGCCGGCGTTGATGGCGATCTGCTTGAGCGGAGCCTCCAGCGCGACCTTGACGATGTTCGCGCCGGTGGCCTCGTCACCGTCGAGACCGAGGCCCTCGAACAGGCCCGCACCGGCCTGGATGAGCGCCACGCCGCCACCGGCGACGATGCCCTCCTCGACGGCCGCCTTCGCGTTGCGAACGGCGTCCTCGATGCGGTGCTTGCGCTCCTTGAGCTCGACCTCGGTCGCGGCTCCGGCCTTGATGACCGCAACACCGCCGGCCAGCTTGGCCAGGCGCTCCTGCAGCTTCTCGCGGTCGTAGTCCGAGTCGGTCTTGTCGATCTCGTTGCGGATCTGGGAGACCCGGCCGGCGATCTGCTCGGCGTCGCCGGCACCGTCGACGATGGTGGTCTCGTCCTTGGAGACGACGACCTTGCGGGCGGTACCCAGGAGCGAGAGGTCGGCGTTCTCGAGCTTGAGACCGACCTTCTCCGAGATGACCTCGCCACCGGTGAGGATGGCGATGTCGGCCAGCATGGCCTCGCGGCGGTCACCGAAGCCCGGCGCCTTGACGGCGACGGACTTGAAGGTGCCCCGGATCTTGTTGACGACGAGCGTGGCCAGGGCCTCGCCCTCGACGTCCTCCGCGATGATCGCGAGCGGCTTGCCGCCCTGCATGACCTTCTCCAGCAGCGGGAGCAGGTCCTTCACGGTGGAGATCTTGGAGGAGACCAGGAGGATGTAGGGGTCCTCCAGCTCGGCCTCCATGCGCTCGGCGTCGGTGACGAAGTAGGGCGAGATGTAGCCCTTGTCGAACCGCATGCCCTCGGTGAGCTCGAGCTCCAGACCGAAGGTCTGGCTCTCCTCGACCGTGATGACGCCTTCCTTGCCGACCTTGTCCATCGCCTCGGCGATGAGCTCGCCGATGGAGGCGTCGGCCGCGGAGATGGACGCCGTGGCGGCGATCTGCTCCTTGGTCTCGACCTCCTTGGCGGTCTTCAGCAGCTGCTGCGAGACGGCGTCGACGGCCTTCTCGATGCCGCGCTTGAGGGCCATCGGGTTGGCGCCGGCGGCGACGTTGCGGAGACCCTCGCGGACGAGCGCCTGCGCCAGCACGGTGGCGGTGGTGGTGCCGTCACCCGCGATGTCGTCGGTCTTCTTGGCAACTTCCTTGACGAGCTCGGCCCCGATCTTCTCCCAGGGGTCCTCGAGCTCGATCTCCTTGGCGATCGACACACCATCGTTGGTGATGGTGGGAGCGCCCCACTTCTTCTCCAGCACGACGTTGCGGCCACGCGGGCCGAGCGTCACGCGAACGGCGTCGGCGAGGACGTTCATGCCGCGCTCGAGCCCGCGGCGCGCCTCCTCGTCGAAAGCGATCATCTTCGCCATGGGTGTGTAGTCCTCCGTTTGGGATGACCGAAAAGTCACTGTGTCGAACCTGGCGCCCGCGACGGACGACCGGCAACCCTGCGCCGATCTCGCCGGCCCGACTGATTGGCACTCTACCGTGCCGAGTGCCAACGCGGTTCTAGCACTCGGGTATGCCGAGTGCAAGACACCGCGGTGGGGGAGGATGCGTGCCGTGATCCGTTCCGTGGAAGAGCACCGGGCCGTCGTCGCGGCCCTCGTCCCCGCCCAGCCCACCGAGGTGGTGCCACTGGCCCAGGCCCGCGGCCGGGTGCTGGCCGAGGACGTCGTGGCGGGGGTCTCCCTCCCGTCGTTCGAGAACTCCGCGATGGACGGCTACGCGGTCCGGGCCGCCGAGCTGGCCGGGGCGTCGGAGGACGCGCCCGTCGTGCTGCCGGTGGCCACCGACATCCCGGCCGGGCGCACCGACGTCCCCGCGCTGGAGCCGGGCACGGCCGCGCGGATCATGACCGGGGCCCCGATGCCCGCGGGGGCGGACGCGATCGTGCAGGTGGAGTTCACCGACGGCGGCACGGAGCGGGTGTCGCTGCGGCACGCGCCCGAGGTCGGCGTGCACGTCCGCCGGATCGGCGAGGACGTGGTGGAGGGTCGGGTCGTCATCGACGCCGGCACCGTGCTGCAGGCCGCGCAGATCGGGATCGCGGCGGCCGTCGGGCTGGCCGAGCTCCCGGTGCGCCGCCGCCCGGTGGTGCTCGTGCTGTCCACCGGGTCGGAGCTGGTGGCGCCCGGTACGCCGCTGCGTCCGGGCCAGATCTACGAGTCCAACGGCCCGATGCTGGCGGCGGCGGTCGAGGAGGCGGGCGGGGTCGCGGAGCTGCTGCGGTTCGTGCCCGACGACGTCGAGGAGTTCCTGGGTCGGCTGGCGGAGCGGATCGAGGGCGTCGACCTGGTGGTCACCTCGGGTGGGGTCAGCGCCGGGGCCTACGAGGTCGTCAAGGACGCGTTCACCGGGCGCGGGGTCGAGTTCGTCAAGGTCGGGATGCAGCCGGGCGGTCCGCAGGGGGCGGGCCGGGTCGACGCGCTCGGTGGGGTGGCCGTCGTGACGCTGCCCGGCAACCCGGTCAGCTCGCAGGTGTCGTTCGAGGTGTTCCTCCGCCCGGCGCTGCGGGCCGCGATGGGCCATCCGCACCCGGAGCGGCCGGTCGTCACCGCCACGCTGGGTGAGCACTGGACGTCCCCCTCGGGGCGCCGGCAGTTCCGTCGTGGGGCCGTCGACGCGGTGCGCGGGACCGTGGCGGAGGTGGGGAACCCGGCCTCGCACCTCCTCGCCGCGCTCGCCAGGGCGGAGTGTCTGGTGTCCGTCCCGGCCGACGTGACCGACCTCCCGGCGGGTTCGCCGGTCGAGGTCTGGTTGTTGGACGGGTGAGTGGCGCACTTTGTGTGAGGCAAGTCACAGTCGATGGATGCAACATTCGGCGGGCCGGGGACGTCATACCGGTGAACGTTCGGCCGATCGGTGCACATCGCGGGCTTCCTCTCTCCGCGATCTGGACGATCGATCGCACGCTCAGGGATACTTTCCGCAGGCCCGGGTAACCAGGGCTCGTCGCAAAGGACCTACCGCCCGTCGCTGGGGAGCGGACGAGCGGTTCCACGGCCGGGGTCGTCGTCTCGGGGGATGACGGCCCCGGCCCTTTTGTGTCCCGACGGTCGCGTACCGTAGCCGCGGCCACTGTGACCCCCTCTGCGGGTCACCCCTCGCCGGAGGAGCCGAGAACGCACCCCATGTCCGACCCCGACACCCCCGCCGGCTTCTCCCCGCGCCACGTCGCCGGTCTCGTGCGTGAGGCGATCCCACCCATGCACCCCGGCGGACGCCCGCTCGTCGCGGCCGTCGCACTCGTGTCGGGGGTCGTCCGGGCCCTGTCCGGTCGCGGCACCGCCACGGGGCTGCTGGCCACCGCCGCCACCGCCGCGTTCTTCCGCAACCCGCACCGCGTGCCGCCGCCGCGGACCGGGGTCGTGCTGGCCGCGGCCGACGGCACCGTCGCCACCGTGTCCGAGGTGCTCCCCCCGCCGGAGCTGGGGCTGTCGGCCGAGGTCGTTCCCCGCGTCAGCGTCTTCCTGTCGGTGCTCGACGTCCACACCCAGCGCATGCCCGTCGACGGGCGGGTGCTCGCCGTCGAGTACACCCCCGGCGTGTTCCTCTCCGCCGATCTCGACAAGGCCAGCGAGGACAACGAGCGCAACTCCGTGCTGCTGGAGAGCACCGGCGGCGCGCGCGTCGGTGTCGTCCAGATCGCGGGGCTGCTGGCGCGCCGGATCGTCTGCGAGGTGGCCCCCGGCGACGAGGTCGCGGCGGGGGAGACCTACGGCCTGATCCGCTTCGGCTCCCGCGTGGACACCTACCTCCCGCCCGGCAGCGTCGTCGAGGTGGCGGTGGGGCAGCGGACCGTCGGCGGCGAGACCGTGCTGGCCGCTCTGCCGGCGGGGGCCTGACCGGTGCCCGCCCCCTATCCCGCGGGCGTCCGGCTGCTGCCCAACGCCGTCACGGTCATCGCGCTGAGCGCCGGGCTGTCGGCGGTCTACTTCGCGCTCGGCGAGCGGTTCGACATGGCGGTGCTCGCCGTCGGGGTCGCCGCGCTCTGCGACGCGCTCGACGGGCGCCTGGCCCGGCTCCTCGACGCCAGCACCCGGATCGGCGCGGAGCTCGACTCGCTCGCCGACCTCGTGTCCTTCGGGGTGTCGCCCGCGCTCGTCCTCTACGTCTGGCAGCTCCAGTCGTGGCAGATCGGCGGCGAGGGCCGGTTCGGCTGGGTCGTCGCGCTGACGTTCACCGTGTGCATGGCGCTGCGGCTCGCGCGGTTCAACACGCTTCTCGACGAGGAGGACGCGTACCCGTTCACCAAGGAGTTCTTCGTCGGGGTGCCCGCGCCCGCCGCGGCGCTCGTGGCCGGGATCCCGTTGTTCACCTCGCTGCAGCTGGGCGAGGGATGGTGGTCGGCCCCGGTCGTCGTCGGGGTGTGGATGCTGGTCGCGGCTGGGCTGATGGTGAGCAGGCTGCCGACGCTGTCGTTCAAGACCGTGCGGGTCGCGCCGCGGCTGATCGCGCCGCTGCTGGTGCTCGTCGGGCTGCTGGCCGCGGTGCTGGTGACCGCCCCGTTCCTGACCCTGGCCGCGATCGGTGTGCTCTACCTCTGCGCGCTGCCGTACACGGTCCACCGCCACCGTTGGTTGTCCCGGCACCCGGAGGCGTGGGACGTGCCCGGTCGTGAGCGCCGCGCCGTGGTCCGCGCCGCGCGGTCGGCCCGGCGGCTGGGGCTGCGTCCGCCGCTGCGCCGCCGCGTCGCGGGCCGGGCCAGCGAGGTGGCCGGCCGCGCCCGCGGTGCCGTCGCGGGGGCCGTCCGGCGCCTGGGCGACGACGGTCCGCCGCAGCGCCGCGCCCCCGGACCGGGCCCGGCCGCGCCCCCGCCCGACCGCAACCGCCTGGGCCTGCGCCGGGCCCGTCGCCGCTGACGCCCGCCCCGGCGAGTTCGCCGTCCCCGCCCGGCGAGTTTGCCGTCGTACGTGAGCGGCACACTCGGCGGGGTGGATAGCGTGGGGTCGTGATCACGCTCGTCGCCCGGCTCGCCGCGTCCGCCGCCGATGCCCGGCGGGGGGTCGTGCGGCTGCATCCCGAAGTGCTCGACGCGCTCGGCCTGCGCTCCTGGGACGCCGTGACGCTCACCGGCGCCCGCGTGACGACCGCACTCGCCGCACCGGGGGACGGGCCGCCGGGGCAGGCCACCCTCGACGACGTGACGCTGTCGAACGCCGGCCTGTCCGACGGGGCCGCGGTCGTCGTGGCCGCGGCGGGGGTCGAGCCCGCGCGGCGAGTGCAGCTGACCGGGTCGCGGTTGGCCAGGGCGTCGGTGTCGCCGGAGACGCTGCGGCTGGCACTGCTCGGCAAGATCGTGACCGGCGGCGACGCCGTGTCGCTGCTCCCGCAGGACCTCGAACCCGCCCCCGGGCTGGACCCGTCGCTCGCCCGGCAGCGCATCGCGGGGGCGTTGGGCGGGGCGTGGACCACGGAGCTGCTGACGGTGGCGGCGGTGGAACCGGCCGGGGCGGTCACCGTGCACCCGAGCAGCGTCGTCGGCTGGCACGACGGCCCGTCGACCGCGGACGCACCCACCCCCGCGACTCCCTCCCTCCCCCTCCGCGAGTCGCCGGTCTCCCGCCCCCGAGTCGCCGACATGGCGCCCGCCGCCCCGACCCCCGCCCTGTCCGTCGAGGACCTGATCGGCAACACCGACGCCGCGCGTCGCCTCGCGGAGTGGCTGGAGCTGAGCCTGGACCGCCCCGAGCTCCTCGCCCGGCTCGGCGGGTCGGCGCGGCTCGGCGTGCTCGTCGTGGGGCCGGAGGGCGTCGGCAAGACGACACTCGTGCGGAGCGTCGCCTCCGCGGTCGGCGCGCGATGCGTCGAGCTCGCCGGGCCCGCGGTGGTGGCCACGGCCGACGCCTCCCAGCGCGTGCACGACGTCCTGGCCGCGGCGCGCACGGCGGCGCGGGCCGGGGAGCGCGTGCTCCTGCTCGTCACCGACGTCGAGGCGCTGCTCCCGGTGGCCGCTCCGCCGCCGCTCTCGACGCTGGTCCTCGACGCGCTCCGCGAGACCCTCTCCGTCCCCGGGCTGGTGCTGGTCGCCACGACGTCGGCCCCCGAGGCCGTCGATCCGCGGCTGCGCGCCCCCGATCTCGCCGATCGCGAGCTGGGTCTCGCCCTGCCCGACCTGCGCGTCCGCACCGAACTGCTGCGCCGCCTCCTCGCCGCGGTGCCCGTGGCCGACGGCGTCGACCTGAAGGCGGTGGCCGAGCGGACGCCCGGGTTCGTCGTCGCCGACCTCGTCGCGCTGCGCCGCGAGGCCGCCGTGCGCGCAGCCCTGCGCGGCGGGGACGACATCGGCCAGCAGGACCTGCTCGACGCCGTCGGCTCCGTCCGGCCGATCTCCATGTCGTCCTCGGCGACGCTGCAGACCGGCGGGATCACCCTCGATCAGGTCGGCGACATGGTCGAGGTCAAGCAGGCGCTGACCGAGGCGGTGCTGTGGCCGCTGCAGTACCCCGACTCGTTCGCGCGGCTCGGTGTCGCCCCGCCGCGCGGAGTGCTCGTCTACGGCCCGCCCGGCTGCGGCAAGACGTTCCTGCTGCGCGCGCTCGCGGGCACCGGACAGCTCAACGTCATCGCCGTGAAGGGGGCGGAGCTTCTGGACAAGTACGTGGGGGAGTCGGAGCGGGCGGTGCGCGAGCTGTTCCGCCGGGCCGCGGACGCCGCGCCCGCGCTGGTCTTCCTCGACGAGATCGACGCGCTGGCCCCGCGCCGTGGCGGGTCCACCGACTCCGGGGTGGCCGACCGCGTCGTGGCCGCGCTGCTCACCGAGCTGGACGGTGCGGAGCCGCTACGCGACGTCGTGGTCGTCGGCGCGACGAACCGGCCCGACCTGATCGATCCCGCGCTGCTGCGACCGGGCCGCCTCGAGCGCCTGATCTACGTGCCGCCGCCGGACGCCGAGGCGCGCGCCGACATCCTGCGCGCCGCGGGGCGCAACACGCCGCTCGCCGACGATGTCGACCTCGATGCGCTCGGGGCCGACCTGGACGGCTACTCCGCGGCCGACTGCGCCGCGGTGCTGCGCGAGGCCGCGCTCACCGCGATGCGGGAGTCCCGCGAGGCCGCGGAGGTGACGGCGGCGCACATCGCGGCGGCCCGGGCCGCCGTGCCCGCGTCGCTCGACCCGGTGCAGCTCGCGGAGCTCGCCGCGTACGCCGAGCGCCGCGGGTGAGCGTCAGGCGCCCTGGTAGTCGCGGGTCAGGATGATGACGACGCCCGCGGTGGAGTCCTGGATGCCGTCGAAGCGCGGCTCGACGCGCAGGCCGAAGGCGGTGCCCAGGAACTCGGCGGCGTCGCGCTCCGCGGTGCCCTCGCGGTAGTAGACCGTGGAGGTCGGGATGAGGCCGTTGTAGCCGCCGGTGTCGGTGACGGTCCAGCCCGCCGCCTCGAAGTCGGCCGCGCCGCGGGCCGCGAGCCCCGGGATCGTGCTGTTGTTGTAGACGCGCAGCGGCATGCGGACGCTCTCGGCGCCACCGCCGGACCCGACGCCGCTGCCGGTCCCGCCGCCTGCTCCGGTGCCCGTGCCGGACCCGGTGCCACCGGTGCCCGTGCCGCCGGTCCCGTCCGCGCCCTCACCGGGCGCCGCGATCCCGCCCGTGGGTTCCGGACCGAACGAGGGCACGGGAACGCCGCCCTCGCCACCGGTCGCACCGTCGGTGGGGGCCACCCCGCCGGGGGGCGTGACGCCGTCGGTGGGGGTGAAGCCGTTGCCGGGGGCGGCGCTGACGCTCGTGGCCGGGGCGGCACTCGAACCGCTGTCGCCGCCGCCGGTGGCCAGCGTGGCGATGCCGATGATGCCGGCGACGGCGCCCACCCCGAGCAGGGCGAGACCGCCGATCCGCAGGGGCGACGGTCCCCCGGACGGGGCGGGTGCGGTCACGAGCGTCCTCCGATGTCAGGTCAGGTCGTACGGAGGATCATGGTGTCCCTACCAGGGCTCGATGCCCAGCCGACGCGCCGCACGGGTGCGTTGCCGACTCTGCCGGAGCCTGCGCAGCCGCTTGACGAGCAGCGGATCGGCGGCGAGTGCCTCCGGCTTGTCGACGAGCGCGTTCAGCACCTGGTAGTAGCGTGTGGCGGACATGTCGAACAGCTCGCGGATCGCCTGTTCCTTGGCCCCCGCGTACTTCCACCACTGGCCCTCGAAGGCGAGGATCTCCCGCTCCCGGCGGTCCAGGACACGGGCGGTGCTGCTGCCTGTGGCGGATGCCCCACTGGCTTCGGTGGCGGACTCCATCACGCTCCTCGCGGCCTCGCTCAACTGAATGACACGCGTGTCATTCACGGCGGCCATTCAACCACGGGGGACCGACAGGACCGGGGCAGGGACGCGCCGCCCGACGGGTGACGATCCGGTACGTCGTAGGCTCCGGACCCGTGGCCGTCCGACCGATCCGCATCATCGGTGATCCCGTCCTGCACACCCCCACGCGACCCGTCGAGGCGTTCGACGACGAGCTGAAGGTGCTGGTCGCGGACATGTTCGACACGATGGCCGCCGCCGAGGGGGTGGGTCTCGCGGCCAACCAGGTCGGCGTCGACCTGCGGGTGTTCGTCTACGACTGCCCGGACGAGGTCACCCGTTCGCGCGTGCGCGGCGTCGTCGTCAACCCGGTGCTGGAGACCACGCCCCGGCCGGAGGGCATGCCCGACCCCGACGACGACGAGGAGGGCTGCCTCTCGGTGCCGGGTGAGGCGTTCCCGACGGGCCGCGCGGAGTGGGCGAAGGTCACGGGGGTCGACGTGGACGGCGCGCCGGTCGAGGTCGAGGGGCACGGGTTCCTCGCCCGCTGCCTGCAGCACGAGGTCGACCACCTCGACGGTGTGATCTACGTCGACCGGCTCGTCGGGCGCAACGCCCGTGCGGCGAAGAAGACGCTGCGCAGGCTCGGCTGGGGCGTCCCCGGGCTCGCGTGGGACCCGTCGACCCAGCTCGCCGAGGACGTCTAGCGCACCTGGCCGTGCTCCCAGGCCCAGACGGCGATCTCCGTGCGGTTCCGGGCGTCGAGCTTGTGCTGGACGTTCGTCAGGTGCGTCTTGACGGTGGAGAGCGAGACGAACAGCTCCGCCGCGATCTCCGCGTTGGTGCGCCCGCGGGCCACCGAGCGCACGACGTCGAGCTCGCGCGGGGACAGCACCCCGTCGACGGATGCGGGGCGCGTCGGCTCGGCGAAGTGCTCCAGCAGGCGCACCGTGACCGCGGGGGAGACCAGGGCCTCGCCCGCGGCGGCCGCGCGCACCGCCTCCACCAGCAGCCGCGGCCCGGCGTCCTTGAGCAGGAACCCGCACGCACCGGCGCGCAGGGCGCCGTAGACGTACTCGTCGAGGTCGAAGGTGGTCACGACGACGATCCGCGGCGGCTCGGCGTCGGCGGTGAGCAGGCGGGTGGCCTCCAGCCCGTCGAGCTCGGGCATGCGGATGTCCATCAGCACGACGTCGGGGCGCAGGTCCCTGGAGCGCGCCACGGCGTCGACGCCGGTGCCCGCCTCGCCGACGACCTCGATGCCGTCCTCGGCGGAGAGGATCAGCCGGAACCCGGTGCGGACCATCTCCTGGTCGTCGGCGAGCAGGACGCGGATCACCGGCGCACCACCAGCGGGATCCGGGCCGACACGGTCCACAGGCCCGGCCCGGCCGGGCCCGCGGTCAGGTCGCCGCCCAGCGCGGTGACCCGCTCGGCCATCCCGACCAGCCCGAACCCGCGCGGCCCGGGTGCGGGCAGCGTGGACGGCACCCCGTCGTTGCGCACCGACACGAGCAGTGCCTCCGCACGCAACCGGAGATCGACCTCCACGGCCGCGGCGTCCGGAGCGTGCCGCCGGACGTTGGTCAGAGCCTCCTGGACGACCCGGTAGCCGGTGGCGGCCACCCCGGCGGGCAGGACGGCGTGCACCAGCCCGGGGTCGCCGGCGAGCCGCACCACCTCCCCGTCGGGGTCGAACCGCGACACCAGCGACGGCAGCCCGGCCAGCTCGGCACCGGGCGTGCGCGCACCCTCCGCGTCCTGGCCGCGCAGCACGCCGACCATCGCGCGCATCGCCGCCATCGCGTCGACGCCGGCGGTCTCGATCGCGGCGAGGGCGCGGTCGACGTCGTCGGGGGAGCTGCGGGCCACGACGGAGGCGGCCTGCGCGGCCACGATGATGCCGGTGACGTGGTGGGCGACGACGTCGTGCAGGTCGCGGGCCAGCTCCATCCGCTCGGCGGACCGGACCTCCTCCAGCGCCGCGCGGCGACGGGTCTCGGTGTCGCGCACGAGCAGCCCGATCCCCACCGCGCCGCCCCAACCCAGCGCGGAGAGCACGGAGAGGGACGGGGCCGCCCCCTCCGGGGTGCGCAGCAGCGCCGACCCGACGATCGCCAGCGCGGCGACCGCAGTGAGGAGCACCGCGGGTCGCAGGGGGGGCCCTGCGGAGCACCGCGATCACGAGGACGGCCAGCGCGAGCTGCTCGGCGAAGGAGATGTCGGTGGCGGCCGGTGCGCCCGCCCCGGCCGTGATCGTCGTCAGGACGATCGAGGCACCCAGCGCGACCGCCGCGACCGGGACCAGCGCCACATCCCCGCGGCGGCGCCACAGCACGATCAGCGGGACGACGAGCCCTCCCACCAGGTTGAACCGCGATCCGCCGGAGACCAGGAGCACGACGTCGACGAGGTACCAGAACAGGTAGCCGAGGATCTCGGCGGTGAGCCCGGAGTGCCGCCGGACCCCGCGGAGCAGTCGGATCACGGACGCAGCCTAGGTCCGGCGCCGGCGCCGGACCCTCGTCCGGAAGTACGAGCACCCGGACGGGGACTCGGTCCGTCGACCGAGGTGGCGGGGCCCCGCCGCGCGGCATCGTCCCGGTCATGGATCTGATCACGACGGTGCTGGGCACCGCGGCATGGACGGCGGGCGTGCTCCTGCTCCTGGTGATGGCGGCGCTGCCGTGGCTCGAGAACGTCGGGGACCGCGGATGAACCCGGTCCTGCGCGGGGTGCGCCTCACCCACCGGTTCGGCGCCACGACGGTGCTGCACGACGTCGACATCGCGGTGCACCCGGGCGAGACCGTCGCGGTGACGGGGCCGTCGGGGTCGGGGAAGTCGACGCTGCTGCACTGCCTGGCCGGGATCCTGCGGCCCGCCGAGGGGGAGGTGTGGCTGGGACCGGACCGGATCGACGGGTGGTCGGAGTCGCGGCGCACCGCGCTGCGCGGGGCCCGGCTGGGGTTCGTGTTCCAGTTCGGTCAGCTGCTGCCGGAGCTGCCCGCGGTGGAGAACGTGGCGCTGCCGCTGATGCTGGGCGGGATGCGCCGCGGCGAGGCCGTCGCGCGGGCGGCGGCGTGGTTCCGGCCGCTCGGGCTCGACGGGCTCGAGCAGCGGCGGCCCGGCCAGCTCTCCGGGGGGCAGGAGCAGCGCGTCGCGATCGCGCGGGCGCTCGTCACCTCGCCGGAGGTGGTGTTCGCGGACGAGCCCACCGGCGCCCTCGACTCCGCCACCGGTGAGCGGATCATGGCGCTGCTGCGCGACCTGGTGACGCGCACCGGCACCGCGCTCGTCGTCGTCACCCACGACGCGGAGGTGGCGGCCCGCTGCCATCGCACGGTGGTGCTGCGCGACGGTCGCCCTGTGCCGGTCGATGCCGCGCCGCCCGTCGGGTGGCTCGCCGCCGACGAGCGGGTGGTCCGGTGATCGGCGTCGCGCGGCTGTCGCTGCGGCTGCTACGGCTCGGGGGGCGGCGGGCGGCGCTGTCGGCCGGGCTGGTCGGCGCCGGGGTGGCGGTCGGGACGATGCTGCTGGCGCTCGCGCTCGGCGGGGTGCACGGCTGGGACGCCCGCGACGAGCGCACGGGCTGGCGCACCGACCTGGCGCAGCGGGAACCCGCCGGGTCGCCGGTGGCGCTGGCCGCGACCCGCGCCGAGGTCGTGGCGGGGCGGAGCACGGAGATCGTCGACCTGGCCGGTACCGTGCCCGGCCAGGCCCCGCCGCCCGGCCTCGTGCACGTGCCCGCGCCGGGGGAGGTGCTGGTGTCGCCCGCACTCGCGGATCTGCTCGCGCAGCGACCGGTCGACGGCCTCGTGCCGACCGGGACGATCGCCGACGCCGGACTCCGCGGGCCCGACGAGCTGGTCGCGGTGGTCGGGGTGCCCACCGACGCCCCGGACCTCGTCCCGCTCGCAGGCTTCGGCCCGACCGGGGACTTCGGGATCATCGAGGTCTACCGCCAGCTCACCTACGTGGCGGCGGCCCTGCTGGTGTTCCCGGTGGCGAGCCTGCTCGGGGCGTCGGCCCGGCTCACGGCCGCGCGCCGCACGGAACGGCTCGCCCTGCTGCGGCTGCTCGGGGCGTCGACCCGGCAGGTGACGGTCGCCGCCGTCACCGAGGTCGTCGCCGTCGCGGCGGCGGCCGCGGCGCTGGGCGTCGCGCTGTACTGGCTGGCCGCCCCCGCGGTGGCGTGGATCGAGCTCGGCGGCGGCCGGTGGTTCGCCGACGACGTCCGCCCGGCCCCGCCGACGCTGCTCGCCGTCGTCGCCGGGGTCGCGCTGCTGGCGGCGGGGGCGGCGGTCGGCGGGATGCGGCAGGTCGTCGTCGGGCCGCTCGGGGTGGTCCGACGCCAGGGGGCGGGCGGGGTGCGGCTGCTGAGGCTGCTCGGGGTGGTCGCGGGCCTCGTCGCGTTCGGGATCGTCAACACCGTGCGCGACGCCGGGCCCGCGAACATCACCGGGCTGGTGTTCGGGATCGGGGTCCTGATCCTGTTCGGGACGGTGTCGCTGGTCGGGCCGCTGGTGGTGCGGCTGCTCGGCGCGGGGATGGTGCGCTCGGCCCGGTCCGCGGGGACGCTGCTCGCCGGGCGCCGGCTGCTCGACGACCCGAAGGGCGCCTTCCGTCCGCTCGCCGGGCTCACCCTGGCGGTGTTCGTGGCGGGGTTCCTGGCCCCTCTGACCTCCTCGCTCGGCGGGGAGGCGACGGGCGCGGACCTCGTCCTCGCGCAGGACCTGCAGCGTGGCACCCTGGTCGTGCTCGTCGGCACGTTCGTCATCGCGGCGACGGCCACCGGTACGACCGCGGCGGCCCGGATCCTCGATCACCGCCGCCCGCTGCGGCTGCTGCGCCTGGCCGGAACCCCGCTGGCCGTGCTCGACGCGGCCCGGCGCGCGGAGACGGTCCGACCGCTGCTGGTGCTCGGCGGGATCGGGCTGGCGATGGGGCTGGTCTGCGCGTCGCCGTTCGCCGTGGCGTCGGACGCGTTCGCCCCGTCGGGTCTGCTGCTGCTCGGCGTCGTCGTCGTGCTGGGGGTACTGCTCGTCGCGGGGGCGTCGGCGGCGTCGCGTCCGCTGCTGCGGTCGGTGACGACGGAGTCGGCGCGGGAGGACTGACCGGCGGAGCCCGTCGAGATCGATCTCGACGGGATGGGTGCGGTGGCCGGGGACGTGCCGGTCACCGCCCCGCCGTCGCCGTAGCCGAACCCGCCGGCGAGGTGGCAGGCGCGCAGGGAGACCGGCTCGGTGACGTCGACGATCCAGTAGTGCGGGATGCCGGCGTCGGCGTGCTCACCGCGCTCGTGGACGCGGTCGGTGGGCACGGACCCCGGGGAGTGGGCCCCACGGCGACGACGCGACTGGCGACGGGGGGTGCGGTGGGGGCCACGGCTGGATCGTCTCCGACCGCCCTCGTCGGGACGAGCGTGGCACCCACCGCACGCGGTCAGGCGCGCTCGGTCAGCTTGAAGACCGGGATCTCGCGGTCGGTCTTCGCCTGGTAGTCGGCGTAGTCGGCGAAGGTCGCGACGCCGCGCTCCCACCACACGGCCTTCTCCTCGCCGGTGATCTCCGTGGCGTCGTAGTCCTTGGTCACCCGGCCGTCCTGCAGCTCGACGTGCGGCTCGGCCTTCACGTTGTGGTACCAGACGGGGTGCTTGGGTGCCCCGCCCAGCGACGCGACGATCGCGTACTCGCCGTCGTGCTCCACGCGCATGAGCGGCACCTTGCGGAGCTTCCCCGACTTCACGCCCCGGGTCGTCAGCAGGATGACGGGCCGGCCCTTGATGTCGACGCTCTCCGTGGTCCCGGTCTCGAGGATCTTCTCGGTCTGGTCGCGGACCCAGCCCTCGGGGCTGAGCTCGTATTCTCCTTCAAGCGGCATACCCCCATCGAACACGCCTTCCCCGAGGCACGCCGGGCGGGTTACGGTCGGGATCACACGGGAGCTCGCGCGCAGCGGGCTGAGAGGGCGGGTTCGCAGCGCCGCCGACCGTCGAACCAGACCGGGTAATGCCGGCTGCAGGAGGTACGGACATGGAACCGACCGTGGGCACCACCCCGCCCCGCGTGCTGACGATCGCCGGCACCGACTCGGGCGGCGGCGCGGGGGTCGCGGCCGACCTGCGCGCGATGGCGGCCTGCGGGGTGCACGGCTGCGTCGCCGTCACGGCGGTGACGGTCCAGAACACGCTCGGCGTCAGCGGGGTGCACGTGCTGCCGCCGGAGACGGTCGCGGCGCAGATCGAGACCGTCGCGACCGACATCGGGCTCGACGCCGCGAAGACCGGGATGCTGGCCGGGCGGGCCACGATCGAGGCCGTCGCGGCGGCGTGCGACCGCGCCGGGATCGGGGCCGACGGACGCACCCCGTTCGTCGTCGACCCGGTGGCCGCGTCGATGCACGGCGACCCCCTGCTCGCCGACGACGCCCTCGACGCGTTCCGCACGCTGCTGTTCCCGCGCGCCACCCTCGTCACCCCCAACCTCGACGAGGTGCGCCTGCTGGTCGGCGTCGACGTCCACGACCGCGCGGGCCAGTACGACGCGGCGAAGACGCTGCACGCACTCGGACCGCGGTACGTGCTGGTCAAGGGCGGGCACCTGGCCGAGGACACCGACGAGTGCGTCGACCTGTTCTACGACGGGCACACCTTCACCGAGCTGCCCGGCCCCCGCTTCGACACCGGCCACACCCACGGCGGTGGCGACAACATGGCCTCGGCGATCGCGTCCGGACTCGCGCGCGGGCTCGACGTACCCGCGGCCGTCGCGTTCGGCAAGCGCTACATCACCGAGGCCGTCCGGCACGCGTACCCGCTCGGCGCCGGGCACGGCCCGGTGTCGCCGCTGTGGGCGGTCCGGCCCTGGTGGGAGTCCGACGCCCGGGACATTCGACGCGGGAGCTCCTGACGCGGCGGGCCGAGAGGGCGGGATGCAGCCGCCGACCGCAGAACCCGTCCGGGTGCGGCCGGCGCAGCGCGTGGACGGCGGCCGGGTGCACCTGCCCGTGACACGCCACCTGGCCGCAGGTGCGGCGGTTCCGGCCGGGGTACCGCCGCATCTCCCGGACACCCTCCGTAAAGGGTCGTGCACAACAGGACTGGCGCGCGCGTGCCGCGCGACGCCCGGCTAGTGTCGCCCGAATGAGCATCATGGGCACGCGCGTGGTCCGCCGAGAGGACCCCCTCTTCCTCTCGCGGGGTGCCACCTACACCGACGACCTGACCGACGAACGGCTCACCGGTGCGCTGCACCTGACGCTCGTCCGGTCCCCGCTCGCGCACGCGCGCATCACCTCCATCGACGTCGAGGAGGCCCGTTCGGCCCCCGGCGTCGTCGCGGTGATCACCGGCGCGGAGATCGACCTGGAGCCCGCGCTGCTGTTCGGCGGCGCGAACAAGGGCATGGTCCGGTCCTGGCTGCCGACCGACAAGGTCCGCTTCGTCGGGGAGCCGGTCGTGGCCGTCCTCACCGAGGAGGCCTACCAGGGCCAGGACGCCGCCGACCTCGTGGAGATCGACTACGACCCGCTGCCGGCGGTCATCGACCTCAAGGCAGCGGCATCCGACGAGGTGCTGCTGTTCGAGGAGGTCGGCACCAACACCTCCAACGGCTTCGGGCTGAAGGACGAGTTCGACGAGCACCTGTTCGACGACTGCGAGGTCGTCGTCACGAAGGAGATCGTGAACCAGCGCCTCGCCGCGGCGTCGCTGGAGACCCGCGCCGCGAGCGCCGTCTGGGGCGAGGACGGGCGGCTCACGCTCTGGTGCTCCACCCAGGCCGCGCAGGGCGCGAAGGCCGAGGTCGCCGGCTGGCTCGGCGTCGAGGCCGACCAGGTGCACGTGATCACCCCCGACGTGGGCGGCGGCTTCGGCGCGAAGATCGGCGCCGACCCCGAGTTCGCGCTCGTCTCGTGGTTCGCCAGGCACACCGGCCGTCCCGTGCGCTGGAACGAGACCCGCTCGGAGAACATGACCGGGATGGTCCAGGGCCGCGCGCAGCTGCAGACGGTCACCATCGGCGGCAACCGCGACGGCAAGGTGCTCGCCTACCGCCTCGACGTGCTCGCCGACGCGGGCGCGTACCCGCGCCTGGGCGCCGTCCTGCCGATGTTCACGCGGATGATGGCCCCGGGCGTCTACGACATCCCGAAGGTCGAGTCGCGGGCCCGGGTGCTGGTCACCACCACCACGTCGACCGCGGCCTACCGCGGTGCCGGGCGCCCCGAGGCCACCGCGGCCATCGAGCGCTCGATGGACATGTTCGCGGCCGAGATCGGCATGGACCCGGCCGAGGTCCGCCGGCGCAACCTGCTGCAGCCCGAGCAGTTCCCGCTCACCACCAAGGGCGGTGCGCCCTACGACAGCGGCGAGTACGAGAAGGCGCTCGACAAGGTCCTCGAGGCCGCGGGCTACAGCGAGCTGCGCGCCGAGCAGAAGCGCCGCCGCGACGCCGGCGAGGTCGTGCAGCTCGGCATCGGTGTCTCGGTGTTCGTCGAGATCACCGGCGGCGGCGCGTTCAGCGAGGACGCCTCCGTCGAGGTCCACCCCGACGGCACCGTCACCGTGCTCACCGGCACCTCGCCGCACGGGCAGGGCCACGCCACGGCGTGGGCGATGCTCGCCAGCGAGCACCTCGGCATCGGCATCGACAAGATCACCGTCCTGCACGGCGACACCGACCTCATCCCCCGCGGCAGCGGCACGATGGGCTCGCGCAGCCTGCAGACCGGCGGTGTCGCCGTCTACCAGGCGGCGGGCGAGCTCGTCGAGCTGGCCAAGCAGCGCGCGGCCGACCTGCTCGAGGCCAACGTCGACGACCTCGAGGTCGTCGACGGCTCGGTCAACGTCCGCGGCACCGACAAGGGCGTCACGCTCGCGGCGCTGGCGGAGAAGGAGCGGCTGCAGGTCGACTCCAACTTCGACAGCGGCGCGCCCACGTTCCCGTTCGGCGCGCACGTCGCCGTCGTCGAGGTCGACGTGGAGTCCGGCAAGGCGGTGGTCGACAAGATCATCACCGTCGACGACGCCGGCCCCGTCCTCAACCCCCTGCTGTGCGAGGGGCAGCGCCACGGCGGCATCGCGCAGGGCATCTCGCAGGCCCTGCTCGAGGAGGTCGTCTACGACGCCGACGGCAACCCGCTGACGGCCACGTTCGCCGACTACGCGTTCCCGTCCGCGGCCGAGCTGCCCAGCTTCACGCTGCTCGACATGGCCACGCCGACGCACATCAACCCGCTGGGCGCCAAGGGCATCGGCGAGGCGGGCACCATCGGTGCCACGCCCGCCGTGCAGAGCGCGGTGGTCGACGCCGTGTCCCACCTGGGCGTCCGCCACATCGACATGCCGACCAGCCCCCTGCGGGTCTGGGAGGCCATCAACGCCGCTGCCCAGGAGGGCGCCAAGTGAAGGTCCAGATGACGGTGAACGGCGCCGACACCAGCGCCGACGTCGAGCCGCGGTTGCTGCTCGCCCACTACCTGCGCGACACCCTCGGGCTCAAGGCCACCAACGTCGGGTGCGACACCACCTCCTGCGGCGCGTGCACCGTGCTCGTCGACGGGGAGTCGGTGAAGTCCTGCACCATGCTCGCGGTGCAGGCCGACGAGGCCTCCGTGCAGACGATGGAGGGCCTCTCGCCCACCGCCGACGACCTGCACCCCGTGGCCGCCGCGTTCCGCGAGGAGCACGGCCTCCAGTGCGGGTTCTGCACGCCCGGAATGGTGATGGCCACGGTCAGCCTGCTGGCCGAGAACCCGAAGCCCACCGAGCGCGAGGTCCGCGAGGGCCTGGAGGGCAACCTCTGCCGGTGCACCGGCTACCACAACATCGTCCGGGCGGTGCTGGCCGCGAGCGGCCAGGACCCCGACGCGCTCACCGCCGGGGGGCACGCCGAGGAGGCGCCCTCCGGTGGCGTCGAGGTCGCGCCCGGCTTCTCCACCGGGAGTGGCGCATGATCCCCGTCGGTTTCGCCTATGAGCGTCCGGACACCCTCGACGGCGCGCTCGCGCTGCTCGCCGAGCACGGCGACGAGGCCACCGTGCTGGCCGGCGGGCATTCGATCCTGCCCGTCATGAAGCTGCGCCTGGCCGCCCCCGAGCTGGTGATCGACATCGGCCGGCTCACCGAGCTGAACTACGTGCGCGTCGACGGCGACGAGGTCGCGATCGGGGCGGGCACCAAGCACCGCACCGTCGAGTCGTCGGAGGTCGTGCTGGCGGAGGTCCCGCTGCTGGCGGCCGTCGCCCGCACCGTCGGCGACCCGCAGATCCGTCACCGCGGCACGCTCGGCGGGTCGCTGGCGCACGCCGACCCGGCGTCGGACCTGCCGGCGGCCGTCCTCACGCTCGGCGGCACGGTCGTTCTGCGCGGGCCGCGCGGTGAGCGCTCGGTGCCGATCACGGAGTTCTACACCGGGATGTTCTCCTCGGTGAAGGAGGCCGACGAGCTGATCACCGAGATCCGCGTGCCGCGCACCGGCTCCGCGGGCTGGGCGTACGAGAAGTTCACCCGCCGGGCCAACGACTGGGCGATCGTCGCGGTCGCCGCCGTCGACGGGCGGGTGGGGCTGGTCAACATGGGCCCGACCCCGCTGCGGGCGACGGCCACCGAGGCCGCGCTGGCCGGCGGGGCGTCGATCGCCGACGCCGCGGCGCTGGCCGCCGAGGGCACCGAGCCGACGGCGGACCTGACGGCCACGGCCGACTACCGCCGCCACCTCGCCCGCGTGCTGACCAAGCGGGCCCTGACGACGGCCGCCGCCGGAGCCTGACCGACCCACCCCACCCCGCGAGTCGCTGTTTCTCCGCCCCCGAGTCGTCGTGATCGGTCCGGGTCACGACGGCCCGAGGGCGGGAACGGCACGACTCACGGGCTCGGGTCCGGCGACTCGCGGGCGTGTTTCCAGCGACTCGCGGGTCCGGGAACAGCGACTCGCGGGCGTGTTGCGCGGGACCCGCGGACACGATCCGTGTCGGTCGCGCATGAAACGTCGCGAACGGGGGAACGTGAGCGGTGTGATCGACGACGAGGGTGCGGTACCCGAGGGCCGGCTCGTCGCAGGCCGCTACCGGCTCGGGCCGGTCATCGGGATCGGGTCCTCGGCCGTGGTGCGCCGCGGACGCGACCTGCACGACGGCGTCCGGGTCGCGGTGAAGCTGTTCCACCCCGGGGGAACGCTGCACGACCGTCGCCAGCAGCGCCGGGAGATGGACGCGCTGTCGCGCCTGGACCATCCCGGCCTCGTGGGCCTGCGCGACGGTGGCACCGAGTCCGGGCGCCCGTTCGTCGTCACCGACCTCGTGGAGGGCCCCACGCTCGCCGAGCAGATCGGGCTCGCCCCGCTGCCGCCCGAGCAGGTCCGCCGCCTCGGCGCGGAACTGGCCGACGCACTCGCCCATGTCCACGACGGCGGCATCGTGCACCGGGACGTGAAGCCGGCCAACGTGCTGCTCGGCGACGGCACCCACGCCCACCTGGCCGACTTCGGCATCGCGAAGGCCCTCGACGGCGCCGCGGCCACCGAGACCGGGATGATCGTCGGCACCGCAGCGTTCCTCGCGCCCGAGCAGGCGCGCGGGGAGCGGGTCGGACCGCCCGCCGACGTCTACGCGCTCGGCCTGGTGCTGCTGGAGGCGCTGACCGGGCGCCGGGAGTACCCCGGCCGTGCCGCGGAGTCGGCGACCGCCCGCCTGCACCGCCGCCCGCACGTCCCCGACGGGCTCCCGAACGATCTCGGTGGCGTACTGATCGCGATGACCGAGGACGACCCGGCCGCTCGACCCACGGCCGCCGCCGTCGCTGCGGCGCTCGCCGTGACCCCGATCCACGCCGTCCCGTCCGTCGGGGGCGGCGGGCGCCACCGGCGCAGCTCCGGTCGGCGTCGGGGGGTCGTGCCGCTCGCCGCCACCGCTCTGGTCCTGGCCGCGGCCGGGGGAACGGCCCTGCTGCTCGGCCCGACGGACCCGGCCCCCGTCGTCGCCTCTCCTGCGGTGGTCCCTGCGGCCGGTGAACGCTGACCCCGCCGGTCAAGGTCCAGACGTCGTCAGTGGGTCACCGGAGCGACATCGACGCCCTGATCGGCGGGCTGCGTCGGACCGGGCTGCGTCGGACCGGGCTGCGTCGGACCGGGCTGCGTCGGACCGGGCTGCGTCGGACCGGGTGTGCCCCCGTCAGGACAGGCCTGCCTCCTGTGCCGCGATCGCCGCCTGCACGCGTGAGCGCACCCCGAGTTTCGCGAGCACGCGGGACACGTGGGTCTTCGTCGTGGCCTCGGTGATCGCCAGTGCGCCGGCGATCTCGGCGTTGGACAGGCCGCGCCCCAGGCAGGTGAGCACGTCGGTCTCGCGGGGGGTGAGGTCGGCGAGCCCGGCCGGTGGTGCGACGGCGCGGGCCGGGGCGGCGAGGCGGGCCAGCACGCGGCGGGTCACCTCCGGGGCGAGTACCCCGTCACCGCGGGCCACCGCGCGCACGGCGTCGAGCAACTGCGGGGCCGACACCGACTTCAGCAGGAACCCGGCGGCGCCCGCGGCCAGCGCTCCGTCGACGTAGTCGTCCAGGTCGAACGTGGTGAGGACGAGCACCGGGCACGTGTCGGCGAGCCGCCGCGTCGCCTCGATCCCGTCGATGCCGGGCATCCGGATGTCCATGAGCACGAGGTCGGGGCGCAGCTCGCCGGCCGCACGGACGGCGGAGAGGCCGTCTCCCACCTCCGCGACGACCTGCACGTCCGGGGCCGAGTCGAGGATCATCACCAGGCCGGTGCGGATCGCGGCCTGGTCGTCGGCGACGACAACCCGGACGGTCATCGCGGCACCGCGGTCGGCAGGGCCGCCCGCACCGTCCACGCCCGGTCGCCCGGACCGGCGACGACCCGCCCTCCGACGGCCGCGGCGCGCTCGGTGAGCCCGAGCAGGCCGGTGCCCGTGCCGCCGCCGTCGGGGGCGCCGTCGACCAGGTCGTTGGCCACCTCGACCCGCAGCTCGCCGCCCTCCTGGCGCAGGACGACCCGCACCGTGCTGCCGGGGGCGTGCTTGGCCGCGTTGGTCAGCGACTCCTGCACGATCCGGTACGCGGCCAGGTCGACCGCGGCCGGGAGGTCACCAGGCGGGCGGCGGTCGTCGAGGTCGACCCGCAGGCCCGACGCGCGTCCGGCGTCGAGGAGCGCCTCGACGCGGTCGAGCCCGGCCGGGGCCGTGCGGGGCTCGTCGGCACCGTCGGCGCGCAGCAGGCCGATCATCGTGCGCATCTCCGCCAGCGACGCGACGCTGCCCCGGCGGACCTGGGCCAGCACGCGGCGCAGGGTCTCCGGGTCGGCACCGGGCACGGTCAGCGCCGCCTCCGACTGGAGCGCGATGGCCGAGAGCTGCCCGGCGATGACGTCGTGCAGGTCACGGGCCATCCGGTTGCGCTCGGCGGTGACGGCGGCGGCGCGGTCCAGCTCGGCCATCCGGCGTTCCTGCTCGGCGCGGTCGTGCTCGGCGTCGGCGCGCTCCCGGTGCTGGCGCACCTCCTGCGCCCACCACACCGGGACCGCGAGCAGCAGCCCCAGGCTCATGAGGGTGCGGACGGCCGCGGCGGCGTCCTCGAGGAGCAGGCTGCGCAGCGCCAGCAGCGCCACCACGGCACCCGCGGCGGCGCACACCCACCGGCTCGCCCGCCGCGAGGAGTGCAGGACCGCGCTGTAGAGCACCTCACCGAACGCGAGCAGCATCCCGGTGTGCGTGGCGCCGACGACGAACGGGCTCGCGACCAGGGCCGCGGTGGTGACGAGCAGCCCGGCCACCGGACGGCGTCGACGTAGGACGACCCCGGAGCAGGCCACCGCGAGCACCCCGACGGCCCCGCCCGTCGACCCCGGCGGTCCGCCCCACTGCACCGCCGCGTCGGGGACGACGAACAGCAGGGCCACGCCGATGGCCAGGAGCAGCAGGGCGCGCAGCACGTCCTCGTAGACCTCCCGGGCGCTCACGGATCCCATCCCACCACGGGTCCGGCCGACGCGCGTCGATCGAAGGAGGTACACCGGGATGCTCCTCGCGCCCGACGACCACGGCCCCTCCTGGCGGCACGCTCGTCGCCATGGTCGAGTTCCTGTCGCAGAACCCGCTGGTCATCCTGATCGGCGCGTGCGAGGTGTTCTTCTGGGTGTTCCTGCTCGGCGGGCTCGCCGTGCGGTACGTCCTGCGCAGGCGGCGGCTGAGCGCCGTGCTGCTGGTCGGCGTGCCGGTGCTCGACGTCGTGCTGGTGTCGGCGTCGCTGCTGGACGTGGCCGGCGGCTCCGCACCCGGGGCGACGCACGGACTGGCGGCCGTCTACCTCGGCTTCACGGTCGCGTTCGGGCACTCGGTCGTCCGC
The DNA here is from genome assembly GCF_019263705.2 of Pseudonocardia abyssalis. Lineage (NCBI taxonomy): Bacteria > Bacillati > Actinomycetota > Actinomycetes > Pseudonocardiales > Pseudonocardiaceae > Pseudonocardia > Pseudonocardia abyssalis. The sequence goes on from NZ_JADQDK010000001.1 coordinate 5,453,141, forward strand.
TGGGTCGACGGCCGGTTCGCGTACCGCTTCGCCGGCGCCCCCGCCCCGGCCGGTCCGCCGCGGTACGGCACCGCGAAGGTCGTGCACGAGTGGCGCGGGTGGGGCCGCCTGCTGCTCGGCTGGGGCATCGCGCTGGCCGTGCTGGCGGCGACGGCGCTCGTCGCGGGCACCGGGATCCCGGACCCCACGACGTGGCCCGCCGACCCGATGTGGGGCTGGGGCTCGCGGCTGCTCCCGGTCGTGCTGATCTGGTTCGCCGTCGGCCCGGGGTGGACGACGCTGGCCCCGCCGCGGGAGCCGGCGCGTGCCTGACCGCATCCCGGCCCTCGACGTCCTGCGCGGCGTCGCCATCCTCGGCACGCTCGCCTCGAACGTCTGGCTGTTCACCGCCGTCGGTGGCCCGGCCGCGCTGCTGAAGGGCGGCGTCGACGCGACCGACGCCGTCCGGACCGCGCTGATCACGCTGTCGAACGGCAAGTTCCTCGCCCTGCTGACGCTGCTGTTCGGCGTCGGGCTGGAGATCCAGTACGGGTCCGCGGTGCGCCGCGGCGTCCCGTGGCCGGGGCGCTACCCGGTGCGGGCCGCGATCCTGTTCGTCGAGGGGTTGCTGCACTACCTGCTCGTCTTCGAGTTCGACGTGCTCATGGGCTATGCGATCACCTCGCTGCTCGTCGCGCACCTGATCGGGCGCAGCGACCGGGTCGTGCGCGCCTGGATGTGGGGCAGCGGGTCGGTGTTCGCGGTGGTGCTCCTCGGGGTGACCGCGCTGCTGGTCACGGCCCCGCCGACGACGGCGAGCGTCCCGGTCCCGGCGGGGAGCACCGCGAGCTGGACGGCGCAGGTCGCGGAGCGGGTGACCGGGTTCGCCCTGTTCCGCGCGGAGCTGCTGCTGATCGTCCCGTCGGCGGCGGTGCTGTTCCTGCTCGGGTCCCGGCTGCTGCGCGCGGGCGCGTTCGACGCGGGCGGCACCCGGCTGCGGCGCCGGCTCGCGGTGGCCGGGCTCGGCGTCGGCGTCCCGATCAACGCCCTGACGGCTCTCGCCGGGCCCGGCTGGGTCCTCGTCGACCGCTACCTCGTGCCGCCGCTGGTGGCGCTCGGGCTGCTCGGCGCGATCACCGAACTGGTCGCCCGCACGCGCGGCGGGGTGCTGCGGTGCGGGCTCGCGGCCGTCGGGCGGACGGCGCTGTCGTGCTACGTCCTGCAGAACGCGCTCGCCGCGGCACTGTGCTTCGACTGGGGTCTCGGCCTCGCTACCCGCTTCACCGACGCCCGGCCGTGGTGGGTGGTCGGGCTGTGGGCCGGGATCTCGCTGGTGCTGCTGCTGGCCGCACCCGCGTGGCTGCGGCGGTTCCCCCGCGGCCCCGTGGAGCTGCTCACGCACCACCTCTACCGCGGTGGCTCCGACGTGCGGGCCTGATCGGGCACGAGCCCGCGTCGGTGGGCCGCGGCCGGCCCGCGAACAGGCGCTCGGCGATCTGCGCGTCGGTGGGTCCACCGCCTCGGCGACGGCGGCTTCGTCCCCGTGGACCAGCGCCGGTCGGCGGGCGGGTACCGGGAGGGGAGCAGGCCGTGGGCGGGGAACCCTGGTGCGTGGATGTAGGGAGTTCTCCCGATCCGCCGAGGGGCCCGCCTCCCTAGCGTCGGCGACAGCCGGACCGACCGGCGTCGATCCCCGGAGGTTCCGACGTGACCACCCCATCTCGCTCCCGCCGCCGCACCGTCACGCTGTGGGTGGTGGTGCTCGCCCTGTTCGGCGCCGCGGCGGTCGGCTTCGCGACCCTGCGCCAAGGCGAGGCCGTCGCGGCCGACGTCGGCGCCTGCCTGGAGTCGACCGGCACCGACAGCCTGTCCGTCGTGGCCTGCGACGCCCCGACCGCGGAGTACACCGTCGTCGGGAAGCTGGTGGACCGCACGTCGATCGACGCCGGCCTGTTCGCCTGCTCCGACTTCCCCACCGCGACGACGTCCTACTGGCAGGGCCGGGAGGGCGTCGGGGAGAAGGGGACGGTGCTCTGCCTCGCGCCGACCGGCTGAGTCAGGCGTCCACCACGAGCCAGCCGCCGTGGTGGTCGTCCACCCGGTACGGGCGTCCGGTGGCGGCGCCGAGCGCGTCGAGGGCGGCCGCGTCGAAGGTGCGGACGTGGCCCCATGCCTCGTTCGGCTCGTCCTCGTACGGCACCGCCACCACGACCCGGTACCGCGCGAGGCGCAGCATCTCGGCGACGACGACCGGGGCGAGTGCAGGCGGCAGGTGCTCCAGCAGGTGGACGGCGAACACGGTGTCGGTGCAGTCGTCGGCCATCGGCACCGCGGTGGCGTCGCCGGTGAGGGTGTGCAGCGGCAGGTCCAGTGCGGGGGCGACGCCGGCGAGGAGCCGGACCGTGCCCGCGGACAGGTCGACCGCGGTGACGTCGTGCCCGGCCGCGACGAGCTGCAGCGACAGGAACCCGAAGCAGCACCCGAGCTCGACGACGGACCCGACGGCGAGCTCGACGGCCCGGTCGTGCACCGGCGCCATCCCGGCGTTGGTGCCGCCCGGGGCGCCGCCGCGGCCCAGCTCGTCGAGGGTGTTGCGGTAGAACGCGGTCCAGCCGGGGTCGACCGACGCGACGACCGAGACGAACGTCCGCTCGAACGCCGACGCCTCGATGTGGCCGGGGGCGACGAGGTCGTCGGCGATCCAGCCGGCCAGGTCGTTGCTGATCTCGCCCACGGAGATCCGGTGCCGCAGCCGCCCGTCGGTGCCCATCGTGAGTCGGGGGACGGCCGCGGTGGTCATCGTCCGACCCTATGTGGCTCCCCGCTCCGGGACACCTGCCGGAACGGTCAGGCCGCAGGGACCGGTGTGGCCGGGTCGCCGTCCAGCGCCGCGGCCAGGCGCGGGGCGAGCTGCTCCGGCGCGACCGGCAGGCTCAGCACCGAGCCGAACGACATCGCGCCGTTGGTCTCGCTCAGCTCCGGCAGCAGGATCGCGCGGCCCTCCTGCGCGACCCGCAGGTTCCGGAACGGCGGGTCGGCGATCGTGGCGTCGTCGGCGAACGTGCCGTAGAGGCCGACGACGAGGACGTCGGCCTCCAGTACGTCGAGCTGCTCGGGGCTCAGCTGCACCGGCGGGCGGTTCTCGCCGGAGAACAGGCCCTCGGCGGCGGGCGGGAGCGCGAGTCCGAGGTCGCGCACCCTGCCCGGGGCGCAGAACGAAGATCGTCTGGTAGGAATCGGCAGCCACCGCCCGTCGGTGCACCTGAGGAGGGCTCCGATGCGTCGACGTCTCGCCGGGCCGGCTGTCGCCTGCCTGCTCGCCGCGGGGTGCTCGGCCGGGCCCGTCCCCGACGACGCCCCGCCCGGCTGGACCGTGCTGGTCTACTCGATCGCCGACACCGACCTCGAGCCGTTCCTGCTCACCGACCTGGGCGAGATCGGCGAGGTGGGCACGACCGGCGAGGTCGCGATCTCGGCGCTGGCCGACCGCGCCGCGGGCTACACCGACGAGCCCGCGCTCGGCCTCGGCGACTGGGAGGGCGGCAAGGTCCTGCAGTACACCGACGCGGGGGTCGAGGTCGTCGAGGAGCTGGGGGAGGTCAACACCGGTGATCCCGACGTGCTGCGCCGCTTCGTCGCCGACGGGCTGGCCGCGCACCCCGCGCAGAACACCGCGGTGATCCTCACCGACCACGGCGCGGCATGGTCGGGCGTCGGCGGCGACGAGTCGGCGGGCTCCGACGTCCTGACGCTGGCCGAGATGCGCGACGCCGTGTCCGGTGGCCTCGCCGACGCCGGTGTCGACCGGCTCGACCTCCTCGGCTTCGACGCCTGCCTGATGGCCACCTACGAGACGGCGAGCACGTTCGCGGGCGTCGCCGACCGGATGCTCGCCTCCCAAGAGCTCGAACCCGGTCACGGATGGGACTACCGCGTGCTGCAGATGCTCGCCGACGACCCCGCCACCACCGTCGACGCGCTCGGCGGCGCGCTGATCGACGGCTTCGACGCTCAGGCGGAGGAGGAGGGAACCGAGGCCGACATCACGCTGTCCCTGGTCGACCTCACGCGGATGCCGACCGTCGATGAGGCCATGACCGCGTTCGGCGGGGCGCTGACCGAGCGGGTCGCGACACTGGCCCCCGTCGTCGGCGCGCAGCGCGCGTCCACACTGGGCTTCGGGCGCAGCCCCGACCCCGTCGAGGACACCCACATGGCCGATCTCGGCATCCTCGCCGCGCAGATCGGTGTCGAGACGCTCGACGTCTCCGACGAGGCCGACGCGCTGGTCCGGGCCCTGAACGACGCCGTCGTCGACCGCGTCGCGGGGCAGGCGATGCGCGGCGCGACCGGACTCTCGATCTACTTCCCGCCGCAGGCCGAGTACTTCGACACCGCCTACGCCGACGTGCCGGGGGCCGGGCCGTGGACCCGGTTCCTGCAGGGCTACTACGGCGCGGGCGAGGCCCTGCCCGTCGATCAGCGGCCGCGCTTGCTCGGCGACCCCGACCCGTCCTTCGACGCCGACGGCCTCACCCTGGTCGGCGCGGTCGACCCGGCCGCGGCGGGTGCGGTGTCCGAGGCCGTCATCACCTACGGCCTCGTGGTCGACGGCGGCGGCACCACGTTCCTCGGTGAGGAGCCCGCGACCGTCGGCGACGACGGGCAGGTGGTCGGCGTCTACGACCTGACGCAGCTGACGATCTCCGACGGACAGGACACCGCGCAGGCCTACCTGACCCTGACCGACGCCGGGGACGGCGCACTGAGCATCGACGTGCCGATGGCCTACTACGCGCCCGGCGCCCAGGAGTACCAGGACGTCCTGCTCACCATCACGATCGACGCCGGCACCGGCGACGTTGTCAACGAGACCTACTACGCCTACGACGAGGAGCTCGGCACCTTCGGTGAGCTGACGGCCGACCCGGCCGGGATCATCGTGCCGGAGGTCCTCGCCGTCGGCGCCGACGGCGAGCAGACCTGGACCGCGACCACCGGCGTCGGCCTCTACGCCGACCTGCCGGCCCTGCGGTACGACCTGGCCCCGCTGCCGTCCGGATCGACGCTGTACGCCGGCCTGACCGTCACCGACTTCGGCGGGAACACCGACACCGCCGCGACGACGGTGTCGGTGCCCTGACCGTGGGTCTCAGCGTCCGACGAGCTCCGCCGCCATCTCGTGCGCGGCGGTCTCCAGGCCGGTGAGGTCGCGGACGACCCGGACCCGTGAGCAGTACTCGGCGTACTCGGGCAGGTCGCAGCCGCCGAGGCCCCAGGAGTAGCGGGGCTCCGGGGTGAGCCAGATCGTCTCCCGCGCACGGCGGGTGATCTCGGCGAACGCCTCGGTGTTCGGGTCGTTCCCGTTGCCCCGCCCGTCGCCCAGGATGATCACCGTGGACCGCCGGTTGACCGCGGAGGCGTAGTCCTCCTGGAACGTGCCGAACGCCTTGCCGTAGTCGGAGTTGGCGTCGACGTCGAGCACCTCCCCGCCGAAGATCAGGCCCAGCGCCTGCTCGACGGGGTGGTCCTCGAACAGGTCGGTGACCTCCACCATGTCGGACACGAAGGCGTAGGCCCGCACCTGCCCGAACAGGTTCTGCAGCCCGTGCACCAGGTGCAGGGTGAACCGGGCGGTGGCCCGCACCGACAGCGAGACGTCGGCCAGGATGACCAGCCGCGGCTTGTCCTCCGAGCGCGTGACCGTGACCGGCGAGAACGGGATGCCGTCGAAGCGCATGTTGCGGCGCATCGTGCGGCCCGAGTCGATACGGCCGCGGCTGGACACCTTGCGCTTGTGGGTGAGCCCACCGTGCAGGGTGTGCGCGAGGCGCCGGATCGACTCCTCCAGCTCCATGCGCTCGTGTTCGCCGACGCGGTCGACCTCGCGGACCTTCTGCTCCTCGACGCCCTCGACGATCTTGTTCTCCAGCGCCATCAGCGCCTCGAGGTGCTTCTTGAGCGCCTCGGGGAGCCCGGCGAGCACGCCGGTCATCCGCCGCCGCAGGGCCGCCGCGTCGTCCTCGGTGCCCTCCTGCGACTCGCCGTCGCCGTCGTTGAGCCAGCCGAAGAGCATCTCCTGCTGCGCGACGGACAGGTCGGCGTCGACCTTCGTGCCCTGCTGCTGGGAGATCTCGCCCGGCATCCCCGCGTTGTGCAGGCTGTCGGTCTCGATCTGGACCCGCTGGCCCTCGCCGTCGATGCCCTGGCTGTCCTTGGACAGCACGATCTCGTCGGTCATCGCGGCCATGTCGATCTTGTTGGCCTCCTGGTGCAGGTTGTACTGCTGCGCCAGGTCGTCGGGGTCGAAGTAGTCCCGGATGTCGGCGGGCTTGCCGTGCTCGTGGCCCTGCTCCGGGGTGTTGCTCGGCTCCTCGGACAGCGTGAACGACTCCAGCTCACCGGAGTCGGACAGGTCGCCGTGGCCGTGCCCGTGGCCGTGCCCGGTGTCGGCGCCGCCCACCTTCACCAGCGCGAAGAACTGGTCGAAGATGTCGTCGAAGATCTCCTCGTCGCGCCGGTCCTTGATCAGGGCGACCCGCAGCGCGGCGCGGAGCTGCTCCTTGTCGCCCATCATCCCGGGCTGTGCGGCGCACGCCATCGCGTCGAGGGCCTCCGGGATGGAGATCCGGATGCCGCGCAGGCGCAGCAGCCGGACGAAGCGGTGCAGCGCGTTCTCCATCAGCGCACCTCCGGTGCTCGTGAGCGGAAACGCCCGCCCGGGCGCACCTTTCCGCGCACGGGCGGCGGAGTCGCGGTCACAGGGCCCGCTTGCGGCCGAGGCCCGCGCCGAAGCTGCTCTTGCCGCGGTCGGCGGGGACCTTCGGCGGCTTGCTCGGGGACGCGCCGGTGTCGCCGCCGAGGGGGTTGCTGCCGTAGGTGTTGCCGAAGCGGCCGGGGGTGTCCTTCGCGGCGCGGATCGCGCGGCCGTCGACCTCGTCCTCGGTCTCGTCGGCGCGAGCCGGCTTCTTCGGCTGCTCCTCGTCGTGGCCGTGCCCGTGGCCGTGGCCGTGGCCGTGGTCCTTCTCCGGCACGGTCGCGTTCGGGTCGACCAGCTTCGGCAGCGCGCCGATGGCCTTGCGCACGTCCTTGTCGTACTTGACGACGACGGAGACGGTGTCGGACAGGACCGTCGCGTTGAGCTCCTCGACCCCGAGGACGGCGAGCGTGCGCGCCCAGTCGATGGTCTCCGAGATCGACGGCGACTTGCGCAGCTCCAGCTCGCGCAGCCCGCGCACGACGCCGACGAGCTGCTCGGCCAACGCGTCCGGCAGGCCCGTCTTCTTGCTCCGGACGATCTCCAGCTCGCGCTCCGCGGTGGGGTAGTCCAGGAACAGGTGCAGGCAACGGCGCTTGAGAGCGGCCGAGAGGTCACGCGTGTTGTTGCTCGTCAGGACCACGTACGGCGGGGTCGTCGTGGTGAACGTGCCGACCTCGGGCACCGACACCTGGTACTCGGCGAGGGTCTCGAGCAGCACCGCCTCGAGTGCCTCGTCGGCGCGGTCGACCTCGTCGATCAGCAGCACGACCGGCTCGTCGGAGCGGATGGCCTCCAGCAGCGGGCGGGAGGCGAGGAAGCGTTCGGAGAAGAACACGCTCTCCTGGGCGCCGATGCGGTCGACGGCGTCCTCCAGGGTGGGGGAGTCGGCGACGACCTGGCCGATCTTCTCGCGCAGGATCTGGGTGTAGAGCAGCTGCTTGCCGTAGTCCCACTCGTAGAGGGCCTTGGTCTCGTCCTGGCCCTCGTAGCACTGCAGGCGCAGCAGGCGCCGGCCCGTGGCCTTCGCGAGCGCCTTCGCCAGCTCCGTCTTGCCCACACCGGCCGGACCCTCGATGAGCAGCGGCTTGTCGAGCCGGTTGACCAGGAAGACGGTGGTGGCCAGGCGGGCGTCGGCGATGTAGCCCTGCTCGCCCAGCGCGTCGACGACCTCGTCGACGGAATCGAACTGTCCGCTCCCGGACTCGAACTGCGACATGCTGCTCCGTTCCTCCATGACCAGTGACTACCTGGTCGAGGGGGCGCCGGCAGCTGCCGGCGCCCCCTCGACTGTAAGCGGGAAAACTCAGGTGAGCAGGTCGTCCAGGTCGCCGTTCATGCAGTGGTCGACCACGGGGCGCACGGTCTCGAACGTGCACTCCTTCGGGTTGCCCGGGGTGCAGGCGTCGCCGAGGACGTGGTTGGTGATGCGGTCGACGTCCGCCGCGTCACCCTTGATGATGCCCTCGCCCTTGTAGAACTCGGTCGGGCCCTGGCCCAGCCGGTTCTTCGAGTACGAGTCCTGCTTGACGTCGACGAAGCGCTCCGGGATGCCCACGTCGCGCAGCAGCCGGATGGACGCGGCGAGCGCGGCCTCGGCGGCCTGGACGTTGGTCATGCCGTGCGTGTCGATGTCCATCGCCTCGGCGATGTCGGCGAAGCGCTTGTAGTGCGTCGGCATGTTGAACGCCCACACGCGCGGGAGCGCGATGGCGTTGTTCAGGCCGTGGTGGGTGTCGTAGAACGCCGAGATGGCGTGGCTGATCGAGTGGATGATGCCGAGGCCACCGGAGTTGAACGCCTGCGCCGCGATGTACTGCGCGTTCATCATCCCGAAGCGGCCCTCGTAGCCCTGCGGGTTCCACACCGCCTCGCGGAGGTTGCGGTTCGTCAGCTTGATCGCGTGCAGGGCGTTGCCCAGCGACGGGTCGAAGTTGATGCGCGAGACGTACGGCTCCGAGGCGTGCGCGAGCACGTCGAACCCGCACTGCGCGGTGTAGTCGACCGGACAGCTGTAGTAGAGCACCGGGTCGTCGATCGCCAGGGTCGTGACCGACGCGTCGTCGAACGCCACGTACTTGTGCGGGTTCTTCGGGTCCGTCGTGGTGTCGGTGATGACGTAGGCCCAGGAGGTCTCCGAGCCGGTGCCGGCCGTGGTGGAGACCGCGATGTGCGGCGGGTTCTTCGGGTTCTCGGACTTGTTGAAGCCCTCGAACTCGTTGACGTTGCGGCCGTCGTGGGCGACCGAGACGCGGGCGCCCTTGCAGGCGTCGTGCGACGAGCCGCCACCGATGGAGACGAAGCTGTCGCAGTTGTTCTGCTGGTACATCCCCACGGCGTCCATGACGTTGTAGTCCTTGGGGTTGGACTCCACCTTGTCGTACACCACGACCTCGAGGCCGTGGTACTTCATGGACTCGACGATCTTGTGGACGATGTCGGAGCCGCGCAGGCCCGACGTCATGACCAGCGTCTTCTTGAAGCCCAGCTTGAGGGCCTCCGGGCCGATCAGCTCGTGCGCACCCGGGCCCATGAGGGCACGGGGGAAGGGGTGGAACTCCTTGATCGGGAACTGCGGAAGCATCTCTTCGACCTGCATGGGCAACCTCTTTCTGTACAGGTGACGGGTCTGGGCCCCGACGTTAGGACCTGTGTGACCCCCGGCATAGAAAGCCCATGAGGAGGGACGGGGGAACCCCGTCTGATCGGGTAGCTAGCCCCCGCTTTGATGCTCTGACCAGGCAATTGCCACAGTATGGCAGCAGTGCTCAGGAGAGTGCGTGACCCAGCTCGCCCACCTGCCCCGCGAGCTCGGCGGGATCGCGGGCGATCGTCACGTGGTCGACGATCTCCGCATAGGTCGGCATCGCGCACGACGCCTGGGTCCAGTAGCGGCGCGGCTCCGGGGTGATCCAGCCGACGCGGTGCGCGCGGCGCGTGAGGCGGCGCAGGTCCTCGGCGCCGTCGGGCAGCCCGTTGCAGCGGCCGTCGCCGACGAACAGCACGGCCGTGCGCTTGTCGACGAGGCCGGCGTGCTCGGCGTTCATCGCGGCCAGCACACGGCCGTAGTCGCTGGTGGCGTCCAGGTCGAGGCCGGGTGCGGCGAGCACCGCGGCCAGCGCGCCGTCGCCCCGCGAGCGCAGCAGCACGTCGGTGACGTCGACGGGCGTGTCGACGTAGGCCAGCACGCGGCAGCGGAACGCCATGCCGTGCAGGGTCTGGGCCAGCCGCAGGGCGAACGCGGTGATCGAGCGGACCGACAGCGACACGTCGGCGACGACGAGCAGGCGGATCCTGTCCGGCGTGCTGCGGCGCACCACCAGGTGGAACGGGACGCCGTCGGTGCGCATGCTCGCCCGGACGGTGTGCCGCACGTCGAGCGGGCCGCGGCTGTGCTCACGCGGCACCCGCCGCGGCGCTCCCCGCATACGGCGCAGCAGTTCGTGGCAGGCGAACCGGACGTCGGCGTGGTCCCCGTCGCCGGTCGCGTCCGGATCGTCGACGCGCCCGAGCCCGGCCCGCTCGGCCAGTGCCTCGACGAAGTCGGTGATCGCCTCGACGAGCCGGTCGAGCTGCGTCGCGGAGAGCTGGTCCCCGCCCGGACCGTCGGCGTAGATCGCGTGCGGGTCGTAGGCGGCGAGCCAGGCGAGGATGGCGGCGGGGTCGTCGAGGTCGATGCTGCCGGCGACCGGGGCGCTGCGGCCCGACGTCAGCTCCTTCGCGACCGCGCTGCCGGCCCGGTCCAGGTCGACGGTGTAGCTGATGCCCCGCCGGCCCTGGTCCTCCCCGCTCGACACCGACAGCTCGGAGTCGGCCCCGGCCAGCGACAGGTCGTCGTCGTCGCGGTGGGGGTTGAAGCCCTGGTCCTTCTCGGGGGCGTCGACCAGATCGCCCACCTCGGCGGCGCGCGGGTTGTAGTCGGCGTAGCGGCCGAGCGGATCGTCGTCCTCGCCCAGCTCCAGCTCGGTGGGCAGGCCCTCGGCGCCGGGTTCGAGCAGCCCACGCCCCCCGCCCGCCGTCGCGGCGGCCATCTCCGTCGCGGAGAAGAACGCCGTGAACGACCGCTCGAAGCCGGGGCGCTCGTGGTCGTACTTCACGGTGACGGCGCGGAGCCCGGAGCGCAGGGCGTCGAGGTCGGCGGCGCCCAGCATCGTGAGCACGCGCCGGACCTCGATCACCTCGGCGGGTGACGCGGCCACCCCCTGGCGCCGCAGCACCCGCCCGAACGCCGCCGCGACGACGTCGAGGGGACTCATCGCCGTCCGCGACGGGGCTGGTCGTAGCGGTTGCTGTTGTTGCCGCCGCGGCCGCGGAAGGCCGCGGTCGTGGTGTTGCGCGGGCGGCTGGGTGTCACCCACTCGTCCTTCGCGACCGGCACCTCGGGCTCCGGCTCGGCGTCCCCGGCGAGGCGACGGGTGGCGAGGTCGACGTCGCTGGAGTACTTGAGCAACGTGGCGAGCAGCGGACCCCGCTCGACCCCGCCGAGTACCGCGGCGGCCCGGGCGGCGTCCACCACCTCGGAGATCGACGGTGGTTTGCGCAGCGGCATCTCCCGCAGCTTCCGGGCCAGCTCGACGACGTCGCCGATCAGGTCGTCGGCCACCTCGGGGGCGCGGCGGGAGACGATCTCGGTCTCGCGGGCGGCGTCCGGGAAGTCGACGTGGAAGTGCAGGCAGCGGCGCTTGAGCGCGGGGGAGAGCTCACGGGTGTCGTTGGAGGTCAGCACCACCCACGGCGTCGAGCGCGCGGTGAACGTGCCGACCTCGGGCACCGTGATCTGCCGCTCCGCGAGCACCTCCAGCAGCAGCGCCTCCATCGACTCCTCGGTCCTGTCCACCTCGTCGACGAGCAGCACGACCGGGTCCTCGGACAGCACCGTCTCCAGCAGCGGGCGCACCGAGAGGAAGTGCTCGGAGTACAGGCCGGTGTCCTGGTCGCGCAGGCGCTTCGCCGCGGACGCCATGTCGGGGGCGTCGGCGAGCGTCTCCCCGATCCGGTCGCGCAGCATCTGGACGTGCAGCAACTGCTTGCCGTAGTCCCACTCGTAGAGGGCGCGGCCGTCGTCGAGGCCCTCGTAGCACTGCAGCCGGATCAACCGGCGCCCGCTCGCGAGCGCCAGCGACTTGGCGAGCTCGGTCTTGCCGACGCCGGCCGGCCCCTCCAGCAGCAGTGGTCGTTCGAGGCGGGTGGCGAGCAGGACCACGACGGCGAGGTCGGAGTCGATGACGTAGTCCTGGCCCCGCAGGGCCTCGGCGACCTGTTCGGCGGTCTCGTACACGGGTTGGGCTCTCCCGGGGCGGTCGGGAACGGCAGTAAAGCCACCTTGCTGCCGTCTCGTGGCGGCAAAGTGGCTTTACTGCCATCCGGCTGGGGTCAGTAGGACTTCGAGAACGAGTGCTCGACCACCGGGATCAGCGACTCGACGGTGCACTCCCGCGGGTTCGCCGGCGTGCAGTAGTCGCCCATCATGTGCTCGGAGATCTTGCGGATCGTCCCGTCGTCGGTGGGGATGACCTCGCCGACGCCCTTGTACTTGCCGGTGTTCATCCGGTTCTTGTCGTAGGTCGCGGGCGTCAGCGAACCGAAGTTGTCCGGGATGCCCACGTCCTGGGAGAGCCGGATGGCCTCCTCGACAGCGGCGTCGGCGGCCTGCACCGTGGTCATGTTCGTGGTGTCGACGCCGAGCGCCTTCGCGATCTTCGCGTAGCGCTCGTAGCGGCTGGGGAGGTTGTACTCCCACACGCGGGGCAGCGCGATGGCGTTGTTGAGCCCGTGGTGGGTGTCGAAGTACGCGCTGACGGCGTGCGACGCGGAGTGCACGATGCCCAGGCCGCCGGAGTTGAACGCCTGCGCCGCGATGTACTGCGCGCTCATCATCTTCGAGCGCGCCTCCAGGTTGCGCGGCTCGAACACCGCCTCGCGCAGGTACTTGCCGACCAGCTCGATCGAGTACAGCGCGTTGCCCAGCGAGGCGTCGAAGTCCAGGCGGGAGACGAACGGCTCGGAGCCGTGTGCGAGGACGTCGAAGCCGCAGTACGCGGTGAACTGCTGGGGGCAGGTGTAGTAGAGCAGCGGGTCGTCGAGCGCCAGGGTGCAGACGACGGCGTCGTCGAAGCCGACCCACTTCTTCGGGTTGTCCATGTCCGAGGTGTCGGTGATGACGTACGCCCAGGACGTCTCCGAGCCGGTGCCGGCCGTGGTGGACACGGCGATATGCGGCGGGTTCTGCATGTTCGTGGACTTGGAGAAGCCCTCGAACTCGTTGATGTTGCGGCCGTCGTGCGCGATGACGACGCGGGCGCCCTTGGCGGCGTCGTGGGACGAGCCGCCGCCGACCGAGATGATGGAGTCGCACTTCTCGCTCTGGTAGAGCGCGGCGGCGTCCATGCAGTTGTAGTCCTTGGGGTTGGACTCCACCTTGTCGTAGACGACGACCTCGACGCCCTGGTGCTCGATCTTGCCCTTGAGCTCGTCGATGATCCCCGAACCGCGCAGACCGGTCGTGACGAGCAGGGTCCGCTTGAAGCCCAGGTTCTTCGCCTCGACACCCAGGATGTCGTGCGCGCCGACCCCGAGCAGGGCGCGCGGGAACGGGTGGAACTCCTTGATCGGGAAGTCCCAGATCTGGTTGAGCTCGATGGCCATGTGCACTCCTCGACGAGGCGACTACTGACTCGCCACACCCTGCCTGTTGCAATTCATCTGCAACAGCTACTCGTGGGTGGGTCGTGCCCCCTCCGGTCGGAGGGGTCAGGTCCGGCCCGCGTCCCAGAGCCGGTTCGCCTCGACGAAGCCGCGCCGCCCGTACCAGGAGCGGGGGTGGTCGTCGGCCGCGGCGGTGAGCGTGACCAGGTCGCAGCCGGCCCCGGCGGCGATCGCGCGGGCGTCGGCGAGCAGGGCGTCGCCGTGTCCGCGCCCGCGGTGCGCGGCTCCGACCTCCACGCCGTCGAGATCGGCGGTGGCCCCGTCGATGCGCAGTACGGCCGACGCCACCACCTCGCCGTCGACGCGCAGGGCGAGGGCCCGCAGGTCGAGGACCCGCTCCTCCAGGAGGAGGCGGTCGGTGAGCTGCGCGACGTCGGCGTCGTCGACGCCGTGTCGGCGCCACTCGGCGTCCCAAGTCGGGCGCAGGGCCTCGACGTCGACGACCTCGGTGCGGCCGCACGTGCCCCCGGCCGGGCCGGTCATGCCGACGAGCTCCCGCACCCGCCATCCGGCGCCGGTGAGCGCCGCGGCCGTGCAGGCGTGCCGGTCGCCGAACAGGGTGGCGCGGCCCGTCCCGCTGCGCTCGGCGTCGGCGGCCACGGTGACGGCGTCGGTGTCGCCGTCGAGCAGCAGCCGGTTGTGCTTGTGTGACGCGGGCACCGGGTCGGTCCGCACGGCGACCCCGCCGGTCACCGGGACCTCGCCGGTGGCGGTGCGCCGGACCAGCGACGGCTCGAACGCGGCCTGGCGGCCCGCCGGGTCGACGCCCGGGAGCACCGGCGGGCCGAACCCGCCCGCGCCGCGGTACGGCACGACGGCCAGCACGGCCGACACGGGGACGGGCCCGTAGGCGTGCGGGAACCGCATCGACGCCGGATCGGTGGGCACGCCGGGCTCGAACCGGACCTCGACCCCGATCCGGGACGGGTCCAGGACCAGCAGGTTCAGGTCGGTGCGGCCGGCGAAGAGCCGGTTCGCGGGCAGGGTCACCTGGTCGGGCGTTGACAGGTGCACGAACTCCGCCACGGACGGCACGACGGCGCCCGTCGCGAGGTGGTGGCGCCACTCGGTGGTGGTCGCGAGATGCAGCAGGACGTCGCTCACGACGTCATCCTGCGCCCCTCCGATCGGAGGGGGAGCCCCGACCGTTGGGCGGGCGGGTCTTGTCTCTGGCACCCGGTGCCAATTAGCGTCCGACCCGTCCTTATCGCTCGACGACAGGAGCCGCCCATGGCCCCCGCGCCCGACGCCCAGTCCGCCCCCGAGGAGCCCGTGGTCGAGGAGACCCTCGTCGAAGAGGTCTCGATCGACGGCATGTGCGGTGTCTACTAGAACCGTGGCGGCTGATGTCGACGCCGGGTCTGCTTCGGCAGGCCCGGCGTTCGACCCCGGTCTGCCGTTCCGGTGCAGCCCGAGCGTGGCGCTGCGCCCCGAGCCCTTCGGCGCGCTCGTCTACCACTTCGGCACCCGCAAGCTCTCGTTCCTGAAGACCCCGCAGCTCGTGGTGGTCGTCCGGGACCTGGAGCAGTACCCCGACGTGCACGCCTCCATCGAGGCGGCCGGCGTCGAGGAGTCGCAGCGCCCCGCCTACCTGCGCGCCCTGGCCGGCCTCGCCGCCAACGGCACCATCGAACCGCGATCTTGAGTCTGGAGCGCCCGTGAAGCTGGTCGACCACTTCCAGTACGGCCTGAACTCCCCCATCTGCCTGACCTGGGAGCTCACCTACGCCTGCAACCTGGCGTGCGTGCACTGCCTGTCGTCCTCCGGCCGCCGTGACCCCAACGAGCTCACCACGGCCGAGGCCAAGGGGGTGATCGACGAGCTGCAGCGGATGCAGGTCTTCTACATCAACATCGGCGGTGGTGAGCCGACCGTGCGTCCCGACTTCTGGGAGCTGCTCGACTACTCGATCGACCACAACGTCGGCGTCAAGTTCTCGACGAACGGCATCAAGCTCGACAAGAAGCGCTCGGCGCAGCTCGCACGGACCGACTACGTCGACGTGCAGATCTCGCTCGACGGTGCCACCGCCGAGGTCAACGACCACGTCCGCGGCCCCGGCTCCTACGACACCGCGATCCGCGCGCTGGAGAACCTCGCCGAGGCGGGCTTCGGCCAGCCGAAGATCTCGGTGGTCATGACGCGGCAGAACGTCGACCAGCTCGACGAGTTCAAGTCGATCGCCGACAAGTACAACGCCCAGCTGCGGATCACCCGGCTGCGCCCGTCCGGCCGCGGCGCCGACGTCTGGGACGAGCTGCACCCGCTCCCGTCGCAGCAGAAGCAGATGTACGACTGGCTGGTGGCCAAGGGCGACTCGGTCCTCACGGGCGACTCGTTCTTCCACCTCTCCGCGTTCGGCGAGGCCCTGCCCGGGCTGAACCTGTGCGGTGCGGGCCGCGTGGTCTGCCTGATTGACCCGGTCGGGGACGTCTACGCCTGCCCGTTCGCGATCCACGACAACTTCCTCGCCGGCAACCTCCGCTCGCCCGGCGGCTTCCAGGAGATCTGGGAGAACTCGGAGCTGTTCACCGAGCTGCGCCAGCCGCAGACCGGTGGCGCGTGCGCGTCCTGCATGCACTACGACTCGTGCCAGGGCGGGTGCATGGCGGCCAAGTTCTTCACCGGCCTCCCGCTCGACGGGCCCGACCCGGAGTGCGTCCGCGGGTTCGGCGAGCAGGCCCTCGCGGCGCGCGACGGCGTGGAGATCCCGAAGTCCGAGGTCGACCACTCGCGCTCGGCCCCGCGGAACTCCCGCACGCCGAAGGCGCCGGTGATGCTGCAGATCGGCATGGGCCGCCCGGACAAGTCGTGCGACCCGAGCCCGCTGGCCGCACCGGCGGCGCTGACGCAGGCGTCGGCGCGGGCCTGACCTCGCCGCGACACGAACGGCACTCTCGTCCAGTGGGTGGGGACGAGGGTGCCGTTCGTTCGTTGGTCGGCCCGGTGACCCTGCGCGGGCGCACCGCCCCGTCGCGGGTGCTGTTCGGGCCGCACGTCACCAACCTCGGGTCCCGGCGCTCGGTCTCCCCGCGGCACGTCGCGTACTACGCGCGGCGGGCCGTCGGGGGTGCGGGCGTGATCGTCACCGAGACGGCGTCGGTGCACGAATCCGACTGGCCCTACGAGCGCGCCCCGCTGGCCGCCGACTGCGCCGACGGGTGGGCGTCCGTAGTCCGGGCCTGCCGTCCGGCGCTCGTCCTCGCCGGGCTCGGGCACGCCGGTGCACAGGGCAGCTCGGCGTACGGGCAGCAGGCGCTGTGGGCCCCGTCGCGCGTCGCCGACGTGGCCTCGCGCGAGGTGCCGACGGAGATGGAGCAGCCCGAGATCGTCGCGCTGGTGGCCGGTTTCGCGGCCGCCGCCGCGTGGGCCGTCGACGCCGGGTGCGACGGCGTGGAGGTCGACGCGGGGCAGCACTCGCTGCTGCGCCAGTTCCTGTCCGGGCTGACGAACCACCGCACCGACGCCTACTCCGACCGGGACCGGCTGCTGCGCGAGGTGCTCGCGGCCGTGCGCACCGCGATCGGAGACGCCCACGTGCTGGGCCTGCGCCTGTGCTGCGACGAGCTCGCGCCCTGGGCGGGCATCACGCCCGACTCGGCGGCCGCGACCCTCGCGGGGTGCGGGGAGGCCGACTACGTCGTGCCGGTCCGCGGCAGCGGCCTGTCCGTCTCGGCCACCCGCCCCGACCTGCACACCCCTCCCGGCTTCAACCGTGCCCTCTGCGGCACCGTGGGCGCGGCGCCGGGGCTGGGAGCGGAGGGCGGAACCCCGCCGATCAGGGCGGGGAGGTCGTCAGATGATCTCCAGGGACGACGTTCCGGCCTTGGTCGACGGGTCGCGGTGGTGTTGCAGGGCAGCGTCGTGTCCCCCGAGGACGCCCGGGCCGCGCTCGACGACGGGGTGTGCGACCTCGTCGAGATGACGCGCGCGCAGATCGCCGCCCCCGACCTCGTCGCCCACGTCCGCGCGGGCACCCCGGAGCGGATCCGGCCGTGCACGCTGTCCAACCAGCGCTCCGCGGTACGCGACCCGCGCAACCCGATCGTCTCCGACGAGGCCGAGCCCGACGCCGGGCACGAGACCGACCCCGTCCCGCCGCCGGCCGGCCCGCCCCGCGACGTGCTGGTCGTGGGCGGCGGTGCGGCGGGGCTGGAGGCGGCCAGGGTGCTGGCGACGGCCGGGCACGGGGTGCGGCTGGTCGAGCAGGCCGACGTGCTGGGCGGGGCGCTGCTCCTCGCCGCGGCGGTCCACGGGCGGGCGCGGATGGGGCTGCTGGTGCCGTGGTGGACCGCCGAACTGGCGCGGCTGGGGGTGGCGGTCGAGACCGGTGTCCGCGTCACCGCCGACGACCTCGACGCCGCGGGGCCGCACGTGGTCCTCGCGACCGGGTCGCGCCCCGGCCCGCTCCCGTACGACACCGACGGGCCGGTCCTCGCCGCGGCGGAGTTCGAGGCGGGCGTCCTGGCCGGAGCGGGGCTGCCGCCGGGTCCCGTCCTCGTCCACGACCCGCTCGGCGACTGGACCGGCGTCGGGATCGCCGAGCAGCTCGCCGCCGGAGGCCGGGAGACCGTGCTCGTCACCCCCGACCAGGTCGCGGGAACCCAGCTCGCGATCACCGGCGACCTGGCCCCGGCCAACGCCCGGCTGGACCGGGCCGGGGTCGTGCGCGAGCTGCGCTCCCGGCTGGTCCACGTGCGCGACGGGCGGGCGGTGCTGGCGCACGTCTGGACCGGGGAGCGTCGCACCGTGGCGTGTGCCGCGGTGGTCGACTGCGGCCACCGACTCCCCGAGGACGCCCTGTGGCGCGCCCGGCCCCACCTGCCGCGCGCCGGCGACTGCGTCGCGCCGCGCACCGTGCACGAGGCCGTGCTGGAGGGCCGTCGGGCCGCGGTGGAGGCCGTGCGCGGACGAGGCGGCCCGGGCGAGCGTCTCCGCGCACGGCCGTGCTGAACGACCCACTCCGCCTCGGCCCGCTGACGCTGCGGAACCGGGTCGTCTTCTCCGCCCACCTGACGAACTACGCCGTCGACGGCCTCCCGACCGCGCAGCACGCCGCCTACTACGCGGCGCGCGCCGCGGGCGGGGCCGGGCTGGTGATCACCGAGGAGCACGGCGTCGACCGGCACGACCGTCCCTACGAGAAGCTGATCCACTCGTGCGCGGACGCGCTCCCCGGCTACCGCGCGATCACCGACGCGGTGCACGCCCACGGGGCCGCCGTGTTCGCGCAGCTCACCCACAACGGCGGGCAGGCGAGTGGGATGTACTCGCGCCGGCCGGTGCAAGCACCGTCGCCGGTGCCGGACCCACTGTTCCGAGAGGTCCCGGTCGAGCTCGACACCGCGGGCATCGCCCGGATCGTCGACGGCTACGCGGAGACCGCGGCCCGGTGCGTCGCGGGCGGGTTCGACGGCGTCGAGCTGCAGGGATCGCACTCGTCGCTGATCCGACAGTTCCTCTCACCCGCGACGAACCACCGCACCGACTCCTACGGCCGCGACCGGGACCGTTTCCTGATCGAGGTCGTCGACGCCGTCCGCGCCGCGATCGGGCCCGACCGCGTGCTCGGCGTGCGGTTGTGCGGCGAGGAAGGCATCGACCAGGGCATCGGGATCGATGCCGCGGTCGCGACCACCCGTGGGCTGGCGTCGCGCGTCGACTACCTCAACACCTCCATCGGCGTCGCCACCTCGACGCTCCACCTGATCGAGGCGTCGCTCCGGTTCGCCCCGGGCTACGCGCTGCCCATCCCGGCGGCGATCCGGCGGGCCGTGGACCTGCCGGTGATCGGGGTCGGGCGGTTCACCACCCCCGCCGACGCCGAGCGCGCGCTGGCCGACGGGGCCTGCGACCTCGTCGGGGTCGTGCGCGGGCAGATCGCCGAGCCCGCGTTCGCCTCGGCGCCGGTGCGCGCGTGCGTGGGCTGCAACCAGGAGTGCGTCGGGCGGGTGGGACAGAACCGGTGGCTGGGCTGCGTGGTCAATCCGCGGGCCGGGCGGGAGGCCGTGGCTCTGCCCGCGCCGGGAGTCCCGACGCGGGTGCTCGTCGTCGGCGGGGGGCCGGGCGGGCTGCGGGCCGCGGCCACCGCGGCGGTGCGGGGGCACCGGGTCGTGCTGTGCGAACGCGACGGTGCGACGGGCGGGGCGGTGCGCCTCGCCGCCGCCGCGCCCGGGCGGGCCGAGTTCGGGAACGTGGTGCGCGACCTGCTCGCGGAGTGCCGGGCCGCGGGCGTCGAGATCCGGACGGGCGTCGACGTCGACCCGGCGTACGTCGACCGGGAGGCGCCCGACGTCGTGGTGCTGGCGACCGGCGCGCGGGCGCGCGTACCGGACTGGGCGCGCGGGATCGCCGGGGTGGTCGACGTGCGCGACGTGCTCTCGGGTCGGGTGCACACGACGGGTTCGGTGCTGGTCTACGACGAGCTGGGCTTCCACCAGGCCCCCGCCGCCGCGGAGTGGCTGGCGGCGGCGGGCGCCACCGTGGAGATCATGACACCGGGGCTGGTCGTGGCCCAGGACCTCGGCACCACCCTGGACATGGAGCTGTTCCACCGCCGTGCGCACGCCGCCGGCATCGTGCTCTCTACCGACCGCGTGATCACCGGGGCCGTCGACGGACCGGAGGTGGCGGTGCTGCACCACACCGTCGGCGATGTCGAGCAGCGGCGGTTCGACCTCGTCGTCACCGTCGTGCCCGCCGAACCCGACGACGCCCTGTGGGTAGCCCTGCGCGACGGCCCGCGCCCCGTCCACCGCGTCGGCGACTGCCTCGCCCCGCGCCGCGTGCACGCCGCCGTGGTCGAGGGCGACCGCGTGGCGGTGGCGCTGTGAATAGTGTGGGCCCGTGACGGCCAACCGCCTCGGAGAACGCGCCTGGACCGACCTCGTCGGCCCGCGGCCCACCGTGCTCGTCCCCGTCGGATCCCTGGAGCAGCACGGTCCGCACCTGCCGCTGGACACCGACGCGCGCATCGCCGCCGCCGTCACCCGTCGGGCCGCCGACGGCGATCCGACGCTGCTCGTCGCACCGCCGCTGGCGTACGGGGCGTCCGGGGAGCACGAGGGGTTCGCCGGGACACTGTCGATCGGGCACGACGCCCTGCGCGCGGTGCTCGTCGAGCTGGGCCGCAGCGCGGCGCAGTGGGCGGCGCGGCTCGTGTTCGTCAACGGCCACGGCGGCAACCTCCCGACCGTGCCCGACGCCGTCGCGCAGCTCCGGCACGAGGGCCGCGAGGTCGCGTGGTTCGGGTGCGCCGTCCCGCGCGGTGACGCCCACGCGGGGCGCACCGAGACCTCGATCATGCTGGCGCTCGACCCGTCGGTCGTCCGGATCGAGGCGCTGGAACCCGGCAACACCGCCCCGCTGCGGGACCTGCTGCCCGTCCTGGTCCGTGGCGGGGTGGCCGCGGCCAGCCCCAACGGCATCCTCGGCGATCCCCGCGGCGCGACCGCGCGGGAGGGCGAGGACCTGCTCGGGGACATGGTCGGGCAGCTGCGCGAGCGCCTGGCCCGCTGGCTCCCCGACGACCGGGGCCGCCTCGGCTGACGACTGCGGCGTGACCGGGATGGGGCTGGAGCCCGTCGAGGTGATCGCGTCGCCGACCGTGACCCACCTGCGCTACCGCGTCATCCGGTAGCCAGCAGCAGCGGTACGAGCTGCTCGGCGGAGGTGAGCGAGCCGTGCTGGCCGGGCATCGTCGAGATCAGCGGCTCGGCCTCGGACCGGATGACGGCGGTCGTGCCGCGGGTGGCCACCACGACGTCGCCGACCCGGTCGCGCATCCCGGGCGAGACCGGCCCGAACCATCCGTCGGCCACGGCCTGCTCCCCGGGCACCACCCAGGCGGCGTCGCCGAGGACGGCCCGCCACGCGGCCAGCACGTCGTCGGCCGCGCCGCGGCGGGCGTAGACGTGCCGGGCGCGGGGGTCGCCGCCCAGCAGCAGGACCCCGCGCTGCAGCGCCTCGTCGGTGTCGGCGTCGAAGATCCGGTCGACCGACACCATGCCGTGGTCACCGGTCACCGCGAGGACGGCGTCGGGCGGCAGATTCTCCACGATCCGCTCGGCCAGGCGGTCGACCTGGGAGAGCTGCAGCCGCCAGGCGAGGCTGCCGGGGCCGTGCAGGTGACCCATCGCGTCGAGGTCTGCGTGGTAGCCGTAGCAGAGCCTGCGCTCCGGGCCGGCCAGTGCGGCGAGCACCTCCGCGGCCAGGTCGCCGAGCGCGTGCACGCCGCGGAAGCGCCCGCCGCGCAGCGCCGCGCGGGTCAGCCCGGAACCGCGGAACAGCTGGTTCGAGACCACGGTGACGCCGATCCCCGCGGCCGCCGCCCGTTCCAGCGCGGTGGGCGCGGGCTGGACCTGCTCCGGCGGCTGCGACTCCCGCAGGTCGACCGGGCGGCCGGTGCCGTGGGATGTCCACTTCAGGGAGTCGAGCAGCTCGCCGTCGAGGCGGAAGGTGATGCCGAGCAGCCCGTGCGCGCCCGGTGGCAACCCGGTGCCCAGCGACGCGAGGCTGATCGAGGTGCTCGACGGGAAGCCGACGGTCAGCGGTCCGGCGTCGGGCAGCGAGGCGAGGAACGGGGCGTCGGCGGCATGGGCGTCGAGCAGTTCGCGCCCCAGCCCGTCGACGAGCAGCAGCGCCGCCGCCCGCACCGGCTCCACGACGAGGTCCGACGCCGGCTCCGGCATCCCCAGCGCGTGCATGAGTGCGGGCAGCACCTCGGCGAGCGATCGGTGACCGTAGCGGGGCAGGGAATCCACGGCGCGAGCGTGGCAGACACCTAGGCTGCCCGCATGCACGAAACGGCTGCGGCATGCCCGAGACGGTGACGCGACCGGGCCGACCGGGCGCGGGGCCGGCCGACACCGTGCTCCCCGACGGGCTCCGGGTGGCCCTGGACCGCCGCACCCGCGGCGTCGACGACGGTGCGGTGCTCCTCGGCGGGGCCCCACCACGGATGCTCAAGCTCGCCCCCGCCGGACGGGCCCTGCTCGCCGGGGGTGCGTTCACCGTCGACGGGCCGACATCCCGCGCGCTCGCCCGCCGCCTGCTCGACGTCGGCATCGCGCACCCGGTCGACGGGCCGCCCGGTCCGGGGCCGGAGACCGTCACCGTCGTCGTACCGGTGAAGGACCGCGTCGACGGGCTGCTGCGCCTCGTCGCGGCGATCGGGGAGGTG
The DNA here is from genome assembly GCF_019263705.2 of Pseudonocardia abyssalis. Classification (NCBI taxonomy): domain Bacteria; kingdom Bacillati; phylum Actinomycetota; class Actinomycetes; order Pseudonocardiales; family Pseudonocardiaceae; genus Pseudonocardia; species Pseudonocardia abyssalis. The sequence goes on from NZ_JADQDK010000001.1 coordinate 5,475,764, forward strand.
GGCGCTCTCGTCGTCGTCGACGACGGCTCCGCCGACCCGCACGCCATCCGCGCGGCCGCCGGGCCGCGGGCCACCGTGCTGCGCCACGAGGTGAGCCGTGGGGCGTCCGCCGCCCGCAACACCGGGCTGCGTGCCGCGACGACGCCGCTGGTCGCGTTCCTCGACTCCGACGTCGAGCCCGAGGAGGGCTGGCTGGCCCCGTTGCTCGCGGTGTTCGCCGACCCGGCCGTGGGGCTGGCCGCGCCGCGGATCGTCGCGCTCGCACCGGTCGTCGGCTGGTTGGGCCGCTACGAGGCCGTGCACTCCTCGCTCGACCTGGGCCCCGACCCCGCGCTGATCGTGCCGCGGTCCCGGGTCGCCTACGTACCGAGTGCGGCGATGGTGGTGCGCCGCGACGCCGTGGGCGACGGGTTCGACGAGGACATGCACGTCGCGGAGGACGTCGACCTCGTGCTGCGCCTGCACGCCGCAGGCTGGCGGCTGCGCTACGCCCCCGGCTCGCGCGTCGCCCACGACCACCGCACCGCGCTCGGGAAGTGGTGGTGGCGCAAGGCGCAGTACGGCACGGGTGCCGCCCCGCTCGCGCTGCGCCACCACGGATCGGTGCCGCCGATGGTGCTGAGCCCGACCTCGGCGGCCGTCGCCGGGCTGGCCCTGCTCGCGCGGCCGTGGGCGGTCGCCGCCGCGGGCGTCGTGGGGGCGGTGGCCGTCGAACGGCTCTCCCGCAGGCTCGACGTGCGGCACCCGCGGGCCACCGCGGCCCGGCTGGTCGGGCTCGGGTCGCTGGGGGCGCTCTCGCAGACCGCCGACGCCGTGACGCGCCACTACTGGCCGCTGTCGCTGGCCGCGTGCGCCGTCTCGCGCCGGGCCCGGCGACGGGTGCTCGCGATCGCGCTGGCCGAGGGGGCGGTCGACTGGTGGCGCCACCGCGACCGCGACGTCCGTGTCCGCCCGGACCCGGCCTCACACCTGCTCGCCCACCGCCTCGACGACCTCGCCTACGGCGCGGGGCTCTGGTGGGGCGCCGCGGGGTACCGCACCGTCGCTCCGCTGACGCCGTCCGGGCCGTCCGTCAGGGTTGGTCCAAATGGTTGACAAACTTGACGATTCTGCTCCGCTCCTGCGGAGTCGATTCGGAATCCGACCCGCGTCAGCGGAGTCGCTGTGAGATAGGCGTGACCAGGGTCGATCGCGGCCGGCGAGATCAGGGTGGGCTTCGTTGCACGGCCCGATGATCAGCGGTGAGATGTGGGCGCCACCACAAGGGCGTGGTGCGTGAACAGTCACCGATGTCGTTGCCTAGGAGAACACATATGGCACAGGTCCGGGTCACCGTCGACGGCGTGAACTACGCCGACGACGTCGAGCCCCGTACGTTGTTGGTCCACTACCTGAGGGAACGCCTCGGCAAGACCGGCACCCTCGTGGGGTGTGACACCAGCAACTGCGGTGCATGCACCGTGCACCTCAACGGCCAGAGCGTGAAGTCGTGCTCGGTCCTCGCGGTCCAGGCGGACGGCGCTGAGGTCACCACGATCGAGGGCATCGCCCGCGACGGCAAGCTGCACCCCGTGCAGGAAGCCTTCAACGAGAAGCACGCCCTGCAGTGCGGCTACTGCACGCCGGGCATGATCATGCAGGCCATCGACCTGCTCGGGGACAACCCCGACCCCGACGAGCACGAGGTCCGTGAGGGCATCGAGGGCAACCTCTGCCGGTGCACGGGCTACCAGAACATCGTCCGGGCGGTGCAGTCGGCGGCGCAGAAGATGAAGCCCGGCGCGCACGCCCAGACCGACGCCCCGGTCTCCGTGGCCGGAGGGGGTAACTGAGCATGACGACCACCGCTGATCCCACCACGCTCGAGTTCGGCAAGGCGCGCACCCGCAAGGAGGACGCGCGCCTGATCACCGGCCGGACCAAGTTCACCGACTCCATCAACCTCAACGGCATGCTGCACCTGCACGTGGTGCGCTCGCCGCTGGCGCACGCCACGATCACCGGTGTCGACAAGTCCGCCGCCGAGGCCTCGCCCGGCGTCATCGGCGTCTACACGGCCGCCGACCTGGGTGTCGAGGCCGTCGGCCTGCCCTGCGCCTGGCCGATCACGCCCGACATGAAGGCCCCGCAGCGCCCGCTGCTCGCCACCACCACCGTGCACTTCGCCGGTGAGGGCGTGGCCGTGGTGCTCGCCCGCTCCGCCGCCGAGGCGCGCGACGCGGCCGACCTCGTCGAGGTCGACTACGAGCCGCTCGAGCCCGTCCTCAACATGGAGGACGCGATCAAGGAGGGTGCCACGCTGGTCCACCCGGACCTGGGCACCAACGAGAACGCCACCTGGGTCTTCGACTCGGGCGCGGCCGGCACCGGCGAGGACGTCGCCGCGGCCATCGCCGCCGCCGAGGCCGACCCGGACTCGATCGTCCTCAAGCGCCGCTTCATCCAGCAGCGCCTGATCCCGGCGTTCATGGAGCCGCGCGCGTGCGTCGTCGACCCGACCGGTGAGCAGATCACCGTCTGGGCCGCCACGCAGGTCCCGCACATCCTGCGCACCATGACCACGGTCACGCTGGGCGTCCCGGAGTCCAAGCTGCGCGTCATCGCCCCCGACGTGGGCGGCGGCTTCGGCGGCAAGATCGGCGTCCTGCCCGAGGAGATGCTCTGCGTCGTCCTCGCGCAGAAGACCGGCAAGCCGATCAAGTGGAACGAGACCCGCTCGGAGTCCCTGCTCGCCGCGCACCACGGCCGCGACCAGATCCAGGACCTGACGATCACCGCCAAGCGCGACGGCACGGTCACCGGCCTCGACGTCCACCTGCTCGCCGACATGGGCGCCTACCTCGGCCTCGTCGGCCCGGGTGTGCCGATCCTCGGCGCGTTCATGTTCAACTCGATCTACAAGTTCCCGGCGCTGAAGTTCACCTGCACCAACGTGTTCACCACGAAGACGCTCACCGACGCCTACCGCGGCGCCGGTCGTCCCGAGGCCACGTTCGGCATCGAGCGGATCATGGACGAGCTCGCGGTCGAGCTCGGCATCGAGCCGATGGAGCTGCGCAAGAAGAACTGGATCACCCACGAGGAGTTCCCGTTCACCACGGTCGTGGGTCTGACCTACGACTCGGGCAACTACGAGCAGGCCACCGCCCAGGCGATGGAGTCCTTCGACTACGCGGGCCTGCGCCGCGAGCAGGCCGAGCGCCGCGCCAACGGCGACAAGGTGCAGCTCGGCATCGGCATCTCGACGTTCACCGAGATGTGCGGCCTCGCGCCGTCCCGCGTGCTCGGCTCGCTGGCCTACGGCGCCGGTGGCTGGGAGGCCGCCAGCATCCGGATGCTCGCCACCGGCAAGGTCGAGGTCATCACCGGTGCGTCCGCGCACGGGCAGGGCCACGAGACGGCGTTCAGCCAGATCGTCGCCGACCAGCTCGGCGTGCCGTTCGAGGACGTCGAGATCCTGCACGGCGACACGCAGATCTCGCCGAAGGGCCTCGACACCTACGGCTCGCGCTCGCTGGTCGTCGGCGGCATCGCGATCGTCAAGGCCGCGGAGAAGGTCGTCGCCAAGGCCAAGAAGATCGCCGCGCACCTGCTCGAGGCGTCCGAGGACGACATCGAGTTCTCGGCCGGCACGTTCACGGTCAAGGGCACCGACAAGGGCAAGGCCATCCAGGAGATCGCGTTCGCCGCCTTCATGGCGCACGACTATCCCGAGGACATGGAGCCCAACCTCGACGCCGACGCCGTCTACGACCCGGAGAACTTCTCGTTCCCGCACGGCACGCACCTCGCGGCCGTCGAGATCGACACCGAGACCGGGCACGTCGACCTCCGCAAGTACGTCTGCGTCGACGACATCGGCACCGTCGTCAACCCGCTGATCGTCGAGGGCCAGGTGCACGGCGGTCTCGCCCAGGGCATCGCGCAGGCCCTGTTCGAGGAGGCGAACTACGACGACCAGGGCACCCTGGTCAACGGCACGTTCGTCGACTACACCCTGCCGTCCGCGGCCGACCTGCCCAACTTCGACACCGCCACGGTGTCGACGCCGGCCACGTCGAACCCGCTGGGCGTCAAGGGCGTCGGCGAGGCGGGCACCATCGCCTCGACGCCGGCCATCGTCAACAGCGTCATCGACGCGCTGCGCCACCTGGGCGTGACGAACGTCGAGATGCCCTGCACCTCGCAGCGCGTGTGGCGGGCCATCCAGGCCGCCAAGGGCGTCAGCACCACCGAGACCGACGTCGCCACCCACAGCCCGGGTGCCGGCCTCGGCTCGATCGACCCGAACAACCCGCAGGGAGAGACCGAGTCGTGATCCCCTCCAAGTTCGACTACGTCAAGCCTGCATCCGTCGCGGAGGCGATCACGGCCCTGGAGCAGGGCGGGGACGACGCCAAGATCCTCGGCGGCGGCCAGAGCCTGATCCCGGTGCTCCGGCTGCGCCTCGCGGCGCCGTCGGTGATCATCGACCTCGGCGGGATCGCCGAGCTCCGTGGGATCCGCGAGGACGGCGACAAGATCGCCATCGGCGCGATGACCGTCTACCACGACATCGTCCGGGACGACCTCGTCAAGCAGCACGTCAACCTGCTCGCCCAGGCCACGGAGACGGTGGCCGACAACCAGGTCCGCCACCGCGGGACCCTCGGCGGGTCGCTGGCCCACGCCGACCCCGCCGGTGACCTGGGTGCGGTCGCGCTCGCTCTGGAGGCCGAGCTGGTCATCGCCGGTTCCGGCGGCACCCGCACGGTGTCGGCGCAGGAGTTCTTCGTCGACTACTTCACCACCGCCATCGGCGAGGGCGAGATCCTCACCGAGATCCGGTTCCCGAAGTACACCGGGTGGGGCAGCCACTACGAGAAGTTCAACCGCACGGCGCAGGCCTGGTCGATGTGTGCGGTCGCGGCGGCCATCAAGGTCGACGGCGGCACCATCTCGCAGGCCCGCGTCGGGCTGACGAACATGGGCACCACGCCGATCCGCGCCACCGGCGTGGAGCAGGCGCTCGTGGGCCAGGCCGCCACCGCGGACTCGATCCGCGCCGCGGCCGAGCGTGCGACGGAGGGCACGGCGGCACCGAGTGACGCCGACGCCGCCGCGGACTACCGTGAGCACCTGGCCAAGGTGCTGACCGGCCGCGCGGTGCTGGCCGCCGCGGGCTGACGCTCGTACCGATTCGCAGACGCCCGTCCCGGCCACCGGGGCGGGCGTCTGTCTCGTGAGGAGACCCCATGCAGTTGGAGAACAAGTTCACCATCGAGGCACCCATCGAGAAGGCGTGGGTCGCGCTCAACACCCCCGACATGATCGCGCCGTGCTTCCCGGGCGCCACGCTCACCGAGTACGAGGGCGAGTCGTTCAGCGGCACCGTCAAGGTGAAGCTGGGCCCGATCTCGCTCACCTACAAGGGCAAGGGCACCTACATCGACCGCGACGATGCCAACCACACCGTGAAGATCGAGGCCAGCGGTCGCGACTCCCGCGGCAACGGCACCGCGAACGCCACCGTCACCGGCACGATGGTCGCCGACGGTCCGAACAAGACCGCGGTCACGATGGTCACCGACATGACGATCACCGGGCGCCCCGCGCAGTTCGGCCGCGGTGTCATCTCCGACGTCGCCGACAAGATCATCGGTCAGTTCGCGGCGTGCGTGGCGAAGAAGCTGTCGCCCGAGGCGGAGGCCCCCGCGGAGTCCGCCCCGGCCCCCGTCGCCGACGCCCCGGCCGGCACGAACGGCACCGCGGCCGCGGGCCCGGCCCTGTCGTCGACCCCGGCGTCGTCCGGTGTCACGGCCACCGCGCCCGCCGCGCGGCAGTTCACCCCGATGAAGAGCGAGATCGACGCGATCGACCTGCTCGACACCGCGGGTTCGCCCGTCCTCAAGCGCCTCGCCCCGGTCCTCGGCGGCGGCGCGCTGCTGTTCCTGATCGTCTTCCTGATCCGGCGCGCCCGCGCCTGAGCAGCACCTCGGTGAACGGGCCGGTCCGACGACGTCGGCACCGGCCCGTTCTGCGTCCGCCCCGCGAGTCGCTGTTCCTACGCCCGCGAGTCGCGAGATCTCCGCCCCCGAGTCGGTGTACGACTCGGGGGCGTGGAAACAGCGACTCGCGGGATCAAGTCAGGCCGGACACGCGCAGCGTGATGTTGAGCCGGCCACCCGCCAGGCCCGTGTCGGGCACGTCGTCGGCGGGCAGCAGCTTCGGGACGCCGTGGTGGGCGAGGCGGGCCGCGTCACCGAAGACCACCAGGTCACCGGAGCGCAGCTCGATGTCGGTCCACGGGCGGCCGCGGGTCTCGGTGTTGCCCAGCCGGAACAGGCACGGCGCGCCGATGCTCAGCGAGACGACCGGGTCGGGGGCCGACTCGTCGGCGTCGCGGTGCAGGCCCATGCGGGCGTCGGCGGCGTAGTGGTTGATCACGGCGATGTCGGGGCGGTAGTCGCGCCCGTCGCCGTAGGCGTCGCGGACGGCGTCGCGGCCGAGGTCCCCCATCCAGTCCGGGAACGCGGTGACCGCCGACCCGTCCTGGTCGTCACGGGTGCGGGAGTAGCGGTAGGGCAGCCAGTGCCAACCCAGGCACACGGCGCGGACCGACATCCGCCCGCCGTTCGGCAGCGTCGCGGCCCGGATCCCCGGTCCCTCGGCCGCCCACCCGCGGCAGGCCGTGACGAGGGCCCGCTGGTGGTCGAGGTCGAGCCAGTCCGGGACGTGCACCGCGCCCGGCGCCAGCACGCGACGTTCGCGGGGGAAGAGTCCCATCAGCGCGCGTCGTGGAAGATCACGCCGAGCACATGTCGGCTGCCGCCGTGCACCGCGCTGACGCCGTGCCGCAGCTGCACCCGGCTCCAGCCGCGCGCACCGAGCCGGGGGCGGTGCCGGACGGGGAACACGATCGCGTCGCCCTGCGCCGGCCGCAGCACGACCGGTCGGGACTGCCGGCGCGGCCGCTGCTCCACGAACACGCTCTCCCCTCCGGTGAAGTCCTCGTCGGGACGGCTGAGCATCACCGCGACCTGCAGCGGGAACGTCAGATCGCCGTAGACGTCCTGGTGCAGGCAGTTGTAGCCGCCCGGCCCGTAGCGCAGCAGCAGGGGGGTCGGTCGGGTCTGGCCCGCGTCGGCGCACTCGGCCCGCAGCGCGTCGAGCGTCGAGGGGAACGCGCGTTCGCCGAGCCGCTCCGCCCAGCGGTTCGCGACCTCCGCGAGCGGCGGGTAGAGCGTCTCGCGCAGGTGCTGGACCAGCGGCGGGAGCGGGTCGGCGAAGTAGCGGTAGCTCCCCTCACCGAACGAGTGCCGGGCCATGACGACGGTGCTGCGGAAGCGGGCGTCGTCGTCGAACAGCGCGACGGCCCCGGCGCACTCGTCCGCGGTGAGCAGGCCGGGGAGGACGGCCACGCCGTCGGCGTCGAGACGGGGGCCGGGGTCCGGGACCGCGAGGATGCGCACGGCGTCCACCGTGGCACCTCCCGCGGGTCCGCTCCGGCGGGAATCGGACGCTTGGTCGTCGTCGCAGCCGTCGCGGTCGACTGACCTGGGTCAGGATGGCGTCATGCGTCCCGGACAGCACAACGCCCTCACCGATGTCACCGGTCTGCGGGTCGGGCACGCCGCACTCGACGGCCCCGGAGCGCTCAGCGGCACCACGGTCGTGCTCGCCCCACCCGGCGGTGCCGTCGGCGGCGTCGACGTGCGGGGGTCCGCCCCCGGCACCCGCGAGACCGACCTGCTCGACCCCGGCGCCACCGTGCAGCGCCTGCACGCGATCCTGCTGACGGGGGGCAGTGCGTACGGGCTGGCCGCGGCGGGCGGGGTGGTCGCCCGGCTCGAGGCGGCGGGGGCCGGGTTCGAGGTACCCGGCGGCGTCGTGCCGATCGTCCCGGGTGCGGTGCTGTTCGACCTGGGCCGCGGCGGCGACTTCGCCGCCCGTCCGGACGCCGCGCTGGGTGCCGCCGCGTACGACGACGCCTCTGACGGGCCGGTGCGGCAGGGCGCGGTCGGCGCGGGGACGGGGGCCGTCGCGGGCGGTCTCAAGGGCGGCGTCGGCACCGCGAGCGTCGTGCTCGACGGCGGTGCGACGGTCGCCGCGCTCGTCGTCCTCAACGCGGTGGGCTCGGCGCTCGACCCCGCCACCGGCGTGCCGCTCGCCCTGCGGCTGGGGCTACCGGGGGAGTTCCCGGAGATCACGGTGGACGAGACCGCCCGCGCCGTGCTGCGGGAGCCGCGACGACCCCCGGAGCCGGGCACCGCCACCACGCTCGTCGTCGTCGCCACCGACGTCGAGCTGGACAAGGCGGGCTGCCGGCGCCTGGCGACGATGGGGCACGACGGGCTCGCCCGAGCCGTCTCGCCGGTGCACACGATCATGGACGGCGACGTCGTCTTCGGCCTGTCGACCGCTGCCCGCCCGGCGGCGGGACCGCCGGAGATCTTCGCGCTGCAGGCCGCGGCGGCCGACGTCGTCTCGCGGGCGACCGTGCACGCCGTGCTCGCCGCGGAGTCCGTCGGCGGCTGGCGCGGCTACCGCGACGTGGTCGGCAGCAGCGCCCTGAGCACCCGGCCCGCGCGGTCGCCGTCGGGCTCCTCGCCGGTGATCACCTCGAGGTACACGTAGGACTCGACGACCCGGACCACGGTGTAGGCGAGGTCGTCGACCGGGACCGGGCTGTGCAGCAGGCCCGCGGCGATCTCGGCGTCGATCATCTCGTGCACCAGCGCGATCAACCGCTGCTGGTACCCGCCGGCCCGCATCGTGAGCAGCCGCAGCGCGAACTCCCCCTCCTCGGCCAGGAACCGGTGCATGCCGGGGTGGGCGAGGACGTCGTGGACGAAGCGGGTGAGCGTCTCCGCGAGCGGGGCCCCGTCGGGCGGGCGGGCCAGCGTGCGTTCGGTGAGCGACCAGATCACCTCGCGAAGCAGCAGTTCGCGTGAGCCGACCCAGCGGTAGAGCGTGGCGCGATTGACGCGCAGCTCGGCGGCGAGCGCCTGCATGTCCAGCCGCTGCCCGTCCTGGAACGTGCGACGGGCGAGGGAGAACGCGTCGAGCGCGGTGGGGCGTTCGGCGGTGCCCCCGGCGAGCCGGCGCTGCAACGGTGTGGCGGACACGGGTCCTCTCCGGTGGCGTTGACGCGGTCTGTGAGCCAGCTCATACTAGCGACATAGAAGCGCCTCTGTCGCATCGACGCGACAGACGACTGATGTGTCGCACGATCTCGACGAGGAGAGCGCATGAGCACCGACACCACCGTGGGCACCGCCCCCGGCCGCCTGGGCGACCCGTCCCTGACGATCGGCACCGACCCGCGGGCCGACCCCCGGATGGTCGCGGTGTTCGCCGCGCTGGGCATCGACGGGCACGCCGACGGCGCCCCGCTCGGCCCCGACGCACCGCGCGAGCAGCTTCTCGGGTTCGTCGAGGCGGTGGAGGTCGGGTTCGAGGGGCTGTTCGCCGCGCTGGCGCAGGACGCCCCGCCGGTCGACGGCGTCAGCGAGGAACTGGTCACGATCACCGGCGACGGCGGGCACGAGATCCGGCTCCACGTCCACCGGCCCGACGGCGTCGACGGGCCGGTGCCGTGCATCTACCAGGTGCACGGCGGCGGGATGGTCATGCTGGCGGCCGAGGGCCCGCTGTACACGCACTGGCGTCGGCGGCTCGCCGCTGCGGGCAACGTCGTGGTGGGCGTCGAGTACCGCAACGGCGGTGGGGTGCTCGGGGCGCACCCGTTCCCGTCCGGACTCGACGACTGCGTCGCGGGGCTGCGCTGGGTGCACGCGCACCTGGCGGAGCTGGGCGGCTCGCACGTCGTGGTGACGGGCGACTCGGGCGGGGCCAACCTGTCCCTCGCGCTGGCGCTCCGGGCGAAGCGGGACGGCTGGGCCGACGAGATCGCCGGCGTCTACGCGCAGTCCCCGTACATCCTCGGCTCGTGGGCCGAGGTCCCGGCGGAGCTGGCGTCGCTGCGGGAGAACGACCGGTACTGGCTCAACGTCTCACTGTTCCCGGTGCTGGGAGCCGTCTACGACCCCGACGGCGCACACGCCGCCGATCCGACGTGCTGGCCGTACGCCGCCGGCGTCGCCGACGTGGAGGGGCTGCCGCCGCACGTCATCGCGGTCAACGAGCTCGACCCGCTGCGCGACGAGGGGCTGGCCTACCACCGCCTGCTGCTCCGGGCCGGGGTCAGCTCGGTCGGGCGGACCAACGCCGGGCTGTGCCACGTCGGCGAGATCCTGTTCCCGACCGCGTTGCCGGACGTCTACGCCGCGGCGGTGCGGGACGTGGCGGGGTTCGCCCGCTCACTGTCCTGAGGCCCACCCCTCGTCGCCGGGGGCTCAGCCCCCGGCGAAGGGGGGCAGCACGTCGAGCACGGCGCCGGCGCCCAGCACCGTCGAGCGGTCGCGCACGGCCACCTCGTCGAGCAGGAAGCTGCAGCGGTCGAGCACCGTGCCGAACCCCGGGCCGTGCTGCGCGCGCAGCACGGTGAGGGCGTCGGCGACGGTGGCGTCGGCGGGGAGCTGGACCTTCTCCGTCTCCACCCCCGCCGCCGAGCGGGCGGCCGCGAAGTAGCGGACGGCGACGGTGGTGGTGGTCACGGTGGCCATCCTCCCTCAGCCGCCGATCGCGCTCATCGGACGGTCCGGCTGCAGAAAGCCCGGGTCGTCGATGCCGTGGCCGGCGAGCTTGCCCCACATGGCGTGGCGCCAGGTGTCGGCGATCTCGGTGTCGGAGCTGCCGCCGCGGACCATCGCGCGCAGGTCCGTCTCGGTGCGGGCGAACAGGCACGAGCGCACCTGGCCGTCGGCAGTGAGGCGCGTGCGGTCGCAGGCGCCGCAGAACGGGCGCGTGACCGAGGCGATGACGCCCACCGCGGCCGGTCCGCCGTCGACGATCCAACGCTCCGCCGGGGCCCCGCCACGGGCGACGGCGTCGGGCGTGAGCGTGAACTCGGCCTGCAGCTTCTCCAGGATCTCGCCCGCGGTGATCATCTCGGTGCGCTCCCAGCCGTGCTGGGCGTCGAGCGGCATCTGCTCGATGAAGCGGAGCTCGTAGCCGCCCTCGACCGCGAAGCGCAGCAGGTCGCAGGCCTCGTCGTCGTTCATCCCGCGCAGCAGCACCGTGTTGATCTTCACCGGGCCGAGTCCGGCCTCCCGGGCCGCGACGAGGCCGTCGAGGACGTCGGAGAGGCGGTCGCGGCGGGTGATGGTGGCGAAGCGCTCGGGGCGCAGCGTGTCCATCGAGACGTTGAGCCGGTTGACGCCCGCGGCCGCCAGCGACTCGGCACGGCGCGCGAGGCCGATGCCGTTCGTGGTCAACGAGATGTCGGGGCGGGGCTCCAGCGCGGCCGACGCCGACACCAGACCCTCCAGTCCCTTGCGCAGCATCGGCTCGCCGCCGGTGAACCGCAGCTCCTCGATGCCGAGGTCGCGCACCGCGATGCCGATCAGGCGCATCAGCTCGTCGTCGGTGAGCTGCTCGTCGCGCGGCATCCAGTCGAGGCCCTCGGCGGGCATGCAGTAGGAGCAGCGCAGGTTGCAGCGGTCGGTCAGCGAGATCCGCAGGTCCGTGGCGACCCGCCCGAAGGTGTCGATCAGGCGGGCGTCGTCGGGCCGGGCCGGGTCTCGGGTGGTGGCTCCACGCACTGCGGGGAGGCCGAGCTCGGAGGGCGTCACCCCCTCAGCGTAACCGGCCCGTGACTCGGCCATTCGGCCCCCGACCTGCGAAAACGGGTGCCTCCGCAGACGCGGACCCGATCTCCGTTCCGCGCCGCAGATACCCGGTTCTCCGGCTGTCCGAAAGGTGAGTCAGTTGTGGCGGCCCAGTTCCTGGCGGGCCACCGTGCGCAGGTGGACCTCGTCGGGGCCGTCGGCCAGGCGCAGCGCGCGGGCCCAGACGTAGAAGTACGCGAGCGGGGTGTCGTCGCTCATGCCGGCACCGCCGTGGATCTGGATGGCGCGGTCGATGACGTCGCAGGCGATCCGCGGGGTGATCACCTTGATCGCGGCGATCTCCGTGGCGGCCCCCTTGGCGCCGAACCGGTCGATCAGCCACGCCGTCTTGTAGACGAGCAGCCGGGCCTGCTCCACCTCGATCCGCGACTGCGCGATCTGCTCGCGCACCACGCCCTGCTCCGAGAGCGGGCGGCCGAACGCGACACGGGACTGCGCGCGCCGCACCATCAGGTCGATCGCGCGCTCGGCCATGCCGATCAGGCGCATGCAGTGGTGGATGCGGCCGGGGCCGAGGCGGGCCTGGGCGATGGCGAAGCCGCCGCCCTCCTCGCCGAGCAGGTTCGAGACCGGTACGCGCACGTCGGTGAACAGGAGCTCCGAGTGGCCGTGCTGGTCCTGGTAGCCGAACGTCGGCAGGTTGCGGGTGATCGTCAGGCCGGGGGTGTCGCGGGGCACGAGGACCATCGACTGCTGGCGGTGGGTGGCCGCCTCCAGGTCGGTCTTGCCCATCACGATGAAGATCTTGCAGCGGTCGTCGGCCGCGCCGGAGATCCACCACTTCCTGCCGGAGATGACGTACTCGTCGCCCTCGCGGCGGATCGTCGTCTGCACATTGGTGGCGTCGGAGGAGGCGACGTCGGGCTCGGTCATCGCGAACCCGGACCGGATCTCCCCGGCCAGCAGCGGCTCCAGCCACTCGGCCTTCTGCTCCGGCGTGCCGAACAGGTGCAGCGTCTCCATGTTGCCGGTGTCGGGGGCCTGGCAGTTGATCGCCTCGGGGGCGATCACCGGCGACCAGCCGGACACCTCGGCGACCTGCGCGTACTCGAGGTTGGTCAGGCCCGAGAGCGACGGCAGGAACAGGTTCCACAACCCGCGGCCACGGGCCTCGGTCTTCAGTTCCTCGACGACGGGCGGCAGGGCCCACTCGTCGGGCGTGCCCCGGCGCTCGGCGCGGAACGCGTCGTACCCGGCCTCGGCCGGGAGGACCTTCTCGTCGAGGAACGCGCGCATGCGCTCGGTGTAGTCGGCGGCCACGGCGCTGGGTTCGAAGTCCACACCCGCATCAGACCACAGCGCTCCGGTCACGATATTCCTACGGCGATCGGCCAAACCGCAGGATCGGATATAGGGTCCGCCACGTGCCGCAGTTCAGGATCGCCGACGCCGCCCGACTGCTGGGTGTCAGTGACGACACCGTCCGTCGCTGGGTGGAGGCCGGGGCGCTCCCCGCGCATGCCGACGCGTCGAACCGCAAGGTGATCGACGGGGCCGCGCTCGCCGAGTTCGCGCGCGAGAGCGCCCACGTCCCACCGGACCCCTCGGGGGTGCAGCGCTCGGCGCGCAACCGCCTCGTCGGGCTCGTGACCTCGGTGAAGACCGATTCGGTGATGGCGCAGGTGGAGATCCAGTGCGGTCCCCACCGGATCGTCTCCCTGCTGTCCGCCGAAGCGGTGCACGAGATGAAGCTCGAACCCGGCGTCCTCGCGGTCGCCGTCATCAAGTCGACCAACGTGGTCGTGGAAACCCCCGGAGGAGCGTCATGAAGGTGCGTCTACTGGCCGTCGGTGCGGCCGTGCTGGCCCTGGCGGGTTGTGGCGGTGCGACCGACAGCGCCGCACCCGCGGAGTCGGCTGCCCCCGAGGCGCGCACGCTGACGGTGTTCGCCGCCGCGTCGCTGACCGACGTGTTCACCGAGCTGGAGACGCAGTTCGAGAGGGACAACCCGGGCGTCGACGTGGTCCTGAACTACGGTGCGTCCTCCGACCTCGCGCAGCAGCTCGTCAACGGCGGACCGGCCGACGTGTTCGCGTCGGCGAGCGCGGCCACGATGACGACCGTCACCGACGCGGGCCTGATCGAGGGCGACCCGGAGGTGTTCGCGCAGAACAAGCTGCAGATCGTCACCGCGCCGGGCAACCCGGAGAACATCACCGGCTTCGCCGACCTCGCCCGCCCCGACCTGCAGGTGGTCGTCTGCGCCCCGCAGGTCCCCTGCGGTGCCGCGGCGGAGAAGGTCGAGATGGCCACCGGCATCACGCTGACCCCGGTCAGCGAGGAGCCGGACGTCCGCTCGACGCTGGGCCGCGTCACCACCGGCAACGCCGACGCCGGTCTGGTCTACGTCACCGACGTCGCGTCGGCGGGTGACACGGTCGAGGGCATCGCGTTCCCCGAGGCCGACTCGGCCGTCACCGACTACCCGATCGGCGTCCTGACCTCGGCCCCGCAGCCCGAGCTGGCCCAGGCCTGGACCGACCTCGTCACCGGCGCCGACGGCCAGGCCGTGCTCACGGGGGCCGGCTTCGTCGGGGCTCCGTGACCGCTCCGCCCGTCACGAGGAGGGTCGGCCGCAGCGAACAGGCCGCGGTCGGCCTTCCCCGTTTCCTCTGGATCCCGGCCGGCCTCGCGTTCGCGCTGATCGCGCTGCCCGTGGTCGGGCTGGGGTTGCGGACCGACTGGCCGCGGCTGCCCGAGCTCCTGCTCAGCGAGGCCTCGCTCGACGCGCTGCGCCTGTCGCTGATCACCGCGACCTGCTCGACCGCGATCTGCATCCTGCTGGGCGGGCCGCTCGCGGTCGTGCTCGCCCGCGGCCGGCTGCCCGGGCTGCAGTTCCTGCGCTCGATCGTGCTGCTGCCGCTGGTGCTGCCGCCCGTCGTCGGCGGGTTGGCACTGCTCTACCTCGTCGGGCGCACCGGGCTCGTCGGGCAGGGGCTGGAGCTGGCGTTCGGGATCACCGTGCCGTTCACGACGGCCGCGGTCGTGCTCGCGCAGACGTTCGTCGCGCTGCCGTTCCTCGTCGTCAGCCTGGAGGGGGCACTGCGGACGTCCGGGCAGCGCTACGAGGCGGTCGCGGCCACGCTCGGGGCGTCGCCCGCACTCGCGTTCCGGAGGGTGACGGTGCCGCTCGTGCTGCCCGGGCTGCTGTCCGGGGCCGTGCTCGCCTTCGCCCGCTGCCTGGGCGAGTTCGGGGCCACGATCGCGTTCGCCGGGAGCCTGGAGGGCACCACGCGGACGTTGCCGCTGCTCGTCTACCTGGCCAGGGAGTCCGACGTGGACGCCGCGGTGGCGCTGTCGCTGCTGCTCGTCGTCGTCGCGATCCTGGTGATCGCGATCGCGCGGCCGCGGACGGTGGCGTCATGAGCGAGCTTGCGGGCCCATCATCGACGCAGCGCCTGCGCGCAGCACCGAGCGCGAGCAGCGAGGGAGTGCGATGAGCACCGGTCTGGAGGCGCGGATCGTCGTACGGCGCCCGTCCTTCACCCTCGACGTCTCGATCACCGCCGCACCCGGTGAGGTGCTGGCGGTGCTCGGACCCAACGGTGCGGGCAAGTCGACGCTGCTCGGTGTGCTGTCCGGGCTGCTGCGCCCGGACGAGGGATTCGTGCGGGTCGGCGAGCACGTCGTCACCGACACCTCGGCGGGCGTGCACGTCCCGCCGCACCGGCGCGGGGTGGGCCTGTTGGCCCAGCAGGCGCTGCTGTTCCCGCACCTCACCGCGCTCGACAACATCGCGTTCGGCCCGCGGGCCCACGGGGTGCCGCGCCGCAAGGCCCAGGCGCGCGCCGAGGTCCTGCTGACGGGCGTCGACGCCGCCGCGCTCGGCGACCGCAGGCCGTCGCAGATGTCGGGTGGCCAGCAGCAGCGGGTCGCGCTCGCCCGCGCGCTCGCGCCCGAACCCGGGCTGCTGCTGCTCGACGAGCCGCTCGCCGCCCTCGACGTCGATGCCACCCCGGCGATGCGCGCGTTGCTGCGCCGGGTCATCCGGGACGGCAAGCAGACCGCGGTGCTCGTCACGCACTCCGCGCTCGACGCGCTGGTGCTCGCCGACCGCGTCGTCGTGCTCACCGAGGGGCGGGTCGTCGAGGACGGCGGCACCCGCGAGGTACTGGCCCGCCCGCGCAGTCCGTTCACCGCCCGGATCGCCGGGCTCGACCTGATCCCGGGGGTTCGCGACGTCGACGGCCTGCGCACCCCGGACGGGCTGCTGGTCTCCGGTCGCGCCGACGGCGTCGAGGTCGGGGACGCGGCGGTCGCGGTGTTCCCGCCGTCGGCCGTCGCCGTCCACACGACGCGGCCCGGCGGCAGCCCGCGCAACGCGCTGCGGGTCCGGCTCGCCGCGATCGAGCCGCGGGGCGACGTCGTGCGGCTGCGCGCCGGGGCTGCGCCGGGCGGACCGGCCTGGGCCGACGGCCTCGCCGCCGACGTCACCCCGGCCGCGGTCGCCGACCTGGCGGTGGAGCCCGGTGACGAGCTCTGGTTCGTGATCAAGGCGACCGAGGTGGCCATCCACGGCGCCGGCTGAGCCCGCACACACCTCCCGCGCGGCCTGTGTGCGGGCCGGGTCAGCGGGCGACGTCGATCACCAGGCGGGGCGGGGCGTCCAGCGTGGTGACCGTGAACCCGGTGCGCTCGCGCACCCCGGCGGCCCAGACGAGCACGCGCTCGAAGTCGCCGAGGTTCACCAGCTCGGTGACCTGGGAGGTGTCGCCGGAGAGCCGGCGCGGCACCGGGAACGCGGGCTCCGCGTCGCCGACCTCCCGGTACGCGCTCGACCCGATCAGGGAGATCTGCAGCGCCGCGCTGCCGGCCAGCGGCACCTCCTCGCCCGCGGGGTCGCTCGTGACGGGGAGGTCGACGTAGGAGATCCGGTACCCGGGGACGGCCTCGGCGAACTCGAACACGATCCGGTCGGTGGCACCCTGCCCGGCCACCCGTACCGCGCTGAGCAGCCCGAACCCGCCGGCGTCGGAGGAGGCCTCGGTGGCGGTCGGCACGACCGTCGGCGGGGCGGGGGCGGTCGTCGTCGCGGCGGGCGGCGTGGTCGTCGTCGGGACCGCCGACGGGGACGGGGTGCTGGGTGGGGCGCCCGCGCAGCCCGCCACCAGGAGCAGGGTGATCAGCGGCGGGGTGATCAGCGCGAACGACGGCGTACGGCTCATGCTGGCCGAGGATAGGGCCGTCAACCCAGCGTCACACCATCAGGCACATGCGTCACCCGAGCCCCTATCGTGTCCCTGTCGGTGATCGCGCGGTGAACGTAGCGTCGCTCCCTGTGACCCGCTTGATCATGCGCATCGCCCCTCTGGTGATCGCGCTGCTGTGCGCCTCGACGCTCGTCGGACCGGCCGCGTACGCGACCCAGCCCGAGCCGGACCTCTCCTCCGACTACGTCGTGCACGCCCGCACGGCCGCCGAGGCGAGGGCCGCGGCGCGTGCGCTGGGCGTCGAGCCGACGGTGCTGTTCGAACGGGCCTTCTCCGGGTTCGCCGCCCGGCTCTCGCGCACGCAGGTGGCGGAGCTGCAGGACCGGCCGGGCGTGATCGGCGTCGAGGAGGACCTGCGGATCACGCCGCTGGAGCCGCGGTCGCAGCGGATGAGCGACCAGCTCACCGAGGGCACCCAGACCAATCCGCAGAACTGGGGCCTGGACCGCATCGACCAGCGCAACCTGCCGCTGGACAACAGCTACACCACCCGGGCGACGGGCGAGGGCGTCACGGTCTACGTGCTCGACACCGGGGTCGACGTCAGCCACCCGCAGTTCGACGGCCGCGCGAGCGAGGCCGTCAACACCATCGACGACATCTCCGGCGACTGCGACGGCCACGGCACCGTGGTCGCCGGCATCGCCGCGGCCCGCGACTTCGGGGTGGCCAAGGGCGCGCAGGTGCGCTCGGTGAAGGTCCTCGACTGCACGGGGGCCGGCACCCTGTCCTCGCTGCTCGCGGGCATCGACTGGGTGGCACGCAACCAGCGGGGCCCGTCGGTCGCGGTCATGTCGTGGAGCTACGGCCCGTCCGACGTGCTGCTCGCGGCGGTCAGCGAGCTGGTCGGCCGCGGCGTCTTCGTCGCGTCGTCGGCGGGCAACACCGGCGGCGACGACTGCGGCGTCGCCCCCCGCGCTTCCGACGGGGTGCTCGTCGTCGCGAACTCCACGATCGACGACCAGCGCGCGTCGTCGTCGAGCACGGGGGAGTGCGTCGACCTCTACGGCCCCGGCACCGGGATCATCTCCAGCGTCCCCGGCGGCGGCACGGCGTCCTACACGGGGACGTCGATGGCCGCCCCGCACGCCGCGGGCGTGGCCGCGCTCTACAAGCAGACCTTCGGCGACGCCCCGAGCAGCACCGTCGAGCAGTGGCTCGTCCAGAACGCGACGCCCGGCGTGGTCCGCGGCGGCGAGACGGGCGACACCCCGAACCTGCTGCTCAACACCGGCGGGCTGTAGCGCCGTCGTTCAGGCGGGTTCCAGCACCTCGAAGCCGGTGTAGGGGAACAGCGCCTGCGGCAGGCGGACCGAGCCGTCGGGTTGCTGGCCCTGCTCCAGGATTGCGACGAGCGTGCGGCCGATCGGCAGCGCCGAGCTGTTGAGCGTGGCCGCGAAGCCGCGGGTGCCGTCCTTGGCCTTCGTGCGGATCCCGGCCCGGCGGGCCTGGAACACGCCGAAGTCCGACGCCGAGGCGATCTCGCGGAACGCCTGCTGCCCGGGCAGCCACACCTCGATGTCGTAGGTGCACTCCGCGGAGAACCCGATGTCGCCCGCCGCGAGCCGCACGACGCGGTAGGCGAGCCCCAGACCCTGCAGGACGGCCTCGGCGTGGCCGAGGAGCAGCTCCAGCTCCTCGCGCGAGCGCGCCGGGTCGACGAGGCGCACCAGCTCGACCTTCGAGAACTCGTGCAGCCGCACCAGGCCGCGGGTGTCGCGGCCGTAGGAGCCGGCCTCCGAGCGGAAGCACGGCGTGTGTGCGGTGTAGGCGAGCGGGAGGTCCTCGGCGGGGAGGGTCTCCTTGGCGTGCAGGTTCGTCAGCGGGACCTCGGCGGTGGGGATGAGGTAGAGCGCGCGCTCGTCGACGCCGGTCCGGAAGAGGTCCTGCTCGAACTTCGGCAGCTGCCCGGTGCCGGTCATCGTCGTGGTGTTGACCAGCGTGGGCACCGAGAACTCGGTGTAGCCGTGCCGCTCGGCGAGGTCGAGGAAGTAGCGGGCGAGCGCGCGCTCGAGCTTCGCGCCCTTGCCCTTCAGCACCGCGAAGCGCGGGCCCGACAGCTTCGTCGCTCGCGCGAAGTCGAGGATGTCGAGCTTCTCGCCGAGGTCGACGTGGTCGAGCGGCTTCTCGATCCGCTGCGGCTCACCCCAGCTCCGGACCAGCTCGGCGTCGGCGTCGGAGGTGCCGTCGGGCAGCTCGTCGGCGGGGAGGTTGGGGATGCCGAGCAGCAGCTCCTGCAGCTCGGCCTCCAGCGCGCGGTGCTCCTCCTCCGCCGCGGCGACGACGGTCTTGAGCTCGCGGGCCCGCTCGACCAGTGTCGGGCGCTCCTCGGGCGAGGCGCCCTTGACCGAGGTGGCGACGCGCTTGGACTCCCCGCGCGCGTCGTCACCGCGCCCGATCGCGGAGTTGCGGGCGGCCAGCAGCTTCTCGAGCGCGGTGACGTCGAGGGCGAAGCCGCGCCGCGCCAGCTTGCGGACGGCGTCGGTGGCGGGGTCGAGCAGGACGCGGGGGTCGTGCATCGGTCCAGGGTATCGGCGGTGCGCGAGCGGGTTATCGGCACGCCTCCCCATCCGGAGGTGGCGACGGGCGAGCCGCTCGTCGCAGGATGTGCGGTGAACCACACTGCCGTGCGAAAGGTCCTCCCGTGTCCCTGGCCCCTGCCGTCCCCTCCTACGCCTCCGGCACCTCCGAGGTGCCCCTGCTCGGCGACACGATCGGGGACAACTTCGACCGCACCGCGCTCGCGCAGCCCGACGTCGACGCGCTGGTCGAGGTGCCGACCGGCCGGAGATGGACCTACGGGGAGCTGCGCACCGAGGTCGACGCGGTCGCGCTCGGCCTCGTCGCCGCGGGCCTGGAGAAGGGCGACCGGCTCGGGATCTGGGCCCCGAACGTCGCCGAGTGGGTGCTGATCCAGTACGCCACCGCGAAGCTCGGCGTGGTGCTCGTCAACATCAA
Organism: Pseudonocardia abyssalis; assembly: GCF_019263705.2. Classification (NCBI taxonomy): domain Bacteria; kingdom Bacillati; phylum Actinomycetota; class Actinomycetes; order Pseudonocardiales; family Pseudonocardiaceae; genus Pseudonocardia; species Pseudonocardia abyssalis. Next base: position 5,495,664 of record NZ_JADQDK010000001.1, read on the forward strand.
CCCGGCGTACCGCACGCACGAGCTGGAGTACGTGCTCAAGCAGGCCGGGATCTCCGTGCTGGTGGCGGCCACGGCGTTCAAGACGTCCGACTACGCGGCCATGATCGCCGACGTCCGGCCGAAGTGCCCCGACCTGCGCCAGGTGGTGCTGATCGGCACTCCCGACTGGGACGCGCTCGTGGAGCCCGGCCGCACCGGCGACGCCGCGGAGCTCGCCCGCCGCCAGGCCGACCTGAGCCCGGACGACCCGATCAACATCCAGTACACCTCGGGCACCACGGGCTTCCCCAAGGGCGCCACGCTCAGCCACCACAACATCCTCAACAACGGCTACAGCGTCGGACGCCTGTGCGACTACGGGCCGGAGGACCGCGTCTGCATCCCGGTGCCCTTCTACCACTGCTTCGGCATGGTCATGGGCAACCTCGCGTGCACGTCCAACGGCTCGACGATGGTGATCCCCGGGCAGGGCTTCGACCCCAAGGCCGCGCTGCTCGCCGTGCAGCAGGAGAGGTGCACGTCGCTCTACGGCGTCCCGACGATGTTCATCGCCGAGCTCAACGACCCCACCTTCGGCGACTACGACCTCTCCTCGCTGCGTACCGGGATCATGGCGGGCTCGCCGTGCCCGGTCGAGGTGATGAAGCAGGTCGTCGACCGGATGGGGATGACGGAGGTGTCGATCTGCTACGGAATGACCGAGACCTCCCCGGTGTCGACGCAGACCCGCGCCGACGACTCGCTGGAGCGCCGCGTGTCCACCGTCGGACGGGTCGGGCCGCACCTGGAGGTCAAGGTCGTCGACCCCGAGACCGGCCTGACGCTGCCCCGCGGCGAGCCCGGCGAGCTGTGCACCCGCGGCTACTCGGTGATGCTCGGCTACTGGAACGAGCCGGAGAAGACCGCCGAGTCGATCGACGCGGCACGCTGGATGCACACCGGCGACATCGGGATCATGGACGACGAGGGCTATCTCAACATCACCGGCCGGATCAAGGACATGGTGATCCGCGGCGGGGAGAACGTGTACCCGCGCGAGATCGAGGAGTTCCTCTACACCCACCCCGACATCCTCGACGCCCAGGTCATCGGCGTGCCCGACGCCAAGTACGGCGAGGAGCTGTGCGCCTGGGTGACGCTGCGCGACGGCGCCGAGGAACTGACGGTGGAGAAGGTGCGCGAGTTCGCCACCGGCAAGCTGGCGCACTACAAGATCCCGCGCTACGTGATGGTGGTGGCGGAGTTCCCGATGACGGTCACGGGCAAGGTCCGCAAGATCGAGATGCGGGAGAAGAGCGTCGGGCTCCTCGGCCTGGAGGACGCGGCAGCGGTGCAGAACGCGTAGGTCCACCGGCGGCCCCCGGCCCGACTCGGCAGTAAAGCCACTGTGCCGCCACGAGACGGCAGCACAGTGGCTTTACTGCAGGTGGGGGAGCCGCACCCGCAGCTCCGCGTAGGCGGGGATCAGGGCTCTGCGGGCCGGCCTGCGGCGTTCCACCGTCCAGGGGCGGCCGGCGGCCGTCACCGTCTCCACCATCGCCCCCACCTCCGCCTGCGCCAGTGCCGCGCCCAGGCAGAGGTGGCGGCCGGCGCCGAACCAGAGCCTGCGGTTGTCGGGCAGGTAGGGGCGGTCGAGGTCGAAGCCGCCGGGAGCGGTGTTGGCCGTCCAGGTCAGCAGCAGGACGCGCTCGCCCGCGCGCAGCCGCCGCCCGGCCACGGTGACGTCACGCTTCACCGACCGGCCGATCACCGGGGCCGGGGTCGTCACCCGCAGACCCTCGCGGACGGCGTCGGGGAGCCGGGTGGGGTCGGCGAGCAGGCGGTGCTGGTCCCCGGTGTCGTGCAGCAGCGCCACGGTGCGCGCCATCGCCGAGGCCGCGGTCTCGGTCCCGGCCACCATCAGCAGCGCCGCGAGCCCGGTCGTCTCCCGCAACCCGAGGCCCAGCTCGCGGCAGCGGCCGAGCAGCGTCTCCGGCGGGGCGTCGCGCCAGGCGTCGGGGACGCCGCGCGTCAGGTCGTCGACGATCGCCTTCGCCCCGGCCACCGCCTCCGGGGTGAGGGCGGTGTCGGCTGCGCTGCCCAGTGCGGTGGCCGCGAGCCGCTCGCCGGTGACGAACAGCGTGCGGGCCTCGGCGTCGTCGAGGTCGCCCAGCCCGAGCAGCGACGCCAGCATCCGTCCGACGAGCACGCGGCCGAGGTCGGCGACGTCCACGGGTGCGCCGGACGCCAGGTCGGCCCGGGCGGTCGCGAGCCGCCGCGACCACGCGCCGCTCACCAGTCGCGCGGCCGTCGCCTCGGTGAACAGGTCCCGGGCGCGGGTGCGCAGGTCGTGGTGGCCCGGCCCGTCGAAGAGGTCGTACACCCAGTCGCCCAGGACCTGAGCCCACAGGTGCCCGACCCCGCCCTCGCCGAGGAGGGTGAAGGAGCGGTGGTCGGTGAGGATCTCCCGGGCGATCCGCGGGTCCGCGCTGACCCAGCCCAGCCGCGGCACCCGCCGGATCGGGACGGCGAGGCGGCCGCCGATGAGCAGCGCGGCCAGTGCCGGTCGGGAGGCGAGCAGCAGCCTGCGCTCGTGACGTGCGGCGGTGTCGGGCACCGGCTCATCGTCGTCGCGGGGACCGCGGTGCGGAACAGTGGTCCCACCGACGCTGATCAGCGGCTGCACGGACGGGTGTCGCGGGGCTAAGGTGGACGGGCGCGTCCCGGTGTCGTCAGGTGGGCCCAGAAGGCGGCCCAGGCATCAGGGGCGCGTTCGTCGTGCATCCGCGAAGGCGCGGTGCGCGAGGAACGCGACGATGAGGAACGGGTGGGTCCAGGTGCCGAGCGGCAGGGTCAAGTGGTACGACGCCGACAAGGGCTTCGGCTTCCTCGCGCAGGACGGCGGCGAGGACGTCTACGTCCGCAAGGCCGCGCTGCCCGCCGGGGTGGAGTCGCTCAAGCCGGGGCAGCGCGTCGAGTTCGGGATGGCGGAGGGCCGGCGCGGCCCGCAGGCGCTGCAGGTGAAGCTGGTGGATGCGCCGCCGTCGGTCGTGGAGGCCGCGCGCCGCCCCGCCGAGGACCTGCACAGCCTGATCGAGGACATGATCCGGTTGCTGGACACGAAGGTGCAGCCCGACCTGCGCCGCGGCCGCTACCCGGAGCGCAAGATCGCGAAGCTCGCGGCCGAGGTCGTCCGGGCCGTGGCGCGCGACCTCGACGGCTGATCCTCAGCCCGCGACCGTCAGCACCCAGCTCGACCGGATCGGGAACACGATCTCGCCGGTCGCCTCGTCGATCTCCGGGGGCGGCCCGTACTGCTGCACCTGCGCGGTGAGCAGGCGGGCGTCCGCGGGGAGCTCGAGGGAGTAGCTCTCCCGGGCCTGCGGCGCGAACACCGTCGTGCGCTCGTCGAGCTGCTCGCCCGCGCCGTCGCGGTAGGTGAACACGATCTGCCACGGGGTGTCGGACACGGCCGTCGGCACCGTGACGAGCACCGGCGTGCCCGGCGGCACCGGCAGCGTGACGGGGGCGTTCGCGTCGTTGGTACAGGTCACGAAGTCGTCCTGGCAGTACTGGGTGGGTGCGGCGACGGCCGACTGTGCCCCGGCGGCGAAGGTCACCTCGGGCGGGGCGTCCGTCCCGCACGCGGCCAGCAGCGGGACGGCGAGGGCCAGGGCGAGTACGCGGCGCACGCCGTCACCCTACGTACGGGTGCGGGCGGGCTCCGAGCGCGGCGCCAGGAACGGCAGGATGCTGTGTCCGCGGGCGATCAGGGCCGTCTGCACGCCGCCGATCGCGACCATCGCCGAGGCGACGACGAACCCGAGCCCGTAGGTGTCGTGCGGCAGCAGCACACCGAGCGCGCCGCCGAAGACCCACGCGAGCTGCAGGACCGTCTCCGACCGGCCGAACGCCGACGCCCGCGACTCCTCGGGCAGGTCGCGCTGGATCACCGCGTCGAGGCAGACCTTGGCCAGCGCGCTGCAGGTGGACGCCACCAGCGCGACGATCGCGGCCGTCGCGATGCCGGGCAGGACGGCGGCCACGACCGCCGACGCCACGGCCACCGCGATGCAGCCGACGACCACCGTGTCGATCTTGTCGAACCGCTGTCGCGACCCGGCCGCGTTGCCGCTGAACGACCCGATCCCGGCCGCCGCGCCGACGATCCCGATGAGGAACAGCTGCTGTGTCGGGTCGTCACCGGCCTGCGCCCGCACGGTGAACGCGACGAACAGCGTGAGGAAGCCCGTCAGGAACCGCATCGACCCGTTGCCCCACAGCGCGACCACGACCCCGCGGCTGACGGGCTGCCGCCTCCCGCGCTGCGTGCTGCGCAGGGCCGCGGGCACCTCGCCCGCCGTCGACTCCACCCAGCGCGGGATCCGCAGGCAGAGCAGCGTGCCGGCGACGGCGAGCGCAGCGGTGAAGAACAGCGCCCCCGGGGAGCCGGCCAGCGCCGCGATGCCGGCCGCGATACCGCCGAACACCCCGCCCGCGACCAGCCCGAACGTGGTGAGGCGCGAGTTCGTCGTCGCCAGGGTGATCCTGGTGGGGAGCACGCGGGGCGTGACCGCGGACTTGAGCACGTGGTAGGTCTTGCTCAGCACCATGACGCCGAGCGCGGCCGGGTAGAGGCCCCAGTTGTCGTAGTTGAGGGCCATGACGACGGCGAGGACCGCGCGCCCGCCGAAGGAGACCGCGAGCGCGGCGCGGCGGCCGCGTTGCAGGCGGTCGAGCAGCGGGCCGATCACCGGCGCGACCACCGCGAACGGGGCCACGGTGATGGCGAGGTAGAGCGCGACGTTGGTGACGCTCTCGGCCTTCGCTGCGGCGAAGAACAGGGTGTTGGCCAGCGCGACCGCCACCGCGGCGTCGACGGCGTAGGTCATCATCGTGGCGTAGGTGAGCGCGGTGAGGCCGGAGCGGTCGGCCCCGTCGGCGCTGGCGGCGCGCTGGAACGCCCGGATGCCGTTGCCGGTGATCTGGCGGCTGCGCATCGCCGCGACCCGGGTGACGGTGAGCTTGCGCGGCATCTCGACCGCGGCCGGAGGCTCGGGCTCGGGCGCCGCCTCCGCGACCGGCGGCGGTCCGGCCTCGGTCCAGAGCACCTTGCCGCGGGCGTCGGGCGGACCGGGGGTCCAGGACTGCGGCGGGACGGGCGGAGCCCCAGGGGTCCACGACGGCGCGGGCGGCGGGGTGCGGCGGTGGGCGGCCGGGTCGTAGCCGGGGTCGTCGTGCCAGGGGTAGCGGCGGCGGGGGACGTACCGGTCGTCGTGGGACGCCGTCGAGGGCTGCTCGGTCGTGGGGTGCCCGGCGGTCGGGTGCTGGCCGGCCGGTCGGGGGGCGGCCGGGAACGGGGCCGTCGGCGGGTGCGCGGTGGGCTGCGGCGACGGGAACTGCGCGGTCGGCCGCGGGCCGCCGGCCGGGCGGGGTGCGGGCTTCCGGGACGCGTTGCGGCCGCGGAGGAAGGAGAAACCGGAGCGCGCCACGTCCCCATTCTGACGCATCCGTACACCCCGGGGAGGGCGTCGCCCGCGTGGCGTGCCCGGGGGTCGGGCGGCGGCGGCGAACTCGCGGGTCAGGGGGTGGGGACCAGGCGGACGCGGAAGGTCGACGGCCAGAGCTTGCCCGTCAGCAGCAGCTCCCCGCCCCCCGCGTCGGCGATGCCGTTGAGGACGTCGGCGTCCGCGCGACGGGCGGGGTCGAGCAGGCCGCTCGCGTCCACCTCCGCCGTCACCCGCCCGTCCGACGGGTCGATCCGCACGATCCGGTCGGTCCGCCAGATGTTCGCGTACACCTGCCCGTCGACGCACTCGAGCTCGTTGAGCCGCGTCACCGGCACCCCGCCCTCGGTGACGGTCACGGAGCCGGTCTCGGCGAACGTCGCCGGGTCGTGGAAGCGCAGCAGGGCGGTTCCGTCGGAGCGGACGAGGCGCCCGCCGTCGTGGCACAGCCCCCAGCCCTCGCCGGTCAGCGGTACGGACCGCAGCATCGTCAGCGACGCCCGGTCCCACTCGTAGGCGACGCCGTCGCGCCAGGTGAGCTGCCAGATCCGGTCGCCGACGACGGTGATCCCCTCGCCGAACACCCCGTCCGGTAGCGGGACCGCCCGGCGCACGTCCCCGGTGGCGGGGTCCAGCTCGCGCAGCTGCGAGCCCCCGACCAGCCCCGTCCCCTCGTACACCACGCCGTCGGCGATCTCGAACCCCTGTGTGAACGCCGACGGGTCGTGCGGGATCTCGGCGAGGACCTCGGGCCGCAGCACCGGCACCGCGTCGGCGGGGACGGCCGCCGCGCAGCCCGCCATCGCCAGCACGGTGGCGAACACGAGCGCGCGCCCGGACGTCATGGTCGGCAGGGTGGCACAATCACCGCGGTGAGCGCCGAATCCACCCCTCCCGCCCGGCTCGTTCACGCCGTCGAGCTGGCCAGGGCCGCCGCCGTCGAGGACGCCACCACCGATCTGGGGCGCGCGAGCGCCGAGTCGGCCGTCGGCGAGCACCTCGAGGCCGTGGTCGAGGACCCGGGCACGCTCACCCACTTCTTCGCCGCCCGCCACGGCGGGTACCGGGGCTGGCGCTGGTCGGTCACCGTCGCGGCCCCCGAGGGCGAGGACGACGGCCCGATCACCGTGTGCGAGGTCGTGCTGCTGCCCGGCACCGACGCGGTCACCGCGCCCGCCTGGGTGCCGTGGCAGGAGCGGGTCCGTCCCGGCGACCTGGGTGTCGGTGACCTCCTCCCCGCAGCCGACGACGACGAGCGCCTCGTGCCCGGTTACGTCGCGGTCGACGACGCCGACCTCGACGTGCAGATCGCGGTCGAGGTCGGGCTGGGTCGCACCAAGGTGCTCTCCCGCGCCGGTCGCGACTCGGCGGCCGAGCGCTGGTTCGAGGGCCCGCACGGCCCGGGTACCGACATGGCCAAGGCGGCCCCCGGATCGTGCGGGACCTGCGGGTTCTTCCTGTCCCTCGCCGGCTCGATGCGGGGCGCGTTCGGCGTGTGCGGCAACGAGTACGCCCCCGCCGACGGCGCGGTCGTGGCCGTCGGGTTCGGCTGCGGCGCGCACTCCGACGTGGTGGTCGAGGCCGGCTCGCCCGTCATGGTCGCCGAGCTGGTCTACGACGACGGCGTCGACCTGGAGCCGGTCGCCACCTCGTGAACGACCCGTTCGGCACCGCATCGCTGCGGGCCGCGGTCCTCGACGCCTGGGCGTCCTCACCGACGCGCTTCCGCGAGGACGCCAACGCCGAGGAGGACCTCTGCCTCGGTGGCTACGCCGACGCGTGGTTCGTCGAGCTCGCCCAGAACGCCGCCGACGCCGCGCGCGCCGCGGGGGTGCCGGGCCGGATCGTGGTGGCCCTGGTCGACGGCGAACTGCGCGTCGCCAACACCGGCACCCCGCTGGACGCCGCCGGGGTCGCCGCTCTCGCGTCGCTGCGGGCCTCGGCCAAGCGCGACACCGACTCCGTCGGCCGGTTCGGGGTCGGGTTCGCCGCGGTCCTCGCCGTCACCGACGCGCCCCGCGTCCTCTCGAGGACAGGCGGGATCGCGTTCTCCGCCGCCCGCACCATCGACGCCGTCGCGGACCTGCCCGCCGTCGTCGCCGAGCTGGCCCGCCGCGACGAGCCGCCGGTGCTGCGCCTGGCCTGGCCGGTGGACGGGGAACCCGGTCTCGACACCGAGGTCCGGATGCCGCTGCGTCCCGGCGTCGACGGGGGTGCGCTGCTCGCGTCGGCCGCCGCCGAGGCCGCGGACCTGCTGCTCGCCCTGCCCGACCTGGTCGAGATCACCGTCGGCGGCACCGTCGTGACCCGCGCCGACGACGGCGACGTGGCGACGATCGCCACCCGCGTCGACGCCGGGTCCCGCGACGACCGGTGGCGCCTGGCCGGGCGAACCGGGCGGTTGGAGCGGGACGCGGACGGGGCCGTCGAGCAGCGCGGACGCCGGGACTGGTCGGCCACCTGGGCCCTCCCGCTCGACCGTGCGCTGATCGACGACGAGGTCCTGTACGCCCCGACCGCCACCGGCGAGCGCCTCGGGCTGCCCGCGCGGCTCGTCGCGACCGTCCCGATGGAGCCCGACCGCCGCCGCGCCCGCACCGGCCCCGGAACCGACGCGGTGCTCGCCGGGGCCGTCGACGCCTATCTCGACCTCGTCCGCGCGACCCCGCCCGCCGAGCGGGCCGCGCTCGTCCCGGAGCCCGGTTTCCCGCGCTCCCCGCTCGACGGCCGGCTGCGCGAGGGGATCGTCGAGGCGCTGCGCCGCACCGCGTGGCTCCCCGGAGCCGACGGCTCGGACCTGGTCCCGGCGCGGGCGCGGTGGCTCGACCTCCCCGACCCGGGCGATCTCCTCGCCCTCCTCGGGTTCGCCGACCTGACCGCCGCCCCGCCGCCCGTCGCACTCGACGTCGAGCGTCTGTCCGCGGCCGGTCTCGTCGAGCGGCTCACCGGCGTCGACCGCCCGCCGACCTGGTGGAAGTCCCTCTACGCCGCACTCGCGCCGCTGGTCGGCGTCGTCCCCGGGCTCTCCGAGGACCTGCGCGCGCTCCCCGTCCCGCTCGCCGACGGCCGCGTCGCGCTCGGTCCGCCGACGGTGCTGCTCCCGTCGGGCGTCGCGTTCGGGGTGTCGCTGCCCGGCCTGCACCTAGCCCACCCCGACGCCGTGCACCCGCTGCTCGCGCGCCTCGGCGCCACCACGGCCGACGCCCGCACGCTGCTGGAGCACCCCGCGCTGCTCGCCGCCGTCGAGAGCTCCCTGGACGACGCCGACGCCGGGCTCGACGTCCGCCCGCTCGCCGAGGCGGTGCTCGCGCTCGTGGCGCAGGTGGGCACCGTCGACGGCTGCGGTGCGCTCGCCCTGCCCGCCGACGACGGCCTCCCGGCCCGCGCCGACGAGCTGATGCTCCCCGACGCCGCGCTCGCCCCGCTGCTCGGCGACGACCCGCCGCTGGGCGTCGTCGACGCGCCGTGGGCCGACCGCGCCGCGCTCGTCGCCGTCGGCGTGCTGGACGGGTTCGCGCTCGTCGTCGACGAGGAGCCGACCGGCCCCGACCACGACCTCGATGACGAGGAGCGCTGGTGGGACTCGCTGCCCGAGCCCCCGCGGCGGCTGGTGGCGGTGCGCGACCTCGACCTCGTCGACGACGACGCCTGGTCCGCCGCGCTCGCCCTGCTCGGCGCCGGCCGCGAGACCCGTGAAGCTCTGAGCGGCGGTTACACCGCCTGGTGGCTGGCCCGACATGCCCGACTCGACGGTCGCCGCCCCGATCACTGGCGGCTCCCGTCGGCGCACGGGATCGCGGCTCTCTACGACCAGGTCCCGGAACCGGCGACCCGGGGGCGGGGGAACAGCGACTCACGGGAGGGTGGGGACTCGCCGGCGGAGGGTGTGTGGCTCGCCGCCGGTGTCCGCGCCGATCTGGTCGTCGCCGACGCCCGTGGGGCCACCGACCTGCTCGACCGCCTCGCCGACCCCGATCGGCACCCGGACGTCGCGCTGGTCGCCGACGCGCACATCGCGCTGACCGACGCCGTCGCCGCCGGGCGTGTCGACCCGGCCGATCTCGACGCGCCGGAGAACGTCCGCGCGCTCGACGGCTCGGTCGTGTCCGTCGACGTCGCCGTGGTGCTCGACGCCCCGTGGCCCGCCTCCGTCCTCCCGGCCGGGGAACTGGTGGCCGGGGGCGACCCCGCACTGCTCGCCGACCTGCTCGACCTCCCGCTCGCCACCGACATCGTGGCCGGAGTCGTCGAGGGGGCGGGGAAGGCCGTCGACTGGGCCGACGTCGCCGAGGTCGTGGTGGCGTGCCACACGCTCGGCGTCGCCGTCCCCGGTGGATCGGTGATCCTCCACGACGAGCTGTGGGTGCGGGTCACCCGGCCCGTCACCGGCCGTTTCCGGGTTCCGGCCTGGCCCGACGGGGTGGGCGGCTGGCACGCCGATGACCCCCTCCGGGCCCTACTCGCACTACTTGCGGAGTGAACGACACGTGCTAGACAGAAGCGTGACCCTCCAGCGCCGGCCCCGCCGCGTCAGCGTGCTGTCCGTGCACACCTCGCCGCTGGAGCAGCCGGGCACGGGCGACGCGGGGGGCATGAACGTCTACATCGTCGAGACCGCCCGCCGGATGGCGGAGCGCGGCGTCGAGGTGGAGATCTTCACCCGGGCCACGTCCTCGGAGCACCCACCGGTCGTGGAGCTGGCCCCCGGGGTGCTGGTGCGCCACATCGCGGCCGGGCCGTTCGAGGGGTTGGGGAAGAACGACCTGCCCAGCCAGCTGTGCGCGTTCACCGCGGGCGTGCTGCGCACCGAGGCCCGCCACGACCCCGGTTACTACGACGTCGTGCACTCGCACTACTGGCTCTCCGGGCAGGTCGGCTGGCTGGCCCGCGACCGCTGGGGCGTGCCGCTCGTGCACAGCGCCCACACGCTCGCGCGCGTCAAGAACGCCGCGCTCGCCGAGGGCGACCCGCCCGAGCCGATGGTGCGCGTCATCGGCGAGGACCAGGTCGTCGCCGAGGCCGACCGCCTGATCGGCAACACCGACTCCGAGGCCCGCGAGCTGATCGAGCTGTACGGGGCCGACCCGCGCCGCGTCGTCACGATCCCGCCCGGCGTCGACCTCGACCGGTTCGTCCCGGGCGACCGCGCCGCCTCCCGCCATGCTCTCGGCCTCGCCCCCGACGCCGTCGTGCTCGCGTTCGTCGGCCGGATCCAGCCGCTGAAGGCCCCCGACGTCCTGCTCCGCGCCGCCGCCGAGATGCTCCGGCGCGATCCGGCGCTGCGCGCGCGGCTCGTCGTCCTCGTCGCGGGCGGGCCGTCGGGCAGCGGGCTGGCCGCGCCGACCTCGCTGCAGGCACTCGCCGCGTCCCTGGGCATCACCGACGTCGTGCGCTTCCTGCCGCCGCAGCGCGGGCACGGGCTCGTCGACGTCTACCGCGCCGCCGACCTCGTCGCCGTGCCCAGTCACAACGAGTCGTTCGGCCTCGTCGCGCTGGAGGCGCAGGCGTGCGGCACGCCCGTCGTCGCGGCGCGGGTCGGCGGCCTGCCGGTGGCCGTCGCGGAGGGGCGGTCCGGGCTGCTGGTGCCCGGGCACGGCTCCGGCCAGTGGGCCGACGCGCTGCGGGCGGGCCTGGCCCGGCGCGACGACCTCGGCGCGGGCGCGGTCGTCCACGCCCGGCGGTTCTCCTGGGACCGCACCACGGAGTCGCTGCTGGAGACCTACGCGGGCGCGGCCGCGGAGTTCGGCGAGCGCCAGGGAGTGCCCGCGGGGATGATCGCCCTGTGAGTGCCAGCCCCGCCGACCTCATCGCCGCCGCCCTCGCCGAGCTGGAGGTCGACCACCACCAGCGCGAGCCCGGGCAGTTCCTCGTCACGCTGCCCGGCACCGCCCGGCTGCAGACGCACTGCTGGCTCGTCGTCCGCGACCACGCCGTCTTCGTGCAGGCGTTCGTGTGCCGCCGCCCCGACGAGGAGTTCGAGGCGGTCTACCGGTTCCTGCTGCAGCGCAACGCCCGTCTCTACGGCGTGCACTACACGATCGACCGCATCGGCGACATCCACCTCACCGGCCGCATCGCGCTGCACGCCGTCACGACCGACGAGGTCGACCGGGTGCTCGGCCAGGTGCTGGAGGCCGCCGACGGCGACTTCAACACCCTCCTCGAGCTCGGCTTCGCGAGCTCGATCCGCCGCGAGCACGCCTGGCGCTCCGAGCGCGGCGAGTCCACGGCCAACCTGAAGGCGTTCGAGCACCTCTTCACCTGATCGTGACCTGGTCCGGCCAACCGGTCGCGGCGCCGGCCCCGTCCCTGCGGTGGGAGTCCCGGAACGGATCCGGGTGCCGAGGAGGCGATCAGGGTGGCTCGACGGGTGTCGCGCAGGGTGGTGGTCGCGGTGGCGACCGCGCTGCTGGTGCTGGCCGGTCTCGCGGTGGTGCTCGTCGACGGGGGCGGCGGAGGGTCGGCGTCGGGGGACTCGGCGTCGGTGTCCTCGGCCCCGTCGATCGGGTTCGCCGAGCCGGCCCCCGAGCGGTCCGGCGGGCTGGCGGACGAGTCGGCGGCGGCACCGTCGGTCGCGCCGGCGGCGCCGGGGGTGCCCGTCGGTGCGGTGGAACGCTCGCTCGTACGGACCGCGGAGGTCACCGTCGAGGTGGCGGACGCCGTCGCCGGGGTGCGGGACGTGCGGGCGGCGGCCGTCGCGGCGGGCGGGTTCGTCGCGGAGGAGCGCTCCGGTGACCACGGAGGCTCCGTCGTGCTGCGGGTGCCCGCCGACGCTCTGGACCGCGTGCTCGACGCCGTCGGGGCGGTCGGCGAGGTCACCGACCGGTCCTCGTCGGTCGTCGACGCGACGGAGCAGGTCGTCGACCTCGACGCGCGGGTCGCGAGCCAGCAGGCGAGCGTCGCGCGCGTCCGGGCGCTGCTCGCCGAGGCCACGACGATCGGCGAGGTCGTCGCGATCGAGTCGGAGCTGACGTCCCGCGAGGCCGAGCTGGACTCGCTGACCGGGCGGCTCGCCGCGGTGCGCGACCAGGTCGCGTTCTCCACCCTGACCGTCGACCTGCGCGTCCCCCACGTCGGTGCCGACGACGAGCCGCCGTCGGCCGCCGGGTTCGGGCCGGGCCTGGCGGCGGGCTGGGAGGGGCTGCTGGCGCTGGGCACCGGCGTCGGGACGGTGCTCGGGTTTCTCCTGCCGTTCGTCCCGGTCGTCGCACTGCCGGCGGGGCTCGCGTGGCTGCTGGTGCGACGGCGCCGACGCTCCACCCCGGCGACGTAACGCCTGGTCCACACGCTGCGACAGGACGGTCATCGCACAACGACGACGGGGGTCCCGTGACCGACATGTACCAGCAGCAGTCCGGCATACCGCCGCAGCGCAGGCCCCGGGATCCCTACGGGCACCCGTCGCAGCCGTTCACCCGGGCCGCCCCGCCCGTGCAGACCCGCACCAAGACGATCATCATCCCGCCGCGCGACGGCACCGCGATGACGGCACTGCGGGGCACCGCCTACGTCCTCACGTCGTTGGCCAGCCTGCTGTTCATCGCCGTGGTGATCTACGGGTACGTGCAGCTCGGCCGCGCCCAGGCCGCGCTGGAGCAGTTGGGCGGCGGGTTCCCGTCGATCGAGGCGCCCGCGACCCCCGGCGCGGTGCTGCCGCCCGGCTGAGCGGGGGCGCGGAGTGGTCCGGGTCATGAGGGGGAGTCAGGAACTCGGCCCACCCCGCGCCGTGCCGCCGCGGCCGTGCGGTCGGGGGCTCCGCACGCCCGGAGGCGTCGGGTGGCGCGGGGGCACCACCCGGACGGCCGGGGCGGGTGGGTGGCCCGCCCGGCCGATCGCGCCACGATGACAGTGAGTGACGGCCGCGACAACCCCTTCGGGTTACCCCGTTCGGGTGTTCTGTCCGAGACCTAGAGTGGGGTGCCCGCCGGAGCAGGTCCGCCCGGGTGTGCCCGAGGGAGTGCAGCAATGCCCGTTCGCAGCCCGTACCCGGACGTCGAGATCCCGGAGATCTCCCTGTTCGACTTCCTGTTCACCGATTTCGGTGGCCGCGACGCCGAGCCCGCCCTGATCGACGGCGGCTCGGGTGCGTCGATCTCCTTCGCCGAGCTCCGCGGGATGTCGGAGCGGATCGCGGCGGCGCTGGCCGAGCGGGGCATCACCAAGGGTGACGTCGTCGGCATCTTCTCCCCGAACACGCCGTACTACGCGGCGGTGTTCCACGGCATCCTGCGCGCCAACGCGATCGTCACCAGCGCCAACTCGCTCTACAGCCCCGGCGAGCTCGCCCACCAGCTCAAGGACTCCGGCGCGAAGCTGCTGTTCACCGCATCGCCGTTCCTCGAGCGCGCGGCCGCGGCCGTCGAGCAGGCGGGCCTGCCGGCCGACTCGATCATCGTGCTGGACGGCGCGGAGGGCTACCCCTCGCTGCGCGACCTGCTCGGCAGCACCGCCGACGTGCCCGCCGCCGACGTCGTGGCCACCGACACCGCGGTGCTCCCGTACTCCTCCGGCACCACGGGCCTGGCCAAGGGCGTCATCCTGACGCACCGCAACCTGGTGGCGAACCTGCTGCAGATCCAGCAGATGGGCACCGTCACCGGCGAGACGAAGATCCTCGCGGTCCTGCCGTTCTTCCACATCTACGGCATGACCGTGATGATGAACCAGGGCCTGCATGCGAACGCCACGGTGATCACGATGCCGAAGTTCGACCTGCCGGAGTTCCTGCGGATCATCTCCGAGTACCAGATCCAGCGCGTCTACATCGCGCCGCCGGTGGCCGTCGCGCTGGCCAAGCACCCGATCGTCGACCAGTACGACCTGTCCTGCATCGACATCATCTTCTCCGGCGCCGCCCCGCTCGACGCCGAGCTCGGGCACGCGATGGGCAAGCGGCTGGGCTGCACCGTCCTGCAGGGCTACGGGATGACGGAGCTCTCGCCCGTCAGTCACTGCATGCCCGACGACCGCGCCGATCTCGACCTGAACTCCTCGGGCTTCGCGCTGCCCAACATCGAGTGCAAGCTCGTCGACCCGGAGACCGGCGAGGAGGTCGGCCCCGGCGGCCGCGGCGAGCTGTGGGTCAAGGGTCCCAACGTGATGGTCGGCTACCTCAACAACCCCGAGGCCACCGCCGCCACGCTCGACGACGAGGGCTACCTGCACACCGGCGACGTCGCGGAGGTCACCGAGGAGGGCGTCTTCTCGATCGTCGACCGCGTCAAGGAGCTGATCAAGTACAAGGGCTACCAGGTGCCGCCCGCCGAGCTGGAGGCCCTGCTGCTGACGAACGCGAAGATCGCCGACGCCGCCGTCATCGGGGTGAAGGACGCCGAGGGCGAGGAGGTGCCGAAGGCGTTCATCGTGACGCAGCAGGGCGCCGAGATCACCGCCGACGAGGTCATGGCCTTCGTCGCGGAGCGCATCGCCCCGCACAAGAAGGTGCGCGTGGTCGAGTTCATCGACGAGATCCCGAAGTCGGCCAGCGGCAAGATCCTGCGCAAGGACCTCCGCGCTCGGGAAGCCGCCAACGCCTGAGACGGCGGACCAGCCGGAACGAGGCCCTGACCAGCACGAACGCCCGACCGCTCCCGCTCCCCCTCGGTGAGGGAACGGCGTAGTGCCGGGTGATCCGGGGTTGTCCACGGGACCGGTACGGAACGCGGAGAGGCCCCGGCGTCCACAGTGGAACTGTCACCGTGGACCGCCGGGGCCTCTGCCGTTCCCGCCCTCATCCGTCGAGCAGCGTCGTGATGCGGTCGTTGTAGGCCGAACGCCGCCCGTCCAGACACGTCGCGTAGACCGTCGACAGCACCCTGACGGAGTTCTCCGCGCGCTCGGCCACCTCGGTGGGCGGACCCCCGCGGCCCACCAGCTCGACAGAGCGGCGTGGCGGAGGTACGGACGTCGGGCGAGCGGGGACGCCTCCTGCGCGGGGCTGAGCCGATCGCCCGGGCCTGCTCCCACACCCGGGAGTAGACCGAGCCCGGCGCGTTCTCGCCCGACTCGATGCCGGAGAACGGCCGACCGTCCCGCGTCGTCCGGAACTCCGCCAGGTGCGCGCGCGGGATCTCGACGAGTGCGGGCGGGATCGGCACCGGTCGTACCTCGTCCCCCGCACGGCGCTTCAACGGACGCTCGTGGTGCCGCTTCCCCCGCGGTGCGTAGTAGCCGGCGCTGACCTCCGAGCGCGAACCCGTGAGCACCAGCTCACCAACCCGAGGCGGGCAACGCGCAGTCCGCCTCCCGCGGCAACTGGACCTCTCCGGGTCGCAGACCGGCGTAGTGGATGCGGGCGGAGAACGCGTGCAGCCGCCGACCACGGTCCTGGTCCTGACGCCGCCGGCCCCCGACGTAGGTCACCGCTGCGAGCAGTTGCCGCGCCTGCGCCGGGTTGACCACGACGCGCGGGTCCACGACCTGCGGCCCGCGTCACCGATGAGTTCGTGCCCCACTCCGTGTCAGTACCGGCATGAGCGATGCGGATGCGGGCCCGGGCAAGGTCGTGGTGAACAGGGCGATGTCGTTGGACGGCTTCATCGCCGGCCCCGACGACGTGATGGACTGGATGTTCGAGCACTTCGGGAACGACCTGTTCCCCGAGGTCGTGCAGGCCACCGGCGCCATGCTCGTCGGCCGGCGCACCCACGAGGTCGCCAAGCGGATGTCCCCTCCCGAGGGCGCCGAGTACGACGGGGGACCGGTGTTCGTCCTGACGCACCGGCCGCCGGACGAGCCGGAGCCCGGCGTCACGTTCCTCACCTGCGATCTCGCGGAGGCCGTCGCCACGGCGCGGGCCTCCGCGGGCGGGAAGGACCTGGAGATCCTCGGTGCCGACGTGGCCGGTCAGTGCCTGCAGCGGGGACTCGTCGACGAGATCCTGGTCTACGTCCTGCCGGTGCTGCTCGGTGACGGCGTGCGGTTCTCGGCCCCGGGCCTCGGCAGGATCGACCTGGAACCGTTCGGCACCACGCAGTCGGGTTCCGTGACGATGCTCCGCTTCCGCGTGCGGACGTAGGCCGCGCCGCACCTCGGCGTACGCGAGGCGGCCCGTGCCCAGGTCGGTCGGACCTCCTCCCGGCGGTCGTCAGGCCGACCGGCGGCAGCACCAGGCCGTGCCCGTGACCGCGCCGACACCGGGCCGCCGGGCATCCGTCGCCCGATCCCGGCCCGGAGCCCGAGGTGCGGGGCGTCCGTCGTGGTGCGGCCGGAGTCGATCGCGCTGGTCGCGCTGCTCTGGCTCAGGAGGTAGCGGGTCAGGGTGTCGGCCGTCATGGGCACCTCGTGGCCGAGCTCCTCGGCCCCGACGAACCGCAACCCGGCTGCGACCGCCCCGGACCGCCTGCGACGACATGCCGGTGCCGCAGCCGACGTCGACGGCCGGACCGACGGGCCCACGTCCGGGCCGAGCACGACGTCGTGCGGCAGCCGCCTCAGTTCGTCCACCTCGACGGTGACGCCATGGCGCAGGGCGACGTTCCGCAGGGTCGTCCAGCGCCCCGTCGCCATGTCCTCCGCCGAGAGGTCTCCCGCACGTCCTCCTCCGACGTCCCGGCCCACCGCTCGGTCGAGCCCAGCCGCGGTCGTCGAGCAGGTGCACCCGGCGGCCGTCGTCGAGCACCAGCTCATGGTGGGCCGACACCGTGATCATGCCGGCATCCGGGCCAATCTAGGCAGCGTCGGCGCCGCCCCGGCGCAGCACGCGGTACCAGTGCTCCGTCTCGCCCGGGAGCCGTTCGAGCCGGACCTGCGCACCTCCCGGGTGGTGGAACAGGCGGACGCCGTCGCCGAGCAGAACCGGGGCGACGAACACCAGCACCTCGTCGAGCAGGCCGGCCGCGACGCACTGCCGGGCGACGTCGGCGCCGAGGACGTTGACGTAGCCCTCGCCCGCCGCCCCGCACGCCCGCGCGACGGCGTCGTGGAGGTCGGTGCAGAACACGACGTCCGGTGGTGGGTCGGCGGGCGGACGGTGGGTCAGGACGACCACCGGGCCGTGGTAGGCGCCGCCGAACGCCCCCTCCTTCTCGGTGCCGCGGTTGGGGTCGTCGCCGCCGTAGGTGGTGCGGCCGGCCAGGATGGCGCCGACCCCGGCCAGCAGGCGCTCCGCGGTCGGGTTCCCGCCGGTCAGGTGCTCGGTCAGCCACGACATGTCGCCGTCTGGGCCGGCGATGAAGCCGTCGAGCGACATCGTCGCGGAGTACAGGGTCGTGGCCATGTGGTCCTCCTGGGTCGTCGAGGGGATGGACCGTCCGGCGAGGGGGAACTCATCGGTGCCTACAGTGAACTGAAAGGGCGAATCGATACCGCCGAACGGACGCATAGTCCCTGTCGTGCCGAGGGTTCGGGCGTCGGACCCGGCGGGCGCGCCTACAGTAGGTCGATGGCGCAGTCGGAATCCGCGTGGTCGATGAACCTCGACGAGCAGCTGTGCTTCTCGCTGTACGCCGCGTCCCGGGCGATGATCAGCTGCTACCGCCCTCAGCTCGACGCCGTCGGCATCACCTATCCGCAGTACCTCGTGATGCTCGTGCTCTGGGAGCGCGAGGAGGCCACGGTCACCTCGATCGGCGCGGCCCTGCAGCTGGAGACCGGCACGCTCTCGCCGCTGCTCAAGCGGCTGGAGGCCGCCGGCTTCGTCGACCGGCGCCGCCAGGAGACCGACGAGCGATCGGTGCTCGTGTCG
Organism: Pseudonocardia abyssalis; assembly: GCF_019263705.2. Classification (NCBI taxonomy): domain Bacteria; kingdom Bacillati; phylum Actinomycetota; class Actinomycetes; order Pseudonocardiales; family Pseudonocardiaceae; genus Pseudonocardia; species Pseudonocardia abyssalis. Next base: position 5,513,835 of record NZ_JADQDK010000001.1, read on the forward strand.
CTCACCGCGGCGGGTCGGGAGCTGCGTGAGCGGGTGCCCGACATCCAGCGCCGGGTCGGCCTGGCCACCGGGCTGACCCACGACGACATCGCCGAGCTGCGGCGCACCCTCGACGACCTGAGTCGCCAGCTGCGCGCCGCCGGGGTCGCTCAGCCGACCGGGACCGACACGCCCACGCCGCCGCGGGTGTCGGCCCCGTAGCGGGCGATCTCCGCGTCGATGTCCAGCGCCGCCGTGCGCATGGTCGCGTCCCCGTCCAGCAGTGCGGCCGGCACCAGCCAGCTCACCTCGAACTCGATGCCGTCGGGGTCGTGGGCGTAGAGCGCCTTGGTGCTGCCGTGGTCGGACGCGCCGACGAGCGCGCCGTGCTCGCGCAGCACGCCGGCGATACGCCGCAGCTCGCCGAGGGTGTCGACCTCCCAGGCCAGGTGGTAGAGCCCCACCGTGCTCCGGCCCGCACCGGAGGCCCCCGCCTGCGCGCCGATCGCGAACAGGCCCAGGTCGTGGTCGTTGGTCGACGCCTCGGCCTGTAGGAACGCGGCTCGCCCGGGGACGCCGGCGACGGTGCGGAATCCCAGGACCTGCTGGTAGAAGGTGACGCTGGTGTCGAGGTCACGGACGTAGAGGACGGCGTGGTTGAGGCGCTGGACGGGCATCGGATCTCCTTTGATTGAACGCTCATACATTAACACATGAAAGTTCAACTGTCTTCGGCTACGCTGCGCCGTGTGACGGACGACGGGTGGCTCACCGAGGACCAGCTCGACGCGTGGCTGACGTTCCAGGCGGCTTCCACGCTCCTGGACGCGGCGCTCGACCGCCAGCTCCAGCGCGACGCCGGCCTGCCGCACGCCTACTACCTGATCCTGGCGATGCTCTCCGACGTGCCCGGCCGCACGCTGCGGATGAGCGACCTGGCCGTCATGACGCAGAGTTCGCAGAGCCGGCTCTCGCACGCGGTGTCGCGGCTGGAGGGCAACGGCTGGGTCCGCCGCATCCCATGCCCCGACGACCGGCGCAGCACGCTCGCCCGCCTCACCGACGCCGGGTTCGACGTCCTCGCCGCCGCCGCTCCTGGCCACGTCGCCACGGTGCGCACGCACGTCTTCGACCGGCTCAGCCCCGAGCAGGTGGGCCAGCTCCGCGAGATCGGCCGGACGATCCTGGACGGCCTCGATGCGCCGACCACGTGGCCCGGCCGGGAGGCCCGGCTGGCAGAGTGATCTCCCATGGGAACCCTGGTGCTGCTCCGTCACGGGCAGAGCGCGTGGAACGCCGAGAACCTCTTCACGGGCTGGGTGGACGTGCCGCTCACCGAGACCGGTGAGCAGGAGGCCCGCCGTGGCGGTGAGCTGCTGCGAGAGGCCGGGCTGCTGCCCGACGTGGTGCACACCTCGCTGATGCGCCGCGCGATCTCCACCGCCCACCTCGCGCTCGACGCGTGCGACCGGCACTGGATCCCGGTCAAGCGCGACTGGCGGCTCAACGAGCGCCACTACGGCGCGCTGCAGGGCAAGGACAAGAAGCAGACGCTCGCGGAGTTCGGCGAGGAGCAGTTCATGCTCTGGCGCCGCTCCTACGACACGCCGCCGCCGGAGATCGAGGTCGGTTCCGAGTTCGACCAGAGCGGCGACCCCCGCTACGCCGGGATCACCGTTCCGCGCACCGAGTGCCTCCTGGACGTCGTGACGCGCTTCCTGCCGTACTGGGAGTCCGAGGTGGTGTCGGACCTGCGGGCCGGGAAGGTGGTGCTCCTCGCCGCGCACGGCAACTCGCTGCGCGCGCTCGTCAAGCACCTCGACGGGATCTCCGACGCCGACATCGCCGGGCTCAACATTCCCACGGGCATGCCGCTGCGCTACGACCTCGACGACGACATGCGCCCCACGGTCCCCGGAGGCACGTACCTCGACCCGCAGGCTGCGGCCGACGCCGCGGCCGCGGTGGCGTCGCAGGGGCGCTGACGCCCGTCCCGCCGTTGCAGCACAGCCACCTTCCCGCCATCTCGTTGCGGGAAGGTGGCTGTACTGCAATCGGGGGGCGGACGGCCGATGTAGTGAACGCGGTGTGAACGCGGGCCGAAATGTGCCGTTCCCGGACGTCACCGCGGTCACGACCGGGGTCCTGGGCTGGCCAATGCCGCCCTCCGGCTGCCTACGATGCCGCCCGTGACCGCACTGCTGTGCGTGCTGATCGCGGCCGCCGCTCTCGTGCTCGGCGTCGTCGTCGGGATGCGTACCGGGCGCCGGCGGGTCGAGCCCGCCCCCGTCCCGGCCCCGCCGACCTCCGGGCCGCCGATGGCCGACCTCCTCGAGCGCGTGTTCCGCTCCTCCGATGCGGGGCTCGCGGTCTTCACGCACGCCGGCGACGTGGTGCTGCACAACGACCGTGCGGTCGAGCTGGGCCTCGTGCGGGGCGACCTGCCCGACGCGCGGGCGTGGGCCGCGTGCCAGCGGGCGGAGAGCTCCGGTCAGCCCGGCACCGTCGACCTGTCGCCGCTGGACCAGCAGCGTGGTCGCCAGCCCGCCGCCGTCGTCGCCGAGGTGCGCCCGCTGGGCGGGGGATACACCGTCGCCGAGGCCTCCGACACCTCCGACGCCGTGCGGCTCGAGGCCACCCGTCGCGACTTCGTCGCCAACGTCAGCCACGAGCTCAAGACCCCCGTCGGCGCGGTCGGCCTGCTCGCCGAGGCGGTGCTGGACGCGGCCGACGACGCCGTCGAGGTCCGCCGGTTCAGCACGAAGATCCTCAACGAGGCCAACCGGCTCGGCGCGCTGGTCACCGAGCTGATCGCGCTGTCGCGGCTGACCGGGGCGGAGCGGCTGCCCGAGCTGGGCATCGTCGACGTCGACGAGGTCGTGAGCGAGGCCATGGCCCGCAGTCGGCTGTCCGCGGAGGGGTCACGCATCGACATCACCGTCGACCGGCCCACCGGCCTGGAGGTCGACGGCGACCGCACGCTGCTGGTCACCGCGCTGTCCAACCTCGTCGAGAACGCGATCGCGTACTCGCCGTCTGAGGCGTCGGTGTCGGTCTCGCGCCGGCGCGTCGGCGACTGGGTGGAGGTCTCGGTCACCGACCGCGGCATCGGCATCGCCCCCGAGCACCAGGCACGGGTGTTCGAGCGCTTCTTCCGCGTCGACCCGGCCCGATCGCGCGCCACCGGCGGCACCGGGCTGGGGCTCGCGATCGTCAAGCACGTCGTGGCCAACCACGGCGGCGAGGTGCGGCTGTGGAGCAGTCCGGGCACCGGTTCGACCTTCACCATGCGGCTGCCCGTGCACGCCGCGGAGCTCGACGACATCGACGACGACGACCCCGAGGGCATCGCCCTGCCGGTGGGTCACGAACCGAGGAGGACAGGATGACCAGGGTTCTGATCGTCGAGGACGAGGAGTCCTTCGCCGACCCGCTCGCGTTCCTGCTGCGCAAGGAGGGCTTCACGACCGCCGTGGCCGCGACCGGCCAGGACGCGCTCGAGGAGTTCGACCGCAACGGCGCCGACATCGTGCTGCTCGACCTCATGCTCCCCGGCATGAGCGGCACCGACGTCTGCAAGGCGCTGCGCACCCGCTCCGCCGTCCCGGTGATCATGGTGACGGCGCGGGACAGCGAGATCGACAAGGTCGTGGGCCTGGAGCTGGGCGCCGACGACTACGTCACCAAGCCCTACTCGGCGCGCGAGCTGATCGCCCGCGTGCGCGCGGTCCTGCGTCGCGGTGGGGAGGGCGGCGTGGAGATGGACGGCTCCGGCGGCTGGAGCAGCGGCGCGGTGCTGGAGGCGGGGCCGGTGCGGATGGACGTCGAGCGGCACGTCGTGTCGGTGGGGGGCTCCGACGTGGCGCTGCCGCTCAAGGAGTTCGACCTGCTGGAGTACCTGCTGCGCAACGTCGGGCGGGTGCTGACGCGCGGCCAGCTCATCGACCGCGTCTGGGGCGCCGACTACGTGGGGGACACCAAGACCCTCGACGTGCACGTCAAGCGGCTGCGGAGCAAGGTCGAGACCGACCCGGGCGCCCCGAGGCACCTGGTGACGGTGAGAGGTCTCGGGTACAAGTTCGAGGCCTGAAGCGGGTGGGAGACCCGCCGATCAAGGCGTCGATGTCGCTGGTGGATCACCCGGAGCGACGTCTGTCCTCGATCGGCGGGGTCACCACCGCATGCCGCGTCGACGGAGGGCTGCCGCGACCCTGGCCCGTACCTCGCCGGGGGAGCATCGGGCGAGTGCCTGCCGGGCCTGGAAGGCACCGTGCTGGCGCAGGAGCGCAGGGGGTCCGCATGCCCCGACGGTCCGGCGACGCGTGCTCGCCGAACAGCTGTACCGGCTGGACTGTGGACAACCCACCGGCGATGTGGACAACCCCGCGACCGTCACGCGGCACCACCGAAGTCCGCCGATCACGGCGCGAACGTCGCTCCCGAAGATCCACTGACCACGTCCGCGCCGTGATCAGCGGGCTCAGGGTGGCAAGAAGTCACTGCGGGTAGTTGACAATCCCGCAGTGTGACGGGTTCGGTCACGGCCGCGTCACGGCGGGGCGGTAGCGTGGGGGTCGTGCGCCTGGGTGTGCTCGACGTCGGTTCCAACACCGTCCATCTGCTCGTGGTGGACGCGCATCGCGGTGGGCACCCGACGCCGATGACGTCGGAGAAGGACGAGCTGCGCCTCGCCGAGAACCTCGACGCCTCCGGGGCACTGACGAAGGCCGGCGCCGACAAACTGGTCCGCACCGTCGCGAAGGCCGGGGCCGCGGCCACGGAGGCGGGCTGCACCGACCTCCTCGCCTTCGCCACCTCCGCCCTGCGCGACGCCACCAACTCCGCGGCCGTGCTCGCCCGCGTCCGCGACGAGACCGGGGTCGGCCTGCAGGTGCTGCCCGGTGACGACGAGGCGCGCTACACCTTCCTCGCCGTCCGCCGGTGGTACGGCTGGTCGGCCGGGCGGCTGCTGGTGCTCGACATCGGCGGCGGATCCCTGGAGCTCGCGGCCGGCCGCGACGAGCACCCGGCGGTGGCCGCGTCGCTGCCGCTCGGGGCCGGGCGGCTCACGCGCGAGTGGTTCCGGTCCGACCCGCCCTCGCGCCGGGAGATCGACGCCCTGCGCACCCACCTCGACGCCGAGCTCGCCCCCGTCGCCCGGCGGATGAGGCGGGCCGGTGTGCCGGACCTCGCGGTCGGCACGTCGAAGACCTTCCGCTCGCTGGCCCGGCTCACCGGGGCGGCGCCGTCGAGCGCGGGGCCGCGGGCGCGGCGCCTGCTCACCGACGTCGGGCTGCGCCAGCTCACCGCGTTCATCACCCGCATGTCGGCGGGCGACCTCGCCGAGCTGGAGGGCGTGAGCCCCAGCCGGGCCCACCAGCTCGTGGCGGGCGCGCTGGTCGCCGAGGCCGCGATGCGCGCGCTGCAGATCACGCAGCTGGAGATCTGCCCGTGGGCCCTGCGGGAGGGCGTCATCCTCCGGCGGCTCGACACGCTGGAGGCGTCGACCCGCCCGCCCTCGGCACAGACCGACCGCTCGGCGCAGGACGCGCCGGACGGACTTGGACGCTTGACGTCGTACGAGGCACGGTGTACAGGATGAGTTCCGAGACCGACCACCCCCGTCAGCGCACCGTCGCCGAGCTGCTCGCCGAGCACGGCAACGGCGGTCCGTCCGGTCGACGTCGTCGCCGCCGGGAGGAAGAGCCGGACGAGGGCGCCCCGCCCGGTCAGCAGGCCCCGATCGCCACGCGGGACCCGGTCGCCCCGTTCGCCCCGCCCGACCGCGCGGTGCTGCGCGATCCCGTCCCGCCCGCCCGCGTGGCCGGTCCCGACGAGCGCCGCGCGGCGGCGCCCGCGCTGCCCCAGCAGTCCGCACCCCAGCAGTCCGCACCCCGGCAGTCCGCGTCGCAGCAGGTCCAGTCTCGGCAGGTCCAGCCCCAGCAGGTCCAGAGCCGGCCGGTCCCCCCCGTGTCGCCCCCACCCGTCGCGGCGCCGGCAGGCCAGGCGCCCGTCCAGCCGTCCGACGGCCCGGCGCCCGCCGCGGTCCAGCCCCCCACGGTGCAGGCCCCGCCGGTCGCACCGCCCGCCCGGCAGGCGCCGTCCGCTGCCACCCCGTCCGCTGCCACCCCGTCCGCTGCCACCCCGTCCGCTGCCACCCCGTCCGCTGCCACCCCGTCCGCAGCCTCGCCGTCCGCAGCCTCGCCGTCCGCAGCCTCGCCGTCCGCAGCCTCGCCGGCCACCACCCCGCCGGCCACCCGGCAGGCGGGCCAGCAACAGGCGTCCCCGCAGCCGACGGCCCAGCAGGGCACGTCCGCCCCGCCTGCGCGTCCCGCCGGTCCGGAGCGCGACCGCCCCACCGACGTGATGCCGCGCTACCGCGACGCACCGCAGGAGGCCGAGGACCTCTTCACCCGGCCGATCCCACAGCAGAAGTCCGCGCCCGACGAGGACGTCGACGAGGGCCCGCCGACGATGGTCGGGGCGGCGCCCGTCGGGGCCGAGTCCTGGCACCGGGCCCGCACCGAGGACGCCGTGCGCGACGGGTCCGCGATCGACGGCGGCCCGCCGCTGCCGGAGGGCCCCGTCGACGCCCACGAGGAGCCCGCCGGGCTGGGGCCGGTCGACCCGGACGAGTTCGACGACGGCCCGCCCGCCCGCGAGCGCCGTCTCGGCCGCGGTTCGGCGGCGAAGGAGGCCGCGGCCCCGTCATGGGCGGCGGTGATGGTCCAGTGGATCGCCGGTGCGCTCGGCGGCGCCGTGCTGTGGGTGCTGTTCCGGTTCCTGTGGCGCAACCTGCCCGTCGTCGCGCTGGCGTCGGCGGTGCTGGTCACGGTCGGGCTCGTGGTGATCGTGCGCGCGCTGCTGCACAACGACGACCGTCGCACCACGATCTTCGCGGTGCTCGTGGGGCTCCTGCTGACCGTGTCGCCCGCGATCCTGGTTCTCATGGGCAGATGAGGCCCTCGCCCCCCGTCGCCCTGTCGACGGCATCGGTCTATCCCGAACCGGTCGCCGCGGGCTTCGAGGTGGCCGCGGAGCTGGGCTACGACGGCGTCGAGCTGATGGTCTGGTCCGACCCGGTGAGCCAGGACGTCGCCGCGATCGACCGGCTCGCCGAGCGCCACGGGACGCCGGTGCTGGCCGTCCACGCCCCCTGCCTCGCGGTGACCCAGCGGGTCTGGGGCGCCGACCCGATCGTCCGCATTCGCCGCTCCGTCGACGCCGCCGCGAAGCTGGGCGCGTCGACCGTGGTCCTGCACCCGCCGTTCCGCTGGCAGCGCCGCTACGCCGCGCAGTTCGCCGACGAGGTGGCCAGGGCGGGGGAGTACAGCGGCGTCGCACTGGCGGTCGAGAACATGTTCCCGGTGCAGCGCGGCCCGGTGCGCGCGGTGCCCTACAGCCCCGGGTTCGACCCCACCGAGGTCGGCCACGCGCACTACACGCTGGACCTCTCGCACACCGCGGCCGCGGGCTCCGACGCCCTCGCGATGCTCGACCGCATGGGCGATCGCCTCACCCACCTGCACCTCACCGACGGCAGCGGGTCGCCGCGCGACGAGCACCTGGTGCCAGGGCGCGGCACGCAGCCGTGCGCGGAGGTGTGCGAACGGCTCGCGGCGTCCGGTTTCTCCGGTGTCGTGGTGCTGGAGGTGAGCACGCGCCGCTGCCGCACCCGCTACGAGCGGACCTCGCTGCTGGCCGAGTCGCTGCTGTTCGCGCGGCTGCACCTGCAGGCCGCACCCGACCACGCGTTGCCCTGATCACCAGTCCCGCGCCGGGTGCGTGGTAGAGCTTCTGCATGACGACAGGGACGGAGACGGCGCCCTTCCGCCGCGCCATCGCCATCGAGGACCTCGGCGACGGTCGCTTCGGCGCCGAGCTCGGGCAACACTGGACGGTGGGCCCCAAGGCGCACGGCGGGCTGCTGCTGGTGCTGCTCACCCGCGCGGGCCTGGCCCGGCTCGCCGTCGATGCGCCCGGTGCGGCCCCCGACCCGCTGGTGATCGCCGCCGACTTCCTGCGCGCCCCCGACCCCGGTCCCGTCGAGATGATGACGGAGGTGCTCAAGCTCGGGCGCACGGTGTCGGTCGTTCAGGTGCGGATGACCCAGGGCGGGAAGGCGATGCTCGCGGCCACCGTCACCGGTGGGGTGCTGCCCGTCGAGGAGCCGCAGTACGCGGAGCTGCCGGAGATGGCGGCCGAGCCGCCCGCCGACGCGTTCGACCCCGGGTCGGCCCAGACCGTGTTCGGCCTGTCGACGTCGTGCGACCTGCGCTTCGACGAGTCGTCGACGGCGTTCATGCGGCGCGAGGTGGCGCCGCCGGTGGTGCGCGGCTGGACACGCCCACGCGACGAGCCCACCGACGTCCTCTACGCCCTGATGGCGGGCGACATCCTGCCTCCCACCGTGTTCAACGTCGGCGGGCGCTTCGGCTGGGCCCCCACCGTCCAGCTGACGGCACTGCTGCGCGCGCGGCCCGCCCCCGGCTGGCTGCGGGTCGAGTCGCGGTCGCGGACCGTCGCGGGCACCTGGTTCGACGAGGACGCCACCGTCGTCGACGCGGCGGGCCGGCTGGTCTGCCAGGCGCGGCAGCTGGCCCTGGCCCCGCTGCAGCGGTAGCGGGCTACCGTCTCCCCCCATGACACGGATCGCGGTGCTCGGGGCGGGGAAGATCGGCGAGGCGCTGCTGGCGGGCCTGGTGGCGGCCGGGCGGGCGCCCGGAGACCTGGTGTTCACCGAGCGGCACCCGGAGCGGGCCGCGGAGCTGACCGGGCGCCTGGGCGTCGCCGCGGTCGACGTCGCGGCGGCCGCGGCGCACGCGGAGATCGTCGTCATCGCGGTCAAGCCGCAGGACATCGTCGCGGTGCTCACCGAGCTGGGCGCGGAGATCCGTCCCGGCACGCTCGTGGTGTCGCTGTGCGCGGGCATCCCGCTGGCCGTCATCGAGGGCGGGCTGCCCGACGGCACGGCCGCGGTGCGGGTCATGCCGAACACGCCGATGCTGGTCGGCGAGGCGATGAGCGCGGTGTCCGGCGGGGCGCACAGCACCGACGAGCAGCTCGCCTCCGTCGAGAAGATGCTCGGTTCCGTCGGCCGGGTCGTGCGGGTGCCGGAGGGGCAGCAGGATGCCGTGACCGCGCTGTCGGGATCGGGGCCGGCGTACTTCTTCTACCTGGTCGAGGCCATGATCGACGCCGGGATCCTGCTCGGGCTGCCGCGCGCGGTGGCGGCCGACCTGATCATCCAGTCGGCCTTCGGGGCCGCCGTGATGCTCCGCGAGTCCGACGACCACCCGGTGATCCTGCGTGAGGCCGTCACCTCCCCGGCGGGCACCACGATCGCCGCGATCCGGGAGCTGGAGAAGCACGGTGTGCGGGCGGCGTTGATCGACGCGATCGAGGCGGCGCGCGACCGATCGGTCGAACTGGGTCGCGCGGCGGCAGGTCGGTGACCCGATCGGAGGACCCCACATCACCCTGACGCGAGGCTGAATCCCACGCTCGTGTGGCGATGCGTGTCGAAGTCGTCACAGGGACACCGCTAAGCTCATGCAGAACACCAGTGCCGTGTCTGGTGACCAGACGAAAGCGGTGAGTGGGATGGCGTCCGAACAGCACGGGTTCGCCCAGGTGCAGTTCCTGACCGTGGCCGAGGTCGCGGCGACCATGCGGGTCTCGAAGATGACCGTGTACCGCCTCGTGCACTCCGGCGAACTGCCGGCGGCCCGGGTCGGCCGCTCCTTCCGCGTGCCCAAGCCCGCGGTCGAGGACTACCTCCGCAACGCCTACTTCGACGCGGGCTGACGGTCGGCCGGAGTGCCCCGGTAAGGTGGAACACCGGTCGTCACCCCGCGCGGGCCCGTCCGCTCCACCCGTAGACCAGGAAGGCTCCCAGCATGGGTTCAGTCATCAAGAAGCGCCGCAAGCGGATGTCGAAGAAGAAGCACCGCAAGCTTCTCCGCAAGACCCGCGTGCAGCGTCGCAAGCTCGGCAAGTGAGGCGCGCCGGCGGGTGACCGCCGGCCCCTCCCGCGGGTGTCGGTGACCACGACCCGACCCGGGGTGAGTGCGCAAGGTCTAGCATCGGCCACTCACCGCACCGTTCTTTCTTCGGAGTAGTTCCGTGACGCCATCTGTCGTGCTCGTCACGGGGGTCAGCGGCTTCCTGGGTGGGCACCTCGCCGCCCGGCTCGCCGCGAACCCCGACATCGACCGCGTCCTCGGGGTCGACACCGTCCCCCCGCCGCGCGATCTCCTGCGGCGGATGGGGCGTGCGGAGTTCGTGCGCGCCGACATCCGGAACCCGCTCATCTCCAAGGTCATCGAGCACGCCGAGGTCGACACCGTCGTGCACGCGTCGCTGTCGGCCAACCCGGGATCCTCCGGTGGGCGCGCCACGATGAAGGAGATGAACGTCATCGGGACGATGCAACTCCTCGCCGCGTGCCAGAAGGCGCCGACGATCAAGCGCATGATCCTCAAGTCCACCACCGCGGTGTACGGGTCGAGCCCGCGCGACCCGGCCCTGTTCGACGAGACGACCACGCCGAAGGACCTGCCGTCGGGCGGGTACGCGAAGGACGCCGTCGAGATAGAGGGCTATCTGCGCGGCTTCGGCAGGCGCCGCCCGGACGTGTCGGTCACCGTCCTGCGGTTCTCCAACTTCATCGGCCCGCGCATCGACACGGTGCTGACGCGCTACTTCGCGCTTCCCGTCATCCCCACCGTGCTCGGCTACGACGCCCGGGTGCAGCTCCTGCACGAGGAGGATGCGCTCGCCGTGCTGGAGCGCGCCACGAACCAGGACATCCCCGGCGTCTACAACGTCGCCGCCGACGGCGTGCTGCTGCTCTCCCAGGCCATCCGGCGGGCCGGACGCGTGCCGCTGCCGGTGCCGAGCGGAGCCGTCGGGCCGGTGAGCCGGATCTTCCGCAGTGCCCGGCTCGTCGACTTCTCACCGGAGCAGATGCGCTTCCTCAACTTCGGCCGGGTCGTCGACACCGGCCGGCTGCGCCGCCAGTTCGGCTTCACCCCGCGCTGGACCACGACCCAGGCCTTCGACGACTACGTGCGCGGCCGCGCGCTGCGCCCGGTCATCTCCGCCGACCAGATCGAGACGGTGGAGCGCGGCCTGCTCGCCGCCGCCCGGAGCCTCCGGTGACGCACGCCGACGCGAGGAGGACTGCCGTGTCCGACGCCCACGTCATCCCGCTGCACGCCGACCGGACGGGTGCCCGCACCCGCTGGCGCCTCGGCGACGGTGCGCAGCCCGCCCCGGAGCCCCAGCCGCTGCTCCGGCCCGAACCGGACACCGTCGCCGACGGGGAGGAGCCCCTGGTCGAGGCGCTGGCCTTCCTGCGCAGGCGCCTCGCGGGCGACTACACCGTCGACGACTTCGGCTTCGACGCCGAGCTCACCGACAACGTCCTGCTGCCCGCCCTGCGCCCGCTCTACGAGCGCTGGTTCCGCGTCGAGACCATCGGCATGCACCACGTGCCCGACACCGGTGGCGCGCTGATCGTCGCCAACCACTCCGGGACGATCCCGCTCGACGCGCTGATGACGGCGGTCGCCCTGCATGACGACCATCCCGCCCAGCGCCACCTGCGGATGCTCGGCGCCGACCTCATGTTCCAGCTCCCGGTGCTCGGGTCGCTGGCCCGCAAGCAGGGCAGCACGCTGGCGTGCGCCCCGGACGCCGAACGCCTCATGTCGGCGGGCGAGCTCGTCGGGGTGTGGCCGGAGGGGTTCAAGGGGATCGGGAAGCCGTTCCGCGACCGCTACAAGCTGCAGCGCTTCGGCCGCGGCGGCTTCGTCTCCGCCGCGCTGCGCACCGGCGTCCCGATCATCCCGTGCTCCATCGTCGGCGCCGAGGAGACCTACCCCAAGCTCGGCGACATCAAGGCGCTCGCCCGCCTCTTCGGCGCCCCGTACTTCCCGGTGACGCCGACGTTCCCGCACCTGGGCCCGCTGGGCCTGATCCCGCTGCCGTCGAAGTGGTACATCGAGTTCGGCGAGCCGATCTGCACCGAGGGCCTGGGGGTCACCGAGGCCGACGACCCGATGCTGGTGTTCAACCTGACCGACCAGGTCCGCGAGACCATCCAGCACACGCTCTACCGCCTGCTCAGCCAGCGCCGCAACGCCTTCCTGGGGTAGCTAGCGCTTTCGCACGGCCATCCCGGCCGCGGCGACCGCCGCGGCCCCCAGCATCGACGGCACGCCGATGCGGGCCGCTTTGCGTCCGGTGCGGAAGTCGCGGATCTGCCAGCCGCGCTCGCGGGCGACGTCGCGCAGGCCGGAGTCGGGGTTGACGGCCACCGCGGTGCCGACGGCCGAGAGCATCGGCACGTCGTTGACGGAGTCGGAGTAGGCCGTGCAGCGGCGCAGGTCGAGCCCTTCGCTGACGGCGAGCGCCCGCACTGCGTGCCCCTTCGCGGGCCCGTGCAGGATCTCGCCGACGAGGCGACCGGTGTAGACGCCGTCGACGCTCTCCGCGACGGTGCCCAGCGCCCCCGTGAGCCCGAGCCGGCGCGCGATGATCAGCGCGAGCTCGACGGGGGTGGCCGTGACCAGCCAGACGCGCTGGCCCGCGTCGAGGTGCATCTGGGCCAGCGCGCGGGTGCCCGCCCAGATCCGGTCGGCCATCAGCTCGTCGTAGATCTCCTCGCCGAGCTCGGTGATCTCGTCGACGCCGCGACCGGCGACGAAGGTGAGCGCGGTGTCGCGCCCGGTGGTCGTGGAGTACGTGCTCTCCCGGCCTCCGACCCGGAACTTCACCTGCTGCCAGGCGAACCCGGCGAGGTCGGAGGTGGTGAAGAACTTGCGGGCGGCCAGACCGCGGGCGAAGTGGAAGATCGACGCGCCGACCATCATCGTGTTGTCGACGTCGAAGAACGCCGCCGCGGTGAGGTCGGTGAGGGGCACGTCGCCGGGGCCGCTGTCGCCGGCGGCCACCGCCGCGGCCGCCGAGGCCTCCCCGGCGCGGACGGCGGGATCGAGCGCCGTGGACGCGTCGATCCCCGGGGTCTCGCCTGTCACCTGCGCTCCTCGGGTACGTCGACGGTCGGGGTCGCCCCACCCTAACGAGCAGGACCGCCGCGGAGGATCCCGCAGCGGTCCTGGGTCGAGCACGAGCGGTGCGTCAGCCGATCGACACGCCGGGCAGGCCCGGGAGCAGCGGAGGCAGCTGGATCGGCGGGACCAGGGGCAGTGGGACCGACACCTGGTTGTCGCCCTGGCCCGAGCCACCACTGGTGGACAGGCCCTCGGAGTCGGGCAGCGGGAGGCCGTCGGATCCGAGCTCGGGCAGCAGGCCGCCGTCGTCGGAGGTGGAGGTCTCCGGGGTGGTGGTGCTGTCCGGGGTGGTCGTGGGCGTCGTGCCGTCCGGGGTGGTCGTGGGCGCGACGCTCTCGTCGACGGTCGTCGTCGGGTCGTCGGCGACCTGCGCCTGGGGGGAGCAGGTGCCCTCGGCCGGGAGCCGGCCCAGGTCGTCGACGGTGTTCGAGGTGACCTCGGAGCACGACGAGCGTGCCTCGAGGGCCTCGGTGCGCCCGACCAGGCGGTCGAGGAGCGCGAGCGAGCTGTCGGCCTCGGGGACCGCGGTCTCGGGCAGCGAGGACCGCAGTACCGACAGGCGGGCGGCCTGCTCGGCGGCCCAGGTGCGCAGGTCGCCCAGTGCCGGGGCACCGGCCGCGTCCTCCGCACCCAGCAGCATCCGCGACCCCTCGCCGGTGGAGAGGTCGAAGTCGCGCATCGCGTTCTCGACGAGCGCGGGGTCGGCGCTCGTGGCGCCGGCCCCGAGACGGACGAGCTGCTCCACCTCGTCGAGCCGCGTGGTGGCGAGCGCGAGGTACTGCTGTGCGCGCTCGGTGTCGTCGAAGGTGAAGGCGAGACCGGTGTCCTCGGAGGCGCGCTTCACACCGTAGAGGGCGTCACCGGGCAGCGCGTTGCGGCTGGCGAAGTTGCCCGCCGTGGTGATGGCGACGAGCGCGACCATCGCGACCGCACCGACGAACGCGAACCGGCGACGCAGCCCGCGGGCCGGCGGGCGGTCGGCCGCGCGCGAGCGGCCGCGGGAACCGGGGCGCGTCGGCATGCTGTGCCGTCCCGGGCGGGCGGACCTGACCACCGGCGCCTCGACGGAGAGGGGCTCGGCCTCGAGGCCGGTGTCCCCGTCGACGTCGTGGTCGGTGACACGACCGAAGACGGCGGTCTCGTCGGTGGCCCCGGCGACCGGGGCGGGCGATCCGGCGACGGACGGCAGAGGCGCGGTGAGCTCGGCGGGATGGGGGACCGGTGCCGCCGAGGCGGCCCGGTCCTCCGCCTGCGCTGCCAGCAGCGCAGCCATCAACCGCTGCTTGGCGTCGCTGCGGGCCACGGGGTGCGGGTCGTACGCCGCACGCCGGGACCGCAGCATCGCCACGATCTCCAGATCACGCGCGAGCTCGGAATCGGCGACGGAGCCGGGGGGTGTCCCCTGCTCGATCGCGGCATCCAGCTGCTCTGCGTCCTTGCCCTGTCCGGCGGGCATGTTGGCCGTCCTCACTGCATCCCTGCGCTCAATGTCGCGGCGCCCGGTCGTGCTGCGCTTGCTCGACTTTCGCCGGTACAACGAGCCTCCGGGCGAGGGGTTACGGCTGTGAGACCGTTCACCGCATCGAGTTGTTCGTTCGCCGCACCCGTAACGTCTGCGACCGGTGAGACGATATAGCCGCCGATCATCTCAGCCCCTCGGGCAGCAGCTGGGCGAGCCGGCGCACCGCACGGTGCTGCAGGGCCTTGACGGCCCCTTCGTTGCGATCCATGATGCGCGCCGTCTCGGCCACCGAGAGCCCCTGCAGGAATCGCAGGGTGATGCATTCCTGCTGGTCCGGGTTGAGCTTGCGGACGCAGCGGATGAGCTCGTCGTTGGTGGCGCCGTCGAGTACCTGCTGCTCGGGGCCGTGCGTGGTCGGGGAGAGGTCGATGATGTCGGCCGTCGTGGACTCCAGCCGGTACCGGCTGGACTTCACGTGGTCGAAGATCAGGTTGCGGGCGATGGTGACGAACCAGGCCGCGATGTCGCGGCCCTGGTAGGTCACCGAGCCGATGCGCCGCAGCGCCCGGACGAACGCCTCCTGCGTGATGTCCTCGGCCAGCGTCCGGTCGTTCATCCGGAACAGGACGTAGCGGAACACGACGTCGTAGTAGCGCTCGTACAGTTCGCTGAACGCCTCCATGTCGCCCTCCTGGGCGGCACGGACGAGGGACCAGGCGCCCGCGGTCTCGGGGGAGGCGTCGTCGGGGTTCACGTCGGCCCCGTCGGGGGTCGCGCCGTCGGGGCCGACGGCTTCGGGGGCCGCGGCGGCGGGGGCGTTCTCGCGGGGCCGCTGCCTCGGCAGCGGCATGGCGGCTTCGGGGGCCGCCGGTGGTGCAGTCGTGGACATGTCGACCTCCCCACCCGCGGGTCGGCGGGCGGTGTCGGTACGGAGCAGTCGGGACGGTCGCATCGGGCGGGTCATGCCTCCCGACCGGCGAACCGGGTACGTCGGTCAGCACGCCAGGGGTCGGCCCGCGGTGCGCTGGCTACAGGCTGCATGCCACTCCCTTGGGTGAGTCGCCGCGTCTAGTGGGGAGCTGACGCGTTGAGACGTCTGAAGGTTCGGTGAGCATACGGGCGAACCGATGTGGTGAAGCACGCAGCATCCACTTGCCGTGGTCCTGTTCCGGTGAGCGGACGGTTACGCGCGGTCAGCGTCATGGCTGCGGGGCGTGTTGTCCGCCTACCGGTGTGTGTCGCGCGTCGCGCGACACACACCCGTGCGGCGGGTCGCCCGTGCCAGACTCGGGTGGCGGGTCGCGGCACCGTGCCCGTGCCCCCGCGTCGACCCCACCGACTGCACCCAGGAGCACCGTGGACAGCCCGACCAGCCCGCAGGGAACCGGTGGACCCCGGCACCTCGCCGAGCTCGTGACGCGCGCCGCCGCCCGCACCCCCGATCATCCGGCGATCGTCGATGTGGCCGGCGGAACCACGCTGACCTGGGCCGATGTCGACGCGGCCACGGTGGCCGAGGTCGTACGGCTGCGCGGGGCGGGGGTGGGGCCCGGTGATCGGGTCGCGGTGCGGCTGGCCAACGGTGCGCCCTTCTGCATCGCCGTGCTCGGTGCACTGCGGGCCGACGCCGTGGCCGTCCCGATCGGCCCGATCGCGGTCCCCCGGGAGCTCGACATCGTGTTCGCCGACTGCTCGCCGACGGTCGTCGTCACGAGCCCCGACGACGCCGACGCGGCGGGGTGCGCGGCCACCTCGGGAGCCACCCTGATCGGGCCGCCGGACCTCACCGCCCGGGTCGCGGAGGGCGAGTCCGTCACGCACGGTGTCGGTGCGGAGGACGTCGCACTGCTCGTCTACACCTCCGGCACGACGGGCACGCCGCGTGGCGTCCGGCTCTCCCACCGGGCCCTGCTGGCCAACCGCGCGCAGGCCGCCGAGCTCCGTCCGGCCCCGGTCACCCCGGTCGACCGGGTGCTGCTCTCCCTGCCCCTGTTCCACGTCTTCGGGCTCGCCGCGGGCTTCCTGCAGGTGTGCTGGGCCGGGGCGACCGCCGTGCTCACCGAGCGGTTCGACCCCGAGCACACCGCGGAGGTGCTCGTGGAGCAGCGGGTCAGCGGCGTGGCCGGGGTCCCTTCGATGTTCCGGTCGCTGCTCGACCTGCCCGCGGCCGACCTGCGCGCCGCCACCGCCGACCTGCGCATGTGCACCTCCGGGGGAGCGCCGCTGCCGGCCCGCTGGCTGGCCGACTTCCGGGCCGCCACCGGACTCTGGATCTTCGAGGGCTACGGGCTGACCGAGGGCGGCCCCGTGATCACGACGAACGGGGTCGGGGGCGTCGCGAAGCCGGGGTCGGTCGGCCGTGCGCTGCCCGGCATCGAGCTGCGGCTCGTCGACGGCGAGGGGCGGCCGATCGACACCGAGGACCCCGACGACGACGAGCTCGACGCCGTGTCCGACCCGAGCCACGACACCGGGCTCGTCGCGGTGCGCGGGCCGAACCTGTTCTCCGGCTACTGGCCCGACGGTGCGGGCGGCCCCGACGACGACGGCTGGTTCCGCACGGCCGACGTCGGGTTCCTCGACGCCGACGGCGACCTGCACCTGGTCGACCGCTCGTCGGACCTGGTGATAGTCAACGGCTTCAACGTCTACCCGCGGGAGGTCGAGCGGGTGCTCGCCGAGCTCGACGGAGTGGCCGACGCCGCCGTCGTCGGGGTGCCGGACGACCGGACCGGCGAGGCGGTGAAGGCCGTGCTGGTGCGGTCGGCCGGCTCGTCGCTGACCGAGGAGGAGGTGCGCGCGCACTGTGCGGTGCGCCTGGCCCGGTTCAAGACGCCGTCGGTCATCGCGTTCGTCGAGGACCTGCCGCGCACGCCGACCGGCAAGGTCGCGCGCCGGCGGCTCGCCCAGGTGTCGGGGGAGGGGTCGTGATCCGCGTGACGGTCTACACCCGCGCGGGGTGCTCCGCGTGCGTCACCGCGGAGGCGGACGTCGAGCGGATCTGCGGCGAGCTGGGCGTCGGCTGGGGGGCGGTGGACGTCGACTCCGACCCGGAGATCCGCGCCGAGTACGGCGACCGTGTGCCGGTGATCCTGGTCGACGACCGCGAGCACGGCTTCTGGCGCGTCGATGAGCCGCGTCTGCGGAAGGACCTGGCCTCGGTCCGGTGAAGATCTGCGCTCCGGCGAACCGCAAGCCGCCTGACGGGCGAACCTTCCGCTGTGAGCACCACTGCAGCGCCTCCTGAGCAGACCACCGAACCCGGACGGCCCGCTGCGATCCCGCGCGGCCTCGCTGCACTGATCGGACTGCTCGCCGTCGCCGCCGCCCTGGGCGTCGGTCACCTCGTGGCGCTCCTGGCGCCGGGCTCGTCGCCGTTCTTCGCGGTGGGCGACACCGTCATCCGGTTCTCCCCGCAGTGGCTCACCGAGTTCGCCAAGACGACCTTCGGCACCGCCGACAAGCCGATCCTGCTCGGCAGCATGGCCGTCGTCATCGCGATCGTCGCGGCGGTCGCCGGCCTGGCGTCGCGGCGCAGCGCGCGCCCCGGCCTGACGCTCGTCGTCGTGCTCGGGGTGGTCGGCCTCGTGGTCGTGATCTTCGCCCCGACGTTCGGCCCGCTGTCGGTGCTCGCCCCGATCGCGTCGATCGTCGCCGGGGTCGCGTCGTTCCTGTGGCTGCACCGGCTCGCGACCCGCGCCGCCGTCGCGCGGACGGGCGGTCCGGAGGTCTCGCGGCGCAACGTCCTGATCGGGACCGCGGCCGTCGGGGCCGGTGCGGTCGTCGCAGGCGGGGGCGGGGTGCTGCTCGCGCCCAGCATCGACGACGCCCGGGCCCGCGTCACCGCACGCCTCGCGGCCGCCACCCTGACCGAGACGGCTCCCGCCATCCCGGCCGGCGCCGCGTTCGTCGAGAGCGGCACGCCGCCGTTCGTCACGTCCAACGCCGAGTTCTACCGCGTCGACACGGCGCTCTCGCTGCCGCTGCAGTCGGAGCAGACATGGTCGCTGCGGATCGGCGGGATGGTCGACCGCCCGATCGCCCTCGATTTCGACGACATCATGTCCCGCCCGCTCGTCGAGCGGACGATCACGATGACCTGCGTGTCGAACGTCGTCGGTGGCCCGTACATCTCCACCGCGGACTTCGTCGGCGTGGAGCTGCGCGACGTGCTGCTGGAGGCGGGGGTCCGCCCCGGGGCCGACCAGCTGCTCTCCACCAGTCTCGACGGGTGGACGGCGGGGTCGCCCACCGACGTGATCATGGAGCCGGGCCGGGGCGCGCTGATCGCGGTCGGTATGAACGGCGAGGCGCTGCCCGCCGAGCACGGCTTCCCGGCGCGGCTGATCGTGCCCGGCCTCTACGGTTTCCTGTCGGCGACCAAGTGGGTCACCGACATCGAGCTCACCACGTTCGACGCCGCGCAGGGCTACTGGCTGCAGCGCGGGTGGGGGAAGTTCGCGCCGATCAAGACCCAGTCCCGGATCGACTTCCCGAAGGGCCTGTCGACGCAGCCCCCCGGCCGGCTGACCGTGGCCGGTATCGCCTGGTCGCAGCCCACCGGGATCAGCCGCGTCGAGGTGCGGATGGACGGCGGCGAGTGGCAGGACGCGGAGCTGGCCGACGAGGTCAACACCCGCACCTGGCGGATGTGGCGCGCCGACTTCGACCTGACGCCGGGCAGTCACACCGTTCAAACGCGCGCTACTGACCGTGATGGTGTAACACAGACTGAGATGCGTGCCGATCCCATCCCGGATGGCGCATCTGGGTGGCCGGCCACTATCTTCACGGTGTCATAGGCCGCTCGTATGAAGGATCGTGCGTCGAACAGCCGATCCCGTTGGTCTGAATAGATGACCCCCACGAGACGGTCGGCCTCGTTGCCGAAACGTTACGTCCCGTGAGTGAACCACCTTTGGCTCGATGTCGAAGGTTCTGATGTAGCGACCCGGACAGACCGGGTCGAGCTCGAGGAGGACATACCGTGCGAAAGATCCAGCGACTGGCCGCCGTCGGCGCCATGGCCGCCCTGACCGTGGCGCTGGGCGCGTGCAGCAGCTCCGAGACCCCCTCCGCCGAGGCCCCCGCCTCGTCGGCCCCGTCCGCCGCGGCGACGACCGAGGCCGCTGCCGCCAGCGACGGCGTCACGACGATCGACGACATCTTCGGCCCGGCCTGCGACCAGGTCCCGACCGAGGGCGAAGGCTCCGCGGCCGGCATGATCGACGACCCGGTGGCCACCGCCGCGTCGAACAACCCGCTCCTGTCCACGCTGGTCACCGCCGTCGGTGCGGTCCCCGGCCTGGCCGACACCCTGAACGCCGCGCCGGCGCTGACCGTCTTCGCGCCGTTCAACGGTGCCTTCGAGGCGCTCCCCGCGGGCACCGTCGAGGCGCTCGTGGCCGACCCGGCGACGCTGGGCCCGATCCTGCAGGGTCACGTCTCCAGCACCCGCTACGACGCCGCCGGCCTGGTCGAGGCCGGTTCGGTCGACGTCCTCTCGGGTGGCACCGTCACCATCGGTGGCACCGCTGACGCCCCCACGTTCGACGGTGGCAACGGCACCGCCGCCACGAACCTCTGTGGCAACGTCCCGACCGCGAACGCCACCGTGTTCGTGATCGACACCATCCTCATGCCGGCCAGCTGATCCCAGCTCGCCAGCACGACGTCCGCAGGGGCGGTCCCGGTTGTCCGGGGCCGCCCCTGCGGCGTCGAGCGGCCCGTTCGCCGCGACCACCGGTAGGTCGCCGGGACGGCCCTCCGTGAGCACGGTCGCGTTCAAGATCGCAACTTTGTGCGGGTCTTCACAAGCGGCTACCGTGTTGTCCAGTCGCCGTCAAGGCCCCATCGACCGGCCGGGGGGATGTTCACCCCGGGTCCTGGCCCCATGGGCCCGTCGGACCACCACCGAACCGCCCGAGGAGCTTTCGCCCGTGACCGTGCCGCCGCAGGCCGACTCCGATGGTGGAGCCGCCGGGTCGCGGACCATACCCGAGGCCAGCGTCGCCCGGCTCGCGCTCTACCTGAGGGTTCTCGGTGAGCTCGCGGAGCAGGGTGCGGAGACCGTATCGAGCGACGACCTGTCCGGCGTCACCGGTGTCAACCCGGCGAAGCTCCGCAAGGACCTCTCCTACATCGGCTCCCACGGGATCCGCGGCGTCGGCTACGAGGTCACGTCGCTGCTGCATCAGCTCGAGCGCGTGCTGGGCCTCAACCACCGCCAGGCCGTCGCGGTGGTCGGGGTCGGCAACCTCGGGCACGCACTGGCCGGCTACACCGGTTTCGGCGGCCGCGGGTTCCCCGTCGCCGCGCTGTTCGACGTCGATCCCGACCTGGTCGGCATCCACATCAACGGCATCCTCGTCGAGCACGTCAGTGCGATCCCGCCGGTGTGCGCGGAGCGCGGCGTCACGATCGGGATGATCGCCACCCCCGGCCCGGCCGCGCAGGGTGCCTGCGACCTGCTGGTCGACTCGGGCGTGCGCTGCATCCTCAACTTCGCGCCGGTCGTCCTGCAGGTACCCGACGAGGTCGAGGTCCGCAAGGTCGACCTCGCCGTCGAACTGCAGGTCCTGGCCTTCCACGTGGCGCGGCGCCACGTCGCGGAGCACCCTCGGGGTGTCGCGGTGCACGGTGGGAACGGTCACGGCGGCAACGGGCACGCATCAGCCGTCCGTACGTTCCCTCTGGTGGACGGGACGACGGCGTCGGAGGAACGGTCATGAGTGTGCTGGTGGTCGGGTTGTCGCATCGCAGCGCGCCGGTCGAGGTGCTCGAGCGGGCCGCGGTCGCCGCTCCGGACGTGCCCAAGCTCCTCGACGAGATGCTGCGCGCGGAGCACGTCTCCGAGGTCATGATGCTCTCGACGTGCAACCGCATCGAGGTCTACGCGGTCGTCGACGCCTTCCACGGCGGTCTCGCCGACGTCTCCGCCGTGCTGTCCCGGCACTCCGGGATGCCGCTGGCCGAGCTCACCGAGCACGTCTACGTCCACTACGCGGGCTCGGCGGTGCAGCACCTGTTCGCGGTGTCGGCCGGGCTCGACTCGATGGTCGTCGGCGAGGCCCAGATCCTCGGCCAGCTCCGCACCGCCTACGCCACCGCCGACGAGGCCGGGACCGTGGGCCGCGCGCTGCACGAGCTCGCGCAGCAGTCGTTGCGGGTCGGCAAGCGCGTGCACGCGAGCACCGGCATCGACACCGCGGGCGCGTCCGTCGTCTCCGAGGCGCTCGCCGACGCCGCCCGTGCCCTCGGCGGTGACCTCGCGGGTCGCCGCGCCGTGCTCGTCGGGGCCGGGGCGATGGGCGCGCTCGCCGCGGCCCACCTGCGCCGCGCGGGCGCGTCCGAGATCGTCGTCCTCAACCGGTCGGTCGATCGCGCCGAGCACCTGGCCGCCACCACCGTCGAGTTCGGCACCCCGGCCCGTGCCGGTTCGCTCGACGTGCTCGCCGCCGAGCTCGTCGCCGCCGACGTGATGGTGGCCTGCACCGGTGCGATCGGCACCGTCGTCGAGCGTGCCGTGGTGGCGGAGGCCGTCGCCGCGCGCGACGGGCGACCGCTCGCCGTCTGCGACCTCGGCCTGCCCCGCGACGTCGACGCCGGGGTGGCCGCACTGGCCGGCGTCACGGTCGTCGACCTCATCGCTCTGCAGGCCCGCCTGGCCACCGGCGAGCGCGGCACCGCCGTCGCACAGGCGCAGGATCTCGTGTCGCGGGAGGCGCAGGCCTACCTGGCCGCGCAGCGCTCCGCCGCCGTCACACCCACGGTCACCGCGCTGCGCCGCCGCGCGTCCGAGGTGATCGACGCCGAGCTGCTGCGTCTCGACGCGAAGCTCCCCGACCTCGACGACCGCGTGCGCGAGGAGTTCGGCCGCAGCGTGCGCCGCGTCGTCGACAAGCTCCTGCACACCCCGACGGTGCAGATCAAGCGCCTCGCCGAGGGCCCCGACGGCAGCAGCTACGCCGAGGCGCTGCGCGAGCTGTTCGAGCTCGACCCGCAGACGCCCGCGGCCGTGGCCCTCGCCCGCAGCGGCGACGTGCTCGCCGCACTCGAAGTCCGATCGGAGGACCACCGATGATCCGGATCGGTACCCGTCCCAGCCGGCTCGCCGTCGCCCAGTCCGGGCACGTCGCGGAGCGGTTGCGGGCGAAGGGGCACGAGTGCGAGCTCGTGGAGATCAGCTCGCCGGGCGACCGCTCGATGGCGCCCGTCGTCGAGCTGGGCGTCGGCGTGTTCGTCTCCTCGCTGCGCGAGGCGCTGGTCGACGGCCGGATCGACGTGGCGGTGCACTCCTACAAGGACCTGCCCACCGCGCCCGACCCCCGTCTCGTGATCGCCGCCGTCCCGCCGCGGGAGGACCCCCGCGACGCTCTGGTGGCCCGCGACGGGCTGGTGCTCGGCGAGCTGCCGGTCGGGTCCCGCATCGGGACCGGGTCGCCGCGCCGGGCGTCGCAGCTGCTGGGGCTGGGCCCGGAGTGGGAGATCGTGTCGATCCGCGGCAACGTCGACACGCGCATCGGCAAGGTGCGCTCCGGCGAGCTCGACGCCGTCGTCGTGGCCGCGGCCGGGCTACGCAGGCTCGGCCGGATCGACGAAGCCACCGAGCTGCTC
The DNA here is from genome assembly GCF_019263705.2 of Pseudonocardia abyssalis. NCBI lineage: Bacteria > Bacillati > Actinomycetota > Actinomycetes > Pseudonocardiales > Pseudonocardiaceae > Pseudonocardia > Pseudonocardia abyssalis. The sequence goes on from NZ_JADQDK010000001.1 coordinate 5,536,971, forward strand.
GATCCGGTGCAGATGCTGTCCGCACCGGCGCAGGGGGCGTTGGCGATCGAGTGCCTCGCCGACGACACCGCACTGTCCGACGCGCTCGCCTCCGCGCTCGACGACCCGCTCACGCGGGCCGCCGTGGTCGCGGAACGTGCGGTGCTGGCCACGCTGGAGGCCGGCTGTCAGGCGCCCGTCGGGGCGCTCGCCGACGTCGTCTCCGACATCGACGACGACGGCAACGTGCTCGACCGCATCTCACTACGCGCCGTGGTGGGCACCGATGACGACGCGCTGATCCGCGCGTCGATCACCGGAGACATGGACGTCGCCGAGAAGCTCGGAGCGGCACTCGCCGCGGAGCTTCTCGACTTGGGGGGCAGCTCGCTGTCCCTGGGAAACCGCTGACCGGGAGTTCAGAGAACAGATGAACCGAGCACCTACCACCGGACGGGTCGCCTTCGTGGGCAGCGGCCCCGGCGATCCCGGCCTGCTCACCGTGCGTGCACGGGACGCCATCGCCTCCGCGCCGCTGATCGTCACCGATCCCGACGTGCCCGAGGCCATCCTGGCGCTCGCCGCCGAGGGGGCCGAGGTGCGACCGGCCGTGGGGCAGCCCGCCGACGTCGCGCGTGACCTGGTCGCCGAGGCCCGCGCCGGGCGCACCGTGACGCGACTGGTCAGCGGCGACCCGCTGACCGTCGACGCCGTGGTGGCCGAGGCCATCGCGGTGTCCGGCGCCGAGGTGGCGTTCGACGTCGTCCCCGGGGTGCCGTCGGGCACCGCGGTGCCGGCGTACGCGGGCGTCCCGCTCGGGTCGGCGCACATCGAGGCCGACGTCCGCGCGGGCGTCGACTGGGCCGCGCTCGCCGTGGCGCCCGGTGTCCTCGTGCTGCACGCCGGCCCGACGCACCTCGCCGAGATCGCGAGCGGGCTCACCGAGCACGGCAAGGCGTCGCAGACGCCGGTCGCGGTCACCGCGAGCGGTTCGCAGACCACGCAGAAGACCGTGCAGGCCACGCTGGCCACGCTCGCGGCCGACGCCTCCGAGCTCGAGGGGCCGCTGGTCGTCACCGTCGGCGACGAGGTCGGGCTGCGCGCCGAGCTGTCCTGGTGGGAGTCGCGCGCGCTGTACGGGTGGCGCGTGCTGGTCCCGCGCACGAAGGACCAGGCCGGCGCCATGAGCGACCGCCTCGCCGTGCACGGCGCCTCCGCGGAGGAGGTGCCGACGATCGCCGTCGAGCCGCCGCGGTCGCCCACGCAGATGGAGCGCGCCGTCAAGGGGCTCGTCGACGGGCGTTACCAGTGGGTCGTGTTCACCTCGACCAACGCGGTCAAGGCCGTGTGGGAGAAGTTCGCGGAGTTCGGCCTCGACGCCCGCGCGTTCTCCGGCGTCAAGATCGCCTGCGTCGGCACGGCCACCGCGGAGAAGGTGCGCGGCTTCGGCATCGTGCCCGAGCTGGTGCCCGACATCGAGGAGTCGCAGGAGTCCAGCTCCGAGGGGCTGCTCGGGATCTTCCCGCCGTACGACGACGTGCTCGACCCGGTGGACCGCGTCCTGCTCCCGCGCGCCGACATCGCCACCGAGACACTCGCCGCCGGTCTGCGCGACCGCGGCTGGGAGATCGACGACGTCACCGCCTACCGCACCGTCCGGGCCGCGCCGCCGCCCGCGCCGATCCGCGAGGCGATCAAGACCGGCGGGTTCGACGCGGTGTGCTTCACCAGCTCCAGCACCGTGCGCAACCTCGTCGGCATCGCGGGCAAGCCCCACGCCCGCACGATCGTCGCGTGCATCGGCCCGCAGACGGCGGAGACGGCCCGCGAGTTCGGGCTGCGCGTCGACGTGCAGCCGGAGGAGGCCAGGGTCCCGGCCCTGGTCGACGCGCTGGCCGCCCACGCCGCGAGGCTTCGGGCCGAAGGTGCGTTGCCCCCGCCCCGCAAGGCGAAGGCCCGCCGCCGCTGAGATACGGCGACCCCCGTGAGTGCCACCTGAGCGCGTCAGAAGCGCTGCCCAGGTGGCACTCGCCGTTTCGGTACGCGCTCAGAAGCCGTCCAGTTGTCCGATCGTCGCGTCGTCGGGGCCGAGGACGAGCCTTCGTGCCGTTCCGGGGACCGGATGGAGAGCCTCGGGGTCGTCGACCGGACCTCGTTCGGATCGCCGTCGACCGGCGGTGTCGATGACCGATACCGAGGTCGACCTGCGACTCGCGACGTGGAGCCGCCAGTGCCTGCGGGTCGTTCCCGACGGTCAGCGCGGTTCTGCTCGTGATCAGCGTTCGGGAACGGGCTGCGGGCCGGTGCCCGTTGCCCGTTCCGAAACGGTGATCATGGGCCGGGACGGAGTCGCAGGGGCGGGAGTCTGCGGCGGTCGTAGGGTGCTCCTCATGGCGTTCCCCACCCAGCGGCCCCGTCGGCTGCGGTCCACCCCGGCACTGCGGCGGCTCGTCTCCGAGACCGACCTGCGCCCGCGGCACCTCGTGCTCCCGCTGTTCGTGCGGGAGGGGATCGCCGAGCCCGTGCCGATCGCGTCGATGCCGGGGGTCGTGCAGCACAGCCGCGACTCGCTGCGGAAGGCGTGCGTCGAGGCCGTGGAGGCGGGCGTCGGGGGGCTGATGCTGTTCGGCGTCCCGGCGGTGCGCGACGCAGGAGGCAGCGCGGGCGTCGACCCGGACGGGGTGCTCAACGCGGCCCTGCGCGACGTCCGGGCCGAGATCGGCGAGGCGTCGGTGCTGATGGCCGACACCTGCCTCGACGAGTTCACCGACCACGGCCACTGCGGCGTCCTCGACGCCGACGGGGCCGTCGACAACGACGCCACCCTCGCCGTCTACGCGCAGATGGCCGTGGCGCAGGCCGACGCCGGGGCCCACCTGCTCGGCCCCAGCGGGATGATGGACGGCCAGGTCGGGGTCATCCGCGACGCGCTCGACGCCGCCGGGCACCCCGACACCGGCATCCTGGCCTACACCGCGAAGTACGCGTCGGCGTTCTTCGGGCCGTTCCGCGAGGCCGTCGACTCGCAGCTGAAGGGCGACCGCAAGACCTACCAGCAGGACCCGGGCAACGTCCGCGAGTCGCTGCGTGAGCTGGCTATGGACCTCGACGAGGGCGCCGACATGGTGATGGTCAAGCCCGCGATGTCCTACCTCGACGTCCTGCGCGCGGTGGCCGAGGTCGCCGACGTGCCGGTGGCGGCGTACCAGGTGTCGGGGGAGTACGCGATGGTCGAGGCGGCGGCGGCCAACGGCTGGATCGACCGCGAGCGGACGATCACCGAGACACTCACCTCGATCCGCCGCGCCGGCGCCGACGTCGTCCTCACGTACTGGGCCACCGAAGTGGCGTTGCGACTCGGTCGCGGCTGAGTGTCGAGGGCCTCTCACCGGCGGTTTCCGGGTGTACGGTGGCGCCGCCAGTGATCACGGGGCTTCTGCGAAGCGCCGAGCGAGCGCACCGAGGAGAACGATGAGCTACGACCCCGCAGGCGGCCAGCCCGGAGGACAGGGTTGGCAGGGAGGGCAGCAGCCCCCGTACCCGCCGCCTCCCGGTGGCTACGGCCAGCAGCCGCCCGCAGGCTGGGGCCCGCCCCCCGGTGTCGGCCCCGGTGGCCCCGGCCCCGGTGGCGGCCAGGGCTCTCCCGACGCGAAGAGCTTCTTCTCGGCGCTGTTCGACTTCAGCTTCAACAGCTTCGCGACGCCCGGCCTGATCCGGATCCTCTACATCATCGGCACCGTGCTGATCGTGCTCGGCTGGCTCGGCTACGTCGTGGTCGGCTTCTCCGCGCTCGGCGCCGCCGCCGGCATCGGCATCCTGATCGTCGGCGCGATCTTCGCGCTGTTCACGATCGCGCTGCTGCGCGTGTCGCTGGAGTTCTACTACGCCGTCGTGCGCATGTCCGAGGACATCCACAACCGTCGGTGACGATCATGGTCCCGGTCCGGGGAGCCGCGTGGACAGCGCCCGGGCCGGGACATACGGTGGCGTCGTGAGCACACCGTCGGACCCCGCGCAAGGCCAGCCCGACCCCGGTCAGCAGGGGCGGCCGGCCTACGGCACCGGGTACGGCGGTGTGCAGTACCCGTACCCGGAGGGCCAGGCCCCGGCGCCGCAGCCGCCGGTCCAGCCGTACCCGGGGCCGGCGAACCAGGGCCAGAGCTACCCGTACAACCCCTACGGCCAGGCGTCGCCGTACGGCCAGTCGCCCTACGGCGGCTACCCGGCCGGTCTCGACGACAAGGCGTCGGGCCCGGTCACCCGTCCGGGGATCATGGTCCTCGCACTGGTGCTGAAGGTCCTCGCGGCCCTGCCCTACCTCGCGTTCGGCGTGCTGTTCCTGGTGGTGCCGCTCGACGCCTCGTTGATCCCGCCGGAGCTGCTCGACGCGCCGGAGCTGGCCGAGGCCGGGCTGACGACGGAGACGCTGCTGTCGGTCGTCCGGGTGATCGGCGGGTTCTTCGCGGTCCTGGCCGTGCTCTACATCCTGTTCGCGGTGCTGGCGTTCGCCGGCCGCAACTGGTCGCGCATCCTCGTCACCGTCATGACCGTGGGGTTCGCCCTGTTCCTGCTGTTCGCGGCGGTCTCGGGCGGTGCGGCCGACCCGGCGAGCGCGGCGATCCTGCTCGGGCCGGTCGCCCTGGCCGTCGCGGGCGTGGTGATCCTGTTCCTGCCCGCGTCCAACGCCTACTTCTCCCGGCGCTGAGCCGCCCGCGCGGCCGGTCCGCGCGGATGTGAGACTGGCGGCCGTGGCCTCACGCACGACGTCGTCCCAGGAACTGTTCGCCCGCGCCTCCGCCGTGATCCCGGGCGGGGTCAACTCCCCGGTCCGGGCGTTCACCTCGGTGGGGGGCACGCCGCGGTTCATGACCTCGGCGCAGGGCCCGTGGCTCACCGACGCCGACGACAACACCTACGTCGACCTCATCTGCTCCTGGGGCCCGATGATCCTCGGGCACGCGCACCCGGCCGTCGTCGACGCCGTGCGCAGCGCCGCCGGGCAGGGCCTCTCGTTCGGCGCACCGACCCCCGCGGAGATCGAGCTCGCCGAGGCGATCATCGGCCGCGTCGGGCCGGTGGAGCAGGTGCGGCTGGTCAACTCCGGCACCGAGGCCACGATGAGCGCGATCCGGCTGGCGCGCGGCATCACCGGCCGGAAGGTGATCGTCAAGTTCGCGGGCTGCTACCACGGCCACGTCGACGCGCTGCTCGCCCAGGCCGGTTCCGGCGTCGCGACGCTCGGGCTCCCGACCAGCCCCGGCGTCACCGGTGCGCAGGCGGCCGACACCGTCGTCCTGCCCTACAACGACCTCGCCGCCGTGCGCGCGGTGTTCGCCGAGCGCGGCTCCGAGATCGCCTGCGTGATCACCGAGGCGGCCGCGGGCAACATGGGCGCGATCGCGCCGGTCCCCGGGTTCAACGCGGGGCTGCGCGACATCTGCCACGAGCACGGCGCGCTGTTCGTCGTCGACGAGGTGATGACGGGCTTCCGCGTCTCGTCGTCGGGCTGGTTCGGCGTCGACGGGGTGGCGGGTGACCTCTACACCTTCGGCAAGGTGATGTCCGGCGGTCTGCCCGCCGCCGCGTTCGGCGGATCCGTGGAGCACATGTCCCACCTGGCCCCGGCCGGGCCGGTCTACCAGGCGGGCACGCTGTCCGGGAACCCCGTGGCCGTCGCCGCCGGGCTCGCGACGCTGCGCGCCGCCGACGACGCCGTCTACGCCACCCTCGACGCCAACGCGAAGCGCCTCGGCACGCTGCTCGGCGACGCGCTGTCGGCGGCGGGCGTCCCGCACCGCGTGCAGTACGCGGCCTCGATGCTCTCGGTGTTCTTCACCGAGGACGAGGTGCACGACTACGCGGGCGCGCAGGCCGCGGCGACCTGGCGCTTCCCCGCGTTCTTCCACGCGCTGCTCGAGCGCGGGGTGTACCCGCCGCCGAGCGCGTTCGAGGCCTGGTTCGTCTCCGCTGCCCTCGACGACCGGTGCTGGGAGACCATCGAGGCCGCGCTGCCCGCCGCCGCACAGGCCGCCGCCACGGCCACCTCGCCCGCCGAGGCGGGCCAGTGACACGTCCAGGGACGCGCACGACCGTCCACGTCCTGCGCCACGGAGAGGTGCACAACCCCGACGGCATCCTCTACGGCCGCATTCCCGGCTTCCGGCTGTCCGACAACGGCCGTCACCAGGCCGAGCTCGTCGCGAAAGCGCTGTCGGAGGCCGACCTGGGCGCCGTCGTGGCGTCGCCGCTGCAGCGCGCGCAGGAGACCGCCGCCCCCATCGCCGCCGCGCACGGCCTCGACATCGGCACCGACGAGGGGCTGATCGAGGCGGGCAACCAGTTCGAGGGGCTCAAGGTCGCCGTCGGCGACGGTGCGCTGCGCTCGCCGCGGCACTGGCCCAAGCTGCGCGACCCGTTCACGCCGTCGTGGGGCGAGCCGTACCTGGAGATCGCGCACCGGATGCTCGGGGCCGTGCACCGCGCGCGCGAGCTGGCGCCGGGGCGCGAGGTCCTGTGCGTGTCGCACCAGCTGCCGATCTGGACGCTGCGCCGGTTCGTCACCGGGCAGCGCCTGTGGCACGACCCGCGCCGCCGCCAGTGCGGGCTGGCCTCGCTGACGACGCTGGTCTTCGACGACGCCGAGCTGACCCAGCTGCGCTACTCCGAGCCCGCGGGGGCCAGTGACCCGCGGACGACCGGCGCATGAGACGGCTCGCCCTCGCGGTCGTCGCGGTGCTGGCGCTGGCCGGCTGTTCCACCAGCCGGGACGCCGTCGCGAACGACGGGGAGTTCACGTTCGTCGCGCCGGGCGGCCAGACCACGATCCTCTACGACCCGCCCGCCGACCGCGGTCGTGTCACCGGGATCTCCGGTGAGAGCCTGCTGAACCCCGGCACGGAGGTCGGCGTCGACGACTACCCGGGCCAGGTCGTGATCCTCAACGTCTGGGGCTCGTGGTGCGGGCCGTGCCGCGACGAGATGCCCGACCTGCAGTTCGTGCAGGACTCCGTCGAGGGGGTGTCGGTGCTCGGGCTCGACGTCCGGGACTCCCGTGACGCCGCCGCCGACTTCGTGCGCGACCGGGGGCTGACGTTCGACTCGATCTACGACAGCCCGGCCCGCACGCTCGCGCAGCTGTCGGGCTACCCGCGCAACACCACCCCGTCGACGCTGGTGCTGGACAAGCAGCACCGGGTCGCCGCGGTGTACCTGACGCAGATCCGGATCACCGAGCTGATCCCGGTCGTCGAGCGGCTGGTGGCCGAGCCCGCCTGACTCGCACTACACGTTGTAGAACCCGGCGCGCGGGACCGGGCTGGGCGGGCCTACCCTGAACCGTGATGGACCCCTCGACCACCCTCGCGGTCTCCGGCCCGCTGCTGGTCGCGGCCCTCGTGGCCGTGCTGGCGGGAGCGGTGAGTTTCGCGTCCCCGTGTGTCGTCCCGCTGGTACCCGGCTACCTCGCCTACCTCGCCGGTCTGGTGGGCGCCGACTCGCCGCCGGCCACCGCGGCGCAGGCGCAGCAGCGGCGCAGCGGGAAGTGGCGGGTGGCCGGGGCGGCGGGGCTGTTCGTCGCCGGGTTCACGGTGGTGTTCGGCGCGATCCTGACGGGCGTCGTGTGGCTCGCCGACACGCTCGTCGCGAACGAGGCGGTGCTGCAGCGCGTCGGCGGGGTCGTGATGATCGCGATGGGGCTGGCGTTCGTCGGGCTCATCCCGGTGCTGCAGAACGAGCGCCGCGTGCACTGGGTGCCGCGCGCCGGGCTGTGGGGCGCGCCGCTGCTGGGTGCGGTGTTCGGGCTGGGCTGGATCCCGTGCATCGGCCCGACGCTGGCCGGGGTCGTCGCGGTCGCCGCGGGCACCGGGGGCGGGTCGCTGCGCGGCGTCGTGCTCACGCTCGCCTACTGCGCCGGCCTCGGGCTGCCGTTCGTGATCATCGCGCTGGGGGCGTCGCGCGCCGTCACCGCGCTCGGCTGGCTGCGCCGCAACACCCGCGCCATCCAGATCGGCGGCGGCGTGCTGATGGTGGCCGTCGGCGTCCTGCTCGTCACCGGGGTGTGGGGCGGGCTGCTGGCCCAGCTGCAGGTCTCGATCGCCGGCTTCACCCCGGCGCTGTAGATGGTCACCGACACGCCCGTCCGGCCCACCCCGCCGCGCACACCCCCGCCGGGCTGGATCGCGCTGCGCAACGCCTGGCGCGCGCTGACGTCCATGCGCACCGCGCTGATCCTGCTGTTCCTGCTGGCCGTCGCGGCGATGCCGGGGGCGCTGTTGCCGCAGCGCTCGCTCAACCAGCGTCTCGTCGACCAGTACTTCGTCGACTACCCGACGCTCGCGCCGCTGCTCGACCGCGTCGACGCGTTCGACGTGTTCGCCGCCCCGTGGTTCGCCGCGATCTACCTGCTGCTGATGGTGTCGCTGATCGGGTGCGTCCTGCCCCGCACCGTCGACGACGCCCGCGCGCTGCGCGCGAAACCCGTCGCCACCCCGCGCAACCTCGCCCGGCTGCCGCACCACGGCGCGGGCACCCTCGACGCCGACCTCGACGGGGCCGCCGAGCGGGTGCGCGGGCAGCTGCGCGGCTGGCGGGTCGCCGAGCGCGAGGAGGACGGCGGGCGCCGCACGTTCTCCGCGGAGAAGGGCTACTCGCGGGAGATCGGCAACCTGGTCTTCCACCTGTCGCTGGTGGGGCTGCTGATCGGGTTCGCGGCCGGCAAGCTGTTCGGCTACGAGGGGCAGGTGATCGTGCCCGCGGGCGGCGGGGAGTTCTGCAACACCGGGATCCTCGGCTACGACTCCTTCCGTGCCGGCACGCTCGTCGACGGCACCGACCTCGCGCCGTTCTGCGTCCGCGTCGACGACTTCACCGCCACCTACCTGCCCACCGGCCAGCCCGACCGCTACGACGCCGCCCTGAGCTACCAGACCGGCGACGACCTCGACACCGGCAGCGCCGACGCGTGGCGTTCGTTCCCGCTGTCGGTCAACAACCCGCTGCGCACCGACGGCGCCCGCGTCTACCTGCTGGGCAACGGGTACGCGCCGATCTTCACCGTCACCTTCCCCAACGGCGACGTCCGCACCGGCGACGTCCAGTGGCGTCCCGTCGACCAGGCGACGCTGCTGTCGGAGGGGGCCACGAAGTTCGAGCCGCCCGGCGTCACCGACGAGGAGCAGCGGCGCACCGGGCAGCTCGCGATCACCGGGCTGCTCGCGCCCACGACGTCCGGCGGCACCGTCGTCACCTCGGTGTTCCCCGACCTGCGCGACCCGGAGGTCGCGATCGACGTGCTGCGTGGTGACCTCGGCCTCGACGACGGCCGCGGTCAGTCGATCTTCGAGGTGGACCAGGCGCAGGTCGACTCCGGCGAGCTGGTGCGGGTGGCACGGGAGAACCTGGTGCCGGGGCAGAGCCTCACGCTCGACGACGGCACGCAGATCCGGTTCGACGGCGTGCGCAAGTGGGTCAACCTGCAGATCAGCCACGATCCCGGCCAGATCTGGGTACTGGTGTTCGCGGTGACGATGCTGACCGGTCTCGCGGCCTCGCTGGGGGTCCGGCGCCGCCGGTTCTGGGCCCGGCTCACCCCCTCCGACCAGCCCGGACGTAGCGTGGTGGAGCTCGGTGGGCTCGCCCGCACCGACCGCGCCGGGTACGGCGAGGAGTTCGACCGCCTCCGGGCGGACCTGTTGGAACCCCACGTGGTGAAGGACGCCTGATGCTCGCTCAATACAGCGACCTCCTCTTCATGGCCGCCGTCGGCGTGTACGTGTTGGCGATGGTGCTGCACGCCGTCGAGTTCGCCGCCGCCCGGTCGGCGAAGCCGGTGCTGGTGGGGGCCGGGGGACCGGACGTGGTCGAGGTCGCTCCCGCGCCCGCCCGCAGCGAGCGCTGTGCACGCATGGCCGTCTCGCTGACGGTGCTCGGCGCGGCACTGCAGTTCGCGTCGATCGTCACCCGTGGGCTGGCGGCGGAGCGCTGGCCGTTGGGCAACATGTACGAGTTCGTCTCCGCGATCTGCCTGGCCGCGATCGTCGGATGGCTGGTGATGCTGCGCCGCTCGCCGGTGACGCGCGCCGTCGGTCCGTTCGTGGTGCTGCTGGTCGTGGTGCTGCTGTTCCTCGCCGGGACCGTGCTGTACGCCCAGGCCGCGCCGGTCGTGCCCGCGCTGCAGTCGTACTGGTTGGTCATCCACGTCACGACGATCACGATCTCGTCGGGCCTGCTGCTGGTGCCCGGTGTCGCGAGCATCCTGTTCCTGGTGCGCGGGGCGGGGTGGCTGACCGACCGGCTCCCGTCGTCCGACGTCCTCGACCGGCTCGCCTACCGCGTCACGATCATCGCGTTCCCGCTGTTCACGTTCGCCGTCATCGCCGGGGCGATCTGGGCCGAGGCGGCGTGGGGCCGGTTCTGGGGCTGGGACCCGAAGGAGACCGTCGCGTTCGTCTCCTGGGTGGTCTACGCGGCCTACCTGCACGCCCGGGCCACCGCCGGCTGGCGCGCGGCCCGCGCGGCCTGGATCAACGTGGCCGGGTTCGCCACCGTGCTGTTCAACCTGTTCTTCATCAACATGGTGGTCGCCGGCCTGCACTCCTACGCCGGCCTGGGCTGATCGCGTCAGGGCCACCCGTACGCGCCTCGACCACGGGCGGCGACGCGACTACCGTCGGCGTCCGTGGCAGGGTCAAGCGGTCGGTACGACGGGTTCGACGGGAAGCGTTGATGACGGAGCGTGATTCCGAGGGCGACGGGGACTACGCCGACGGCTCGGTCGGTCGTTATGTGCGCGAGCAGTGGGGCGCCGCGGCCCCACCTCGCAAGACCCGCCCGTACGTGGCGCCGGTGCAGGAGCCGGAACCCGGGACCACGGCCGACGACGAGCTCGCGGGTGACTCCTCGCTGCCCCTGCGCCCCGCACCACCGGCCCACCGGCTCGACGAGCTGGCCGGGCACGACGACGTCGCGGCATGGGCGGAGCGGGGGCGGGCGGCGGCGACGCGTCCGCCCACCGGTGCCGAGGGGCGTGGGGGTGACGACGGGTCCCGGGAGGCCGGGGCGGGTTCCACCGAGGTGCGCTCCGCTGGCCCCGTACCGGAGTCCCGTGTTCCCGCTGCCCGCGCGCCGGAGCCCCGGATGCCCGAGAGCCTTCCCGACGCCCGCGGCGGTGCCGAAGCCCGGTCCGCCGATGCCTGGTCCGCCGATGCCCGGCCCGCCGACGTCCGGGGGGCGGACCCGCGCCGTGCCGCCGCTCCCGTCGACGACCGCACGGGAGGCGGGACGGGTGACGCGCACCCGGTGCCGTCCCGGCCCCCGGCCGCCGCACCGCCGCCCGCGCGCCCGCCGCGCCCCCCGATCCAGCCCGACCCCTCCGGCGCCACGGGACCCTCCGCCACGGGACCCTCCGCCACGGGCAACGGCGCCGCCGACACCGGCCCCCGCACCCCGCCGCGCGGAGCGCCGCGGTGGACCGACCCCGGCGCCGTCGCCGCGCAGCAGGCGCAGCACGCGCGAAACCCCGAGCAGCCCGACCTGTCCTCGGCCCGCCTGCTGCGTCCGAGCAAGCGCCCCCCGCAGTCGGGGTGGCGCCGGCTGGTCTACGTGCTGTCCGGGCGCCTGATCAACCCGGGGGAGAGCCCGCTCGACGTGCGCCGCCGCGAGCTCACCGTGCGCGTCAACCAGCCGTTGCTGGGCTGCTACAAGATCGGGGTGCTGAGCCTCAAGGGCGGCGTCGGCAAGACCACGATGACGGCCACGCTCGGCGCGACGTTCGCGTCGCTGCGCGGCGACCGCGTGGTGGCCGTCGACGCCAACCCCGACCGCGGCACGCTGAGCCAGAAGATCCCGCTGGAGACCAGCGCCACCGTGCGCAACCTGCTCCGCGACGCGCAGCGCGTCCGCCGCTACACCGACGTGCGCGCCTACACCTCGCAGGGCCCGTCGCGGCTCGAGGTGCTGGCCAGCGAGCAGGATCCGGCGGTGTCGGAGGCGTTCAGCGAGGACGACTACCGCCGCACCGTCAACCTCCTCGAGCACTTCTACAACATCGTCCTCACCGACTGCGGCACCGGACTGATGCACTCCGCGATGTACGGCGTGCTCGGCGTGGCCGACCAGTTGATCATCGTGTCGTCGAGCTCGATCGACGGGGCGCGCAGCGCGTCGGCCACGATGGACTGGCTCGACGCCCACGGCCACGGCGACCTCGTGCGCAACGCGGTGGCCGTGGTCAACAGCGTCAGCCGCTCGACGGGCGGCGTGGACCTGGACCGGGTGGCCGAGCACTTCGCGGCACGCTGCCGGGCCGTCGTGCAGATCCCCTTCGACGCGCACCTGCAGGAGGGCGCGGAGGTCGATCTGGACAGGTTGGAGCCGCAGACGCGGCTGGCCCTGCTGGAACTGGCCGCCGCCGTGGCCGATGCGTTCGCCTCGGCCCACAGCAGTGGCTGAACCCCGGGATCAGGCCGGGGGGTCGTCCTGGCGCTTCACCCGCTCGTCGAGCTGGCGCAGGAAGTCGGGGTCGTCGTCCGGGCCGCTGACGCGCGGACGCGACGGGCCGGGGACGGCCGGCTCCCCGGTGGGCGGTGCGTCACCGCGAACGGTGCTCATCGCCTTCCAGAGCACCAGTGCGATGATCGCGGCGCCGACGAACGCGATGAAGAACAGCATGGCCACCACCTCCGCCGTCGAGGTTAGCGGAGGTGGGGCGTGACGGGGGTGAAGCCGCCGGATGCGTTCGGCGGAGGGTGGTCAGCCGTGCGCGGGCGGTAGCGTCGCCTCACTGGTCAGGTCGGCGAGCAGGCCGCGGACCTCGGACTCGCGGAACCGACGGTGCCCGCCAGGGGTGCGGATCGAGCCGATCCGACCGGCCGATGCCCAACGGGTGACGGTCTTGGGGTCGACGCGGAACAGGCCGGCGACCTCGCCGGGGGTGAGGAGTCGTTCCTCGCTGCTCGTGGGTGCTGCCATGGTGCGCCTCCAGGTGGAATGTCCTGATACATCGTGACACTCGGGACCCCGGGTACTCGAACGGTTGTCCGGAGGTAAAGGGCGCCTAAAGGACGAAACGGACGATCGTCCGGGCCCTTCGGCGGCGTCGTAGGCTCGGGGCATGACGTCACCACCGGCCCCGGGCCTGCTGCCCACCATCGGGCTCTACGCGCTCGCGCGGCTCGGGCTCGTCGCCGTCGTCGCCGCGCTGCTCGCACTGGCCGGCGTCCCGGTGCTGGTCGCCGTCCTCGTGGGGCTGATCGTCGCGCTGCCGCTGTCGATGGTGCTGTTCCGCGGGCTGCGGTCCCGGCTCGACGCGGCCCTCGCCGAGGCCTCCCGGCGGCGCGGGGTGGAACGCGAGGCCCTGCGGTCGCGGCTGCGCGGGGAGAGCGAGTAGCGGCTGCGCCGCCCGTGCGCGGAGTCGCTCGTCAGGGCCGCCCTCTGCGCGCCCCCGGGGGTCAGAGCACGCCGCTGAGTGCCGCGCCGACGCCGGTGAGGACGGACCATCCGAGCAGCGTCACCCCGGTGGCTCCGAGTACGCGGACGAGCGCGCGCCCGTCGGCCCCCGCGAGCACCTGGCGGGCCGGCAGGAACGCCAGCGGCAGCGCGGCCAGGGCGATCAGCATCGGCCAGCTGCGCAGGCCGGCCAGTGCGGAGAGCAGGAACGGCGCCGCGACGAGGGCGACGTAGAGGCGGCGGGTGTCGGTGTCGCCGAGCAGGACCGCGAGCGTGCGCTTGCCGGAGACGGCGTCGGTGGGGATGTCGCGCAGGTTGTTGGCGACGAGCACCGCGCACGTGAGCAGCCCGACCCCGACCGCGCCGATCACCGCGAGGGGGCTCGGCGGCCCGCTCTGGGTGATCACGGTGCCGAGCACGGCGACCGGCCCGAAGAACACGAACACCGCCACCTCGCCGAGCCCCGCGTAGCCGTAGGGCCGGGAGCCGCCGGTGTAGAACCAGGCGCCCGCGATGCACAGCGCCCCCACCGCGATCAGCCACCACTGCCGGGAGATCGACACCAGCGTCAGGCCCGCCAGACCCGCGACGACGAAGCAGCCGAAGGCCACGGAGCGGACGGTGGAGGCCGCCGCCAGCTTCGACCCGACGAGGCGCAGCGGCCCGACCCGGTCGTCGTCGGTGCCGCGGATGCCGTCGGAGTAGTCGTTGGCGAAGTTCACCCCGATGACCAGCGCGACGGCCACGAGGAGGGCCAGCAGTGCCCGGCCCGGGGCGACGGTCCCGGCCCCGATCGCGGCCCCGGTCCCGACCACGACCGGGGAGACGGCGGTCGGCAGGGTGCGCGGGCGGGCGCCCTGCACCCACTGGTTCAACGTGGCCACACCGGAACGCTATCCGGCCCGGTCCCCGCGGTCGCCGCGGTGGGTGGTGATCGGTCCGGTCGCCACGTGGCCCGCCTCACCGACGGGCGTCGGGGCGGAGGGGTGATCGGTCCGAGGTGAGCGCGGTGGCGGGGCCGGTCGCCACATCGCCCGTCTCGGAACGATCACCGTGGGTGGGCGGTGTCGGTGATCGTTCCGAGGTGGGGTGGTGGTCGGTCCGGCGACCGTGCCGCTCAGCTCGGAACGATCACCCGGGGGAGGTGGTCGCGGTCGGGTCGGTGGTGGCGGTCGGTCCGGCCGGAGCGGCGGCGCCCGTCGGGGCGGAGGCGGCAGGGTCGTCGGCGGGGGCGGTGGTCGCGTCCGTGGCGTCGGACGGGGAGGACACGGTGGCGTCGGACGGGCCGGCGTCGGACGGGCCGGCGTCGGACGGGCCGGCGTCGGACGGGGTGGCGTCGGACGGGGTGGCGTCGGACGGGGTGGCGTCGGACGGGGTGGCGTCGGACGGGGTGGCGTCGGACGGGGTGGCGTCGGACGGGGTGGCGTCGGACGGGGTGCTGCTGGACGGGGAGGTGCTGCTGGACGGGGTGGCGTCGGCGGGGGTGTCGGCGTCGGCGACCGTCGGGGTGTCGGCGGTGGCGTCGGGAGCCGGGGTGGTTTCGGGGGACGGGCCGGAGGTGTCGCAGTCGGCCACACCCTCGGCGTCGCTCACCTCGTCCGCCTCGATGTACTGGTCGGTGCCGACCCGCAGCCAGATACCGGACGCGGCGGACAGGGCGCACTCCACCGGCACCGCGGCGCGCTGCGCGGCGACGCCCACGACCTCGGCACCGGCCTCGGGGGCCGCGAGGACGTCGACCGGCCCGTCGGAGTTCACCAGCGAGAGGCGGACCGAGCCGGTCCACAGGTAGTCGACGGTGACCCAGGAGTTGTCGGTCAGGCCGAGAGCGTCCCAGAACAGGCCGTCGCCGAGGTCGATGCCGGCCGGGTTGGAGGGGGTGCGGCCGTACTGGTCGCGGCCACCGTTGTAGCCGTCGGCGTGTGCGGCCTGGGCCTGCGGTACGCCCTGGGGAAGGTCGCGCCACTCCTGACGCTGGCCGGAGGGGTTCCAGTAGTCGTCGCGGGTGTTCCACGGGCCCACGTCCCAGACCGGCGCGAACGCGCAGCGGCCGTTGGGGGCGCACACCTTGACGGAGTAGTCGCTGGAGTCGCGGGGGGCGAGGGCGCGGCGGGAGGGCAGGGCGACGAAGTGGTCACGCTCGGCGATCACGTGGCCGTTGGCGGTGGTGCCGCCCGCGAGGCCCTCGCGGGTCGCGAAGACGCGGTAGTTCAGCGCCGCCGACTCGACGACGGCCTCGGTGCGGGCCGCGGCCGGGTGCGCGGTGACGGTGACGCCCCGGACGGACGGCTCCGCGGCCGGGTCGCCGGTGAGGACCAGGCGAGTCTGCACCTCCGATGTCGGCTCGGGCAGCGTGGCCGTGCCGGAGGTGGCGGGCACCCACTCCGTCCAGCCGCCCGACGTGCGGCGCCCGCGGACGTCGACCAGTGCGGTGCTGCCCTCGGGGAGGTCGCCGTCGACGGCGGCGTCGACGCGGTCGGTCGGGGCGTCGAGGGTGTGCGTCGGCATCGTCAGGAGGCCGGTCGGGACCGGCGTGCCGTCGGAGTCGGCGGGGAGCAGGTGGGTGTCCGCGTGGTCGAGCCGCGCGGTGCCGTCGGCGACGGTCACGCCCGCGGTCTCCCCGGCCACGAGATCAGGAGCCCAGGACGCCGTGCTGGGCTCGGTGGCGGCGGCCGGTCCGG
Source organism: Pseudonocardia abyssalis (assembly GCF_019263705.2). Classification (NCBI taxonomy): domain Bacteria; kingdom Bacillati; phylum Actinomycetota; class Actinomycetes; order Pseudonocardiales; family Pseudonocardiaceae; genus Pseudonocardia; species Pseudonocardia abyssalis. Next base: position 5,553,074 of record NZ_JADQDK010000001.1, read on the forward strand.
CCGTGCCGAGCGCGAGTGCGCCGACGACGGCCAGCAGGGTCGCGGTGCGCAACCTCATCCGCATGCTGAGAACTCCCCGTGTTGTTGCTGTGACTGCAGGTACCGATGGTGCGTGTGAGAGCGCAGCAGACCTGATGGGGGAGTAGTGGTCAATCAACGCAGAGTGAGCGACCTGATGTGATGGCGCCTCCGGTCACCCGGTCAGGGGCTCCGGCCGGTCCGTCACCGTGACGAGCCGGGCCACGGCCGCACGATCGGGCTTCCCGATCCCCCGGATCGGGATCTCCGGTACGTCGACGAGCCGGCGCGGCACCGCGGCCCGGCCGAGAGCGTCGCGCACGGCGTCGCGGAGGCTGTCGTCGTCGGGGCGGTCGGCTCCGGGCACCACCGCGGCGGCGACGACCTGTCCCCACTGCGCGTCGGCGACCCCGACCACGCACGCCGCGAGCACCCCCGGCTGAGCGGTCAGCACCCGCTCGACGGCGGCCGGCGCGACCTTCTCCCCGCCCGTGACGATCACGTCGTCGGCCCGGCCGAGCACCTCCAGCCGACCGTCGGTCCAGCGGCCGAGGTCGCCGGTGCGGAACCGCCCGCCGAACGGCGACCCACCGAGGTAGCCGGTGGCCAGGGTCGGCCCGGTGAGCACGATGCGGCCGTCGGGTTCCAGGTCGACGCCGACGCCGTCGAGCGGCAGCCCGTCGTAGACGCAACCGCCCGCGGTCTCGCTCATGCCGTAGGTGGTGACGACGGCGACGCCCGCGTCGAGTGCCCTGCGGCGCAGGCCCGTGTCCAGAGCCGCGCCGCCGACGAGCACCGCGCGGTAGCCGCGCAGCGCGTCGAGGGCGTCGCCGCCGGCGTCCAGGACGCGGAGGAGCTGGGTCGGGACGAGGCTCGTGTGCCGCGCGCCGGGGCCCAGCCGGTCGGTGGCGGCGGCGAAGGTGTCGGGGCGGAAGCCGGTGCGCAGGTCCTGCACGACGGGCGGCGCGCCGGCCAGCAGCGCCCGCACGATCACCTGCACCCCGGCGACGTGCTCGGCCGGCAGCGCGAGCAGCCAGCGGGCCGGGCCGCCGAGCCGGGCCGCCGTGGCTGCGGCCGACGCCCGCAGCGCGGCCGCGGTCAGTGCCACCAGCCGGGGCTCACCGGTCGATCCGGACGTCGCGATGACGACCGCGGTGCCCGGTGGGGCCGGCTCGATCGGGAATGGTGCGGCACCGGTCCACGGGAGTACCGCGGGGCCGCCGTCCAGCGCCGCCGCCAGTGCCCCGACCAGCGCGTCGACGCCGTCGGGGGAGCCGTCGAGCGTGATCGTCCGCATGGGTCCGAGTCCACACGGTCGCCGCGCCCGGCGTTCATCCGGGGCCCCGAGCGTCACCGACCGTGCCGAACCCGCCACCCACACGTGCTGTGCACTCACCCCGTCGGCGCGAAATACCGCAGCTCAGGCCCGCGATAGGGAGGTGTGGAGATCATGAGCTGGGTCGCGGTCGGGGTGACGACGTGGATGGCGACGTCGGTGCCGTTGGCCCTGCTCGTGGGCGCCGCGATCCGGGCGGGCGGCACGACCGCCCCGCGGCGCGGCGCCGCCCGGCACGTGCCCTCCCACATCCGGTACGCCGCCGGGTGCACGGGACGGCGGGTCGTGCCGGACGCGGCCTAGTAGTGCCAGGGGTACGCGGCCCAGTCGGGCTCGCGCTTCTGCAGGAACGCGTCGCGGCCCTCGACGGCCTCGTCGGTCATGTACGCGAGCCGCGTGGCCTCGCCGGCGAACAGCTGCTGCCCGACCAGCCCGTCGTCGGTGAGGTTGAACGCGTACTTGAGCATCCGCTGCGCGGTGGGCGACTTGCCGTTGATCTCCTTCGCCCACTGCAGGGCGGTGGCCTCGAGCTCCGCGTGCGGCACGACGGCGTTGACCGCACCCATCCGGTGCGCGTCGGCCGCGGAGTACTCGCGGCCCAGGAAGAAGATCTCGCGGGCGAACTTCTGACCCACCTGCTTGGCCAGGTAGGCCGAGCCGTAGCCGCCGTCGAAGCTGCCGACGTCGGCGTCGGTCTGCTTGAAGCGGCCGTGCTCCGCGCTGGCGAGCGTGAGGTCCGCGACGGCGTGCAGCGAATGCCCGCCACCCGCGGCCCATCCGTTGACGACGGCGATGACGACCTTCGGCATGAACCGGATCAGCCGCTGGCACTCCAGGATGTGCAGGCGCCCCGCGCGGCCGGCCTGCACCGTGTCGGAGGTGTCGCCATCGGCGTACTGGTAGCCGGTGCGGCCGCGGATGCGCTGGTCGCCGCCCGAGCAGAACGCCCACACGCCGTCCTTCGGCGCCGGGCCGTTGCCGGTGAGCAGGACGCAGCCGACGTCCGGGGTCTGGCGGGCGTGGTCGAGAGCGCGATACAGCTCGTCGACGGTGCCGGGGCGGAACGCATTGCGCACCTCGGGGCGGTCGAACGCGATGCGCACGGCACCGGTGTCGACGGCGCGGTGGTAGGTGATGTCGACGAAGTCGAACCCCTCCACCGGACGCCACGCGGAGGGGTCGAAGATCTCGGAGACGGCCACGGCGCGCACATTACGGATCCCGTACGCGGCGGGCGGCAGGCCCACCGGCCCGGCAGGATCGTGCGAGATGAGACCCCCGCTGACGATCGTGCTGGTCGCCCTGCCCGGGCTGCTGCTCGCCGCGGTCGGGTACCTGGTCCACCCCGGCTTCCTCGACGCGTCCACCGCGCGGGCCTGGTGGACGGTGCACGTGTACCTGGTTCCGGTGTTCCCGCTGATCTCGCTCGCGCTGTGGGCGCTGCTGCGCGGCGTCACGGGGCCGGTGGCGGGGCTCGCGCGGGTCGCGGCGTACGGGTTCGCGACGTTCTACACCGCGCTCGACGTCCTCTCCGGCATCGGCGCGGGGCTCGTCGTCGAGGCGGGCGTCCCCGAGCTCGCCGGGCGGCTGTTCGGGGTCGGTGACGCGCTCGGGCACGCCGGGGTCTGGATGCTGCTCGCCGCGGCGGTGCTGACCGGCCTCGCCCTGCTGCCCCGCGACGGCGTGCGGGTGCTCCCGGGGGCCGCGGTGCTCGCCGTCGCGTGCTTCCCCTTCATGACGGGCCACATCTTCCACCCCGTAGGCGTGCTCGCGATGCTGCTGGTGGCCACCGGGTCCGGGCTGATGGCGGCGGTGCGGCGGTCGCCGCCGCTCGCCTCCGGAGGCACTCCATGATCACCGGTTCGGCGCGTGTCCGGCAGTGGGCGGCCGGACACGCGCCGAGACGGCGATCATGGGCCCGGTCCGGGGGTCCGTCCGCAACCCGCCGTCGCGGTGACGGTCCGGTGTGTCCGGTGTATCCGGTGTATCCGGTCTGCGGGCGGGGTGACGGGCGGTCTGCGACGCTGGGGGCGTGACGGACACCGCGCCCACGGGAGTGACCACCCGCCGCCGGGTCGGGCCGGTGGTCGCCGTCGCCGCCCCCGGGCTCGTGCTCGCCGTCGCCGGGCTGTTCCACCCCCGTGCGCTCGCCCCGTCGACGGCCACACTCTGGTGGAACCTGCACGTCGTCCTGCTACCGCTGTTCCCGCTGCTGGCCGTGGCGCTGTGGGTGCTGCTGCGCGGGGAGCGGGGCGTGCTGGCGTGGCTCGCGCGGATCGCCGCCTACGGCTACGCCGCGTTCTACACGGCGCTCGACGTGCTGGCCGGGATCGGCGCCGGGTACCTCGTCGACGAGGCCCGGGGCGGCAGCCAGGAGGCCAACGACCTGCGCGCGCTCGGCAACGACCTCGGCATGATCGGGTCCTGGTCGTTCCTCGTGGCCACAGTGCTCGTCGGAGTGCTGCTGGTGCGCCGCGACGGGCGGGCGGCCCTGCCCGGCGCGGTGATCCTGTTCGGCGGGGCGGCGAACTTCCTGCACGGCCACATCTACTGGCCCTCCGGCGGCCTGGCGGTGCTCGCGATCGGCGTCGGGTGCGGGGCGCTGGCGTACGCGGCGCGGCCGGCCTGACCCGTCCGCCGGACGAGCACCACCCCGGCGACGGCCAGTGCGCCGCCGGGCACCGTCGCCCGCTCGCCGAGCCACGCCGGCACCAGGTGGAGCGCCACGGTGCTGTGGGCGACCGTCGTGCACGACACGGTCGGACCAGGCCGGGCAACCCGGTGCCGACGGCACGATCCCGAGCGCCACGGCCGTCGCGGTCGCGCCGGTCGGTGCGTCGGGCAGGTCGGCGAGCAGGGCGGGCAGCGCCGGGAGGGCCAGCAGTCGCCCAGACCGACCACATCGTGGCCGACAGCGCGCCCGGTTCCTCGGCGAGCGGCTTGACCGCCAGGTGGTGGAGGCCCTGACACACCGCAGCACCTCGCCGGTCATGAGCCGGTCCTGGCGGGCCGGCACGCCCGGCCCGTGGCGCCGGTGCCGACACGCCCCCGGATCCGGTGCCGCTCCGCCGCGCTCGTCGCCGCCGGGGTGGGGGCCGCGCCGGGTACGCGAGCCGTGGTGGACGCCTGCGGGGACGGGAGCACGCGACGGTGTGCGGCCACGACGCCCGCCGCACTGGCAGGATCGGGTTCGTGCAGACCCTGCCCAAGGGCGCCAACGCGCCGCTCCCGCCCGGTCCCGTCTCGGTGCGCGTCACGGCCGCCGCGCCCGTCGACATCTCGGCCCTGCTGGTCGCGGCCACCGGCAAGGTGCGCGGCGACGCCGACTTCGTGTTCTACAACCAGCCGCAGGCGGCCGGCGTCCGCTACAACCCCGACGGCGTCGACGTCGACCCGTCGGCGGTGGAGGACGCGATCGAGACCGTCGTCGTCACCGCGAGCCTCGACGGCCGCGGGCCCGCCACGTTCGGGGCGCTCGGCGGGCTGCGGATGGACGTCGCGGTCGGCGGGTCGCCGCTGGTGACGTTCACCCCCGAGGGACTCGGGGCGGAGACGGCGCTGCTGTGCGTGGAGATCTACCGGCGCGGCGCGCAGTGGAAGGTGCGCGCGGTCGGGCAGGGCTACGCGAACGGGCTCGGCGGGATCGCCACCGACTACGGCATCTCCGTCGACGACGAGCCGGCGCAGGTGGCGGCCGCCCCGGTGGCGCCCGCGCCGCCCGCCGCCCCGTCCGTCGTCAACCTCGACAAGGGGAAGGTGTCGCTGGCCAAGCGGCAGACCGTCTCGCTGACGAAGACCGGTGCACCGGCCCTGCGGCGCGTCGCGATGGGCCTGGGCTGGGACCCGGCCCGCGGCGGGCGCAGCATCGACCTCGACGCGTCCGCCGTCGTGATCGGCAGCCGCGGCAAGAAGACCGACTCGGTGTGGTTCATGAGCAAGAGCGCCTTCAGGGGCGCGCTCGAGCACTCCGGCGACAACCTCACCGGCGCCGGGGACGGCGACGACGAGACCATCCAGGTCGACCTCGCGAAGCTCCCCGACGACGTGCAGGCGATCGTGTTCGTCGTCAACTCCTTCCAGGGCCAGAAGTTCACCGAGGTCGCCCGGGCCTACTGCCGCCTCGTCGACCTCGACACCCGCGCCGAGCTCGTCCGCTTCGAGCTGACCGACTCGAAGCCGCACACCGGCGTGATCATGTCCGTGCTGCGCCGCGCGGGCGCCGCCTGGACGATGACCGCGATCGGCGAGTTCCACGACGGCAAGACGGTCCGCGCGATGTACGGCCCGGCCGAGGCGCTGCTGAGGGACCTGGGCTAGCGGTGGAGCAGGTCGGCGCGGACCCGATGGGCGCCCGGGTGCTGGGGGCGCTGCGCACGGCCGTCATCTCCGGGGAGCTGGCGCCGGGCTCGCTGCACTCGGTGCAGCAGCTCGCGACCCAGCTCGGGGTGTCGCGCACGCCCGTCCGGGAGGCGCTGATCCAGCTGGCGCAGCAGGGGATCGTCCGGTTCGAGCGCAACCGCGGCGTGCGGGTGCTGCAGACCTCGCTGCACGACCTCGAGGAGGTCTTCGCGCTCCGGCTGCTGCTCGAGGTGCCCGCCACCCGCCGCGCCTGCGCCCTGTTCGACGCCGCCGGGCGCCGGGACCTGCGCAGGATCTTCCGGGCGATGGAGCGCGCCGCCGACGCCGACGACGAGTTCGCGCTCTGGGAGCACGACCGGCGCTTCCACCGGGCGGTGCTGGAGGCGTCGGGCAACCGGCGGTTGGCGCAGTACGTCGACGGGCTGCGCGACACGGTCCTGCGGCGCGGGGTGTCGACGGCGCGGTCGTCGCGCTCGCTGCACGACATCGTCGCCGAGCACGTGGTGATCCTGGAACGGATCGAGGCGTCCGACGCCGACGGGGCCGCGGCGGCCATGCACGCGCACGTCCGGCACACCGCGGAGCTGCTCATCGCGCAGGAGAGCGGGGAGCCCGCGGGCACCGTCGAGATCGACCTGGCCTGGACGACCCATGATCGGATGCGCACGGATTGACGAGTGGCATGTCACATGTCACGGTGCGGTCAGGCGCGTCCGAGCGCGTCCCTCGACGGCGAGAGGATCCCTCATGGCCACCGCGAACAAGGTCACCGTCATCCCCTGCGGGGCGATGACGGCCGACCTCACCTGGCTCCTGATCAAGCCCGGCAAGTCGATCACCGACCGCCACCACAAGGACGCCCCGCCGCCGTGGGTGGACGTGCCCACGCACTGCGTGCTGGTGGAGACCGACGAGGGCAAGGTCCTCTGGGACACCAGCTGTCCGAGCGACTGGGAGGAGCGCTGGGCGCCCACCGGCCTGCAGGACTTCTTCCCCTACGACAAGGCCGGCGACGACGAGTACCTCGACGCGCGGCTCAACCAGCTCGGCGTCGGCCTCGACGAGATCGACTACGTGATCCTCTCGCACCTGCACTTCGACCACGCCGGCAACGCGCAGATGTTCAAGAACACCAACGCGAAGCTGGTCTGCCACGAGCGCGAGAAGGACTTCGCGTTCAACTTCGAGGGCCCGTTCAACGGCGCGCACCTCAAGGCCGACTACGAGGGCCTGGACTTCCAGACCGTCTCCGGCGACACCGACTTCCTCCCCGGCATCAAGCTCATCGAGACCCCCGGCCACACCGTCGGCACGATGTCGATGCAGGTCGACCTGCCCGACACCGGCACGATGATCTTCACCTCGGACGCCGTCTACATGGGCGAGAGCTTCGGCCCGCCCGCCACGCCCGCCGCGATCGTCAACAACCTCGAGGACTTCTACCGGTCCGTCGAGAAGCTGCGCGGGATCCAGGAGAAGACCGGCGCACAGATGGTCTTCGGCCACGACGCCGAGCAGATCCACCAGCTGCGCGTGGCGCCGGACGGGTCGTACACGTGACCGGGATCGAACTGAAGGAGGAGACGATCTTCACGTGGGGTGCGCCCCCGCTGAAGTTCGGGGCGGGCGCCTCGGACGAGATCGGCTTCGAGATGTCCGGCTACGGCGTCAAGCGCGTCCTGATCGTCACCGATCCGGGCGTCAGCGCGCTGGGCATCCCGCAGCGCATCGCCGACACGCTCTCGCGCTACGACATCTCCTCGGAGATCTTCGACGGCGTGCACGTCGAGCCCACCGACGACTCGATGAACAAGGCCGTCGAGTACGCCCGGGTGCAGGGTGAGTGGGACGGGTTCGTGGCCGTCGGCGGTGGGTCGGCGATCGACACCGCCAAGGCGATCAACCTGCTGACGTCGCACCCCGGCGAGCTGATGGACTACATCAACAAGCCGATCGGCGCGGCCAAGGCCCCGCCCGGGCAGCTCAAGCCGCTGATCGCGGTGCCGACGACGGCGGGCACCGGCTCGGAGTCCACCGCGATGTGCGTGCTGGACATCCTGTCGATGAAGGTCAAGACCGGGATCAGCCACTGGCGGCTGCGCCCGACCCTGGCCGTCATCGACCCGCTGCTGACGATGACGCTCGGCCCCGAGGTCAGCGCGGCGTCCGGGATGGACATCGTGTGCCACGCGGTCGAGAGCTACACCGCGCGCTACTACACGACGTTCGACCGCAAGAAGCCCGAGGAGCGGGTCACCTACTGCGGCTCGAACCCGGTGTCGGACCTGTGGTGCGAGAAGGCGATGGCGCTCATCGCGCAGTCGTTCCGCGGGTCGGTGCGGGAGGGGTCGCTGGAGGACCGCTCCAACATGATGATGGCCGCGACGTTCGCGGGCATGGGGTTCGGCAACTCCGGCGTGCACATCCCGCACGCCAACGCCTACCCGATCGCGGGCATGGTCAAGGACTACCGCCCGGCGGGCTACCCGCAGGACGAGCCGATGGTGCCGCACGGCCAGTCGGTGTCGCTGACCGCGCCCGAGGCGTTCCGCTTCTCCTTCGAGTCCGCCCCCGAGCGGCACCTGCGGGCCGCGGAGCTGATGGACCCGCGCGCCGACAAGCACGCGAAGCCGTCGGAGCAGCTGCCGTCGGTGCTCGTCTCGCTGATGCGCGACATCGACATCCCCAACGGGATCGGCGGCGTCGGCTACACCGAGTCGGACGTCCCGGACCTCGTCCCCGGCACGATGAAGCAGGCCCGCCTGCTCGCGACGTGCCCGAAGACGCCGACCGAGGACGACATCGCCGGGATCCTGACCCGGTCCATCGAGAACTGGTAGCCCCTGTGCGCGGAGACCGTGGCCCCGGCCAGGGTCTCCGCGCACGAGGCCCGGAGGGCCCCATGCCGATCTACGTCTTCAAGTGCGGGTGCGGGTACCGCTTCGAGTACCTGGCCTCGTTCGACGCCGCCGCGCCGGGCTGCCCGTCGTGCGGCGGTGAGACCCGGAAGATCCCCGCCGGGTTCAGCCTGGGCGGTCAGGCGAGCGCCGGGCTGTCCAAGGAGCAGATGCCGCAGACGTGGCGCGGCACCTACAACGGTGACCGCGAGTACGTCACGAACCTGCGCCGGCAGTGGGACAAGCGTCAGCAGGTCGAGGCGAAGCACCCCGAGATCGCCGGCGACCAGCGGCCGATCATCGCGCACGAGGGCCGCTACCACGCCGCGCCGCTGCGGGCCGGGGACGTCCCGCTCGGCGGAGCCGCAGGTCACGGCCCTGCGGCCGACGTCGCCGAACCGGCCCCGTCCACCGGGCACGGCCACGGACACGGCGGGCACGGCCATGGTCACGGCACCGGTTCGGCGCCTGCGACGAAGCCCACCCCGGGGTCGACGGGTGCTTCCCCGGCGGGCGGATCAGACTGACGCCGTGAGCAGTTCCGACGTCGACGACCTGTCCGCCGCCCTGAGCAGGGCCGTGCGCGGTCCCGTCCGGTTCGATCCGGCGCACCGCGCGATGTACGCGGCGGACGCCTCGAACTACCGGAGGGTGCCGATCGGGGTGGTCACCCCCGTCGACGTCGACGACGTCGAGGCCGCCGTCTCGGTGTGCTCCGCGCACGACGTGCCCGTGCTGCCGCGCGGGGCGGGCACCTCGATCGCGGGCCAGGCCGTCAACCACGCGGTGGTCCTGGACTTCACCAAGTACGTCAACAAGATCGAGTCGATCGACCCCGACGCCCGCACCGCCCGCGTGCAGCCGGGCGTGGTGCTCGACAAGCTGCGCGACGCCGCGCGTCCGCACGGCCTGACGTTCGGGCCCGATCCGTCGACGCACAACCGCTGCACGCTCGGCGGGATGATCGGCAACAACGCGTGCGGGTCGCACTCCGTGGCGTGGGGCAAGACCGTCGACAACGTCCACGCCCTCGACGTCCTCACCTACCGCGGGCAGCGCCTCGAGCTGGGCCCCGGCACGGAGGGGGCGGGGATCCCCGCACAGCTGCGCGCACTCGCCGACCGCATGGGCGGGCAGGTGCGCACCTCGTTCCCCGACCTGACGCGGCGGGTGTCGGGCTACAACCTCGACCAGCTCCTCCCGGAGAACGGGTTCGACCTGGCCAAGGCGCTCGTCGGCACCGAGGGCACCTGCGCGACCCTGCTCGGGGCCACGGTCCGGCTCGTCGAGTCGCCGGCGTTCCGCGCCCTGGCCGTGCTCGGGTTCCCGGACGCCTACATCGCGGCCGACAACGTCATGCCCATCCGGGAGCTCGGCCCGCTCACGATCGAGGGCATGGACGCGGGCCTGATCGCGGCGCTCAAGGCGGCCAACCCGCTGGAGACGGCGTCGCGGGCGCTGCCCGAGGGCGGCGGCTGGCTCTACGTCGAGACCGGTGGGTCCACGCGCGCGGAGGCCGAGGCGGCCGCGGAAGCCGTCGTCACGGCGATGAAGCCGTACACGCGCAGCTCGGTCGTCGTCAGCGATCCGGGCCGGATGAAGGCGCTGTGGCGCATCCGCGAGGACGGCGCCGGCATCCTCACCCGCTCGCCCGACGGCGGCGAGGCCTGGCCGGGCTGGGAGGACGCCGCGGTGCCGCCGGAGAGGTTCGGCGCCTACCTCCGCGAGTTCGACGCCCTGCTCGCCCGGCACGGCCGCCGCGGCGCCTACTACGGGCACTTCGGCGACGGCTGCCTGCACGTCCGCATCGACTTCGACCTCCTGACGAAGGAGGGGATCGCCAACTTCCGCGGCTTCATGGAGGAGGGCGCCGACCTCGTCGTCGCGCACGGCGGCTCGCTCTCGGGCGAGCACGGCGACGGCACGGCCCGCGCGGAGCTGCTGCCGCGGATGTACCCGCCGGAGATCATCGCGGCGTTCGAGGAGTTCAAGGGCATCTGGGACCCGGACGACCGGATGAACCCCGGCTCGGTCGTGCGCCCGAAGAAGATGGACGAGGACCTGCGGATCTTCGTCGGGATGCCGACGATGGTCGACGCCCCGATGCTCGCGTTCGGGCACGACCGCGGCTCGTTCGGCCGGGCCACGCGGCGCTGCCTGGGCGTCGGCAAGTGCGTCACGGAGTCGGGCGGCGTGATGTGCCCGAGCTACCGCGCCACCGGCGAGGAGATGCACTCCACCCGTGGCCGGGCGCGGCTGCTGTTCGAGATGGCGAACGGCGAGGTGATCAAGGGCGGGTGGGACTCCACCGAGGTCGACGACGCGCTCGACCTGTGCCTGTCCTGCAAGGGCTGCAAGCGCGACTGCCCCGTCGGCGTCGACATGGCGTCGTACAAGACGGAGTTCCTGGCCCAGCGCTACCAGGGCAAGGTGCGCCCGGCGTCGCACTACTCGATGGGCGCGCTGCCGCGCTGGATGCGGATCGTCGGGAAGCTGCCGGCGGGCGTCGTCGACGTCCTGAACCTGGCGGCGCGCAGCCCGCTCGCCGCGCTGGCGAAGCGGGCCGGGGGCATCACCCCGGAGCGGGCGATCCCGCCGATCGCCCGCACGCCGTACACCCGGAGTCCGGCGGGGCCCGACGGTGCCGCCCGTCTGGCGTCGCGGGTCCGGTCGGCGCTGCCCGCGGTGGTGCGGCGGCGGCTCGGAAGTGGCAGCAAGGCCACGATGCCGCAAGGAGATGGCGGCAAGGTGGCCTTGCTGCCATCGCGCGGACGGGTGCTGCTGTGGCCCGACACGTTCACCAACCACTTCGACCCCGCCATCGCCGTCGACGCCGTCGCGGTGCTGGAGCGGCTCGGCTACACCGTCGAGCTGCCGCCCCGCGACGTCTGCTGCGGGCTCACCTGGACCTCCACCGGCCAGGTCGACGCCGCCCGCCGCGTCCTGCGACGCAGCCTGCGCACGATCGAGCCGTGGCTCGCGGCGGGGGTGCCCGTCGTCGGGCTGGAGCCGTCCTGCACGGCCGCGCTGCGCGCCGACGGCCCGGAGCTGCTGCCCGACGAGCCGCTCGCCGCCGCGCTGTCCACGGGCGTCCGGACGTTCGCAGAGGTCCTCGGCGAGCACGTCGACGAGCTCAAGGCCGCCTCGACCGGACCGGCGGTGAAGGCGCTCGTGCAGGTGCACTGCCACCAGCACGCCGAGCTCGGCACCGACGACGACCGCGCGGTCATGGCCGCGATCGGCGTCGACGCGGAGGTGCTCGACTCCGGCTGCTGCGGCCTCGCCGGCAACTTCGGGTTCGAGAAGGGGCACTACGAGGTGTCGATGGCGTGCGCGGAGCGGGTGCTGCTGCCCGCGGTCCGGGCCGCCGAGGCCGACGTCGCCGTGCTCGCCGACGGCTTCTCCTGCCGCACCCAGCTGCGCCAGGCAGGCACCCGCGAACCGGTGCACCTGGCCCAGCTCGCCGCCCGGGCCCTCGGCCTCCGCACCGCCTGAGTCGCCGCCTTCCCGTCCGCGGGTCGTCGCGTCCGCGCCCGGTCCGCGGGGTGCGACGATCACCGCATGACGGGTCGGACGTTGGTACTGGGCGGCGGTGGGATCACCGGGATCGCGTGGATGCTGGGGCTGGTGGCCGGGCTCGCGGAGCGGGGGGTGGACCTGCGTGCCGCCGACGACGTCGTCGGCACCTCGGCGGGGTCGGTGGTCGCGACGCAGCTGGCCACCGGCGTCGACATCGAGGAGCGCTACGCCGCGCAGCTCGTCGACCCGGCCGGGGAGGTCGCGGTCTCGCTCGGGGTGGGCACGATGCTGCGGCTCGGGCTGGCGCTGATCGGGCCGCGCGACCCGCAGCGCGTACGGGCCCGGATCGGTCGGCTCGCGTCGAGGACGGTGACCATGCCGGAGACCGAGCGGCTCGCGGTCATCGGTGCGCGGCTGCCGGTGCAGGAGTGGCCGGAGCGGTCGTTGCGGATCACCGCCGTCGACGCCCACGACGGCGCGTTCCGGGTGCTCGACCGCACCTCGGGGGTACCGCTCGTGGAGGCCGTCGCGTCGAGCTGCGCCGTGCCGGGCGTCTACCCGCCCGTGACGACCGGCGGCACCCGGTACGTCGACGGCGGCGTCCGCTCACCCGTCAACGCCGATCTCGCCGAGGGCGCGGAGCGGGTCGTCGTGCTCGCGCCGATCGTCCGCGGGATCGGCCCACAGGTGGCGGTCGCGCCGCAGGTCGAGGCGCTGCGGGCGGCCGGGTCGCGGGTCGTGCTGGTGGCCCCCGACGCAGCGTCCGTCGCCGCGATCGGGCGCAACGTGCTCGACCCCGCCCGGCGTGCCGGCTCGGCGCGCGCCGGCCGGGCCCAGGCCGCGGACGTGACGGACGCCATCGTGGCGGTCTGGGGGCACTCATAACGGGTAACCGCCCGACATGGCTCAGGTACCGAACATTCGTCTGAACAGCGGCGTAGAGATCCCCCAGTTCGGATTCGGCGTCTTCCAGATCGACCCCGACGGCGTCGGCCCGGCACTGGGCGCGGCGTTCGAGGCGGGCTACCGGCACGTCGACACCGCGCAGATGTACCGCAACGAGACCGAGGTCGGGAAGGCCATCGCCGCCTCCGGTCTGCGTCGCGACGAGGTCTTCGTGACCACCAAGCTCGACAACGACCGGCACGGTCACGACGAGGCCGTCACCGCGCTCGGCGAGAGCCTCGACCGGCTCGGCCTCGACCACGTCGACCTCTTCCTGATCCACTGGCCGCGGCCGTCCGAGGACCGCTACGTCGAGACCTGGAAGGGCTTCGAGCAGCTCGCCGCCGACGGCCGGGCGCGCGCGATCGGCGTCTCCAACTTCCAGGTCCCGCACCTGGAACGCCTCGCCGCCGAGACCGGCACCGTCCCCGCGGTGAACCAGATCGAGCTGCACCCGCACCTCCCGCAGGAGGAGTTGCGCGCCTACCACCGCGAGCACGGCATCGCGACCGAGGCGTGGAGCCCGATCGGCCAGGGCGGCGACCTGCTGAGCAACGAGCGCCTCGTCGGGCTCGCCGAGAAGTACGGCAAGACCCCCGCGCAGATCGTGCTGCGCTGGCACATCGAGCTCGGCAACATCGTGTTCCCGAAGTCGGTCACCCCGTCGCGGATCAGCGAGAACATCGACGTCTTCGACATCGAGCTCGCGCCTGTGGACATGGCGACGATCGGTGAGCTGGACACCGGTGAGCGGATGGGCCCGAACCCCGACGACTTCGGCTGATCCGGCGCCCCGCACTGCGGGATCCGTGGTCCGCGCCTACTGTCGACGCCCATGTTGGCAATCACCGATATCGCGGCCGAAGCCATCAAGTCGCTGACCACCGATGCGGAGCTGCCCGACGGCGGCGGACTGCGCATCGCCGCTCCGAGTCCGGACCAGGGTCTCGAGCTGTCCCTCGCGGGGCAGCCCGGTGCCGACGACGTCGTGCTGTCGGGGGACGGCGTCGCGGTGTTCCTGGAACCGGTCGCGGCGCAGGTCCTCGACGACAAGGTGCTCGACGTGCAGCCCGTCCAGGGTGTCGACGGCGAGCAGGAACTGCGGTTCGCCATCGGGCCGCAGGCGGATCTGCGGCAGGACCAGCCGGACGACTGACGGCATCGGCACTCCGTCGGGCCCCGCACCTCCGGGTGTGGGGCCCGACGCGTGTCAGCGTCGGCGGGCGGCGAACCAGCGGTTGGCACCCGGCAGGTACATCTGCACCGCGGCGACCACGCCCAGTGCCGCGGCGACGACGAACAGCGCCACCACCGCGGGCGGCACCACACCGACCGCCAGCACGATCTCCACGACCGTCACGGCGAGCAGCAGGAGCAGCACGAACCGCGCCCCGCCCCGCCCCGCCCGCATCGCGGTGGCGGCGATGCCGGTGAGCACGCCGAGCAGGAACGCGCCCCCGACGAGCACGGCGGCCGCCGCGGCGACGGCCCGGTCGCGCGTCACGGCCGTCTCGTTCGAGAAGTCCCGGTCGACGACGGTGCGCACCGCGGCCTGCACCCCGTCGAGGTCCAGCAGCATCACGAGTGCGGCGGCGAGCCCGAGCAGGGCGGCGACCGACCACAGGGCGAACGAGACGTCGACGGAGCGGGCCCGGCGGGCCACCGCCTCCGACGGCCGCTGCCGGAACTCGAAGCGGGGCCGGCCGGGTGGCTGAGGATCGTGCGGCGTCACGTCGTCACCGTACCCATCGGCCCGTGCACCGAAAGTGACGCCGAGGGTGCGTCTCACGGCGCGGCCGGCGCGGCCGACACCGTGGACGGACCTGCGGCGACCGCCTCGGTCCCGCCGGTCGGGGTGCCGGGGGCGGTCGTGCCCCCGCCCGACGCGCCGCCCCCGCCCGACGCGCCGCCCTCGGTCCCGCCGCCCTCGGTCCCGCCGCCCTCGGTCCCGCCGCCCTCGGCTCCACCGCCGGTGCCCGGGTCCGCGGTGTCGCCGCTCGTCGAGCCGCCACCGGTGTCCCCACCAGTGCCGCCACCGGTGTCCCCACCCGTGCTGCCGCCGGTGTCTCCGCCGGTCGATCCGTCACCGGTCTCACCGCCGGTCGACCCGCCACCGGTGTCGCCGCCGTCCGTGCTGCCGCCGCCCGTCGACCCACCGGGGTCGGTCGTGGTGCCCTCGGTACCTGTCGGCCCGGGGACCGCAACCGCCGGAGCGGCGGGAACGGGGGCAGCTGGGGCAGCGGGAACAGGGGCCGCCGGCGCGGCGGGAACGGGGGCCGCGCGCGTCGGGACGGTCCGCGACGCCCCGACCGCACCGGTCGGCGTGACCCGCGCGACCGGCCGGACCGCCGCCGCGACGGCCTCGGGCCGGCGCGGGCCGGCGACCGTGGTCTCGGCGGGCGCCGCACCGGTCCACGGGTCGATCGCGGGGGCGTCGGCGAGCACGGTCTCGGCCTGCGCCACCCCGTCACCGACGGCGACGGCGTCCCCGAACACCGCAGCCGGCAGCGGGACCACACCGGTGGCGAGCGTCGCGGACAGCCCGAACGTGGCGATCACCGCGATCGACGCGGCGACCACCAGGGTGCCGCCGCGGCGACGGCGCGGGGCGTCCTCGTCGGGCGGGGCGTCGAATGCGACGGCGGGCACGACCGGGAGCACGTCCGGCACCTCGTCGACGGGCGCGACGGGCGCGACGGGCGTCACCAGTGACCGCGCGGTCAGCGCCGCCCCGGCCGCGACGACCGCCTTCGGGTCGGCGTCGACCGAGATCGACCGGCCGAGCTCGGCCGAGACCAGCTGCGACACCAGCGGGATCCGCGACGACCCGCCGACGAGCAGGACGGCGTCGAGGTCGGCGGGGGTGAGCCCGGCGGAGTCGACGGCCCGGCGCAGCGCCTCGACGGTCTCGCCCACCGACGGGCGGATCATGTCCTCGAACTCGGCGCGGCCCAGCCGGACCTGCGTGTGGGTGCCCGGAAGCATCACCGGGACCATGACCTCGGTGTCGGCGGAGAGCGCCTCCTTCGCCGCGGTGCACTCCCGCCGGAGCCCGGCGACGGCGGCCTGCACGCTGGCGTCGGCGGCGTCCAGCTCGCCCCACGCCGTACCGAGGGCGGTGCGGACGTGGCCGAGGATCGCGTCGTCGAAGTCGACGCCGCCGAGCCGCTCGATGCCGGTGGGGCGCCCGAGCAGCACGAACCCGCCGTCGGGGAGCTTGCGCACGACGGCGGCGTCGAACGTGCCGCCGCCCAGGTCGTAGACGCCGACGATCCCGCCGGGCTCGATGCGCTCGGTGCTGGCGTAGCCGACGGCCGCGGCCTGCGGCTCGGTGAGGAAGACGGCGTGGCCGAGGCCGTGGTCGGCGAGTGCGGCGGCGAACGTCGCGCGCTTGTGGTCGCCCCACTCGACGGGGTGCGTGACGGCGATCGACGCGGCCGGGCCGCCCTCGCGGCTCTCCGCCTCCCCGACGACCCAGGCCACGAACCGGGCGCACAGGTCGGCGGCGGTCATCGGCTCGCCGCCGACGACCATCGGGGTGTCGTCGCCGATGCGCCGCTTGAACTCGCGGGCGACGCGGCGGGGCTCGGTCAGCGCGCGCCGCTGGGCGGCCTCGCCGTGCACGAGGGTGCCGTCGGTGGCGCGGAAGACGACGGTGGCGACGGCGCTCGACGCGCCGCCCAGGTGCAGCAGTTCCGGCCGCTCCTGGCCGTCGCGGCACACCGCGGCCGCGGTCCAGGTCGTGCCCAGGTCGATACCGAGCTGATAAGCCATGACGAACCGCCCCCTTGTCGCTCCGTGACGAGTCGGAAACCCACCGCGATCGTTCGGTCATCGGCCAGAATGATGTATCCGTTAGCGCCGAACGGCCCAATGTCGCCCGAAGGAGCTAGTCGGTCACACTGGGTGCATCAGAGGGGGTGCGGATGGGCCGGATGTGGAGCGCGGGTGCCCTCGCGGTCGGGTTGACGCTGCTCACGGCGTGCTCGGCCCCGTCGACGACGCCCGGGGTGCCGCCGGTGGAGAACCCGCGGGACGTCCGCGGGCTCGACGCCTGCGCGGTCCCCGACGGCGCCGCGCTGGCCGCGGCGGGCGTCGGCGGCACGGGCACGGCAGGGGTCGGACCGGAGGGGCCGCGCTGCGAGTGGCGGGGCCCGGCGGGGCAGCTGCTCACCGTCACCGTCTTCACCGGTGACGGCGGGCTGGCCACGCTGGCCTCCAACAGCGAGCCGACGACGACGCGCGTGCGGCTGGCCGGCTACCCCGCACTGGAGACGTTCACCGGCTCCGGCGAGTTCTGCCAGTACGACATCGGTGTGGCTGCGGACCAGGTCCTGCTCGTCTCCCTCGACGGCGGAGCACTCGACGGCGGCGCCCCCGACTCGTGCACCGCGCTGCAGTCGCTGCTCCCGCCCGTGCTCGCCGCCCTCCCCGGCTGAGCCCCATGGGGGTCCGCCCCCGGACCCCCATGGGGGTCGGTGCGGGGTACGGGATCGTCCCCGCTGCCTCGGGGGCGGCCCCGGCGCCAGTCTTCTCCCAAGCCGGAAGCGACCGGCACCCCGAGAGAGGACCGGAACCATGGCCAACGGCCCCAGCTTCAACTTCGCCCAGTTCGTCGTCCCCGTGAACAACAACGACCAGGACGCCTCGGGCGGCGCGGGCGGCGACAGCGGCGACGCCTCGAACCTCGGCCTCGCACTCGGCGACGGCGGTGCGGGCGGCGGCGCCACCGGAGGGGACGCCTCGCAGGACATCGGCGACACCGGCACCGGTACGGGTGGCGGCGGCTTCGGCCTCGGTGAGGGCGGCGACGCGTTCCTGTCGCTGCTGGGCCTGGGCGGACCGGGTGTCGGTACCGGGGTCGGCGGCGCGGGCCTCGGTCTCGGTGCGGCGGGTAACGGCGCGGCGACGGGCGGCGCGGCCGGCGGCGGAGCGGGTGGTGCGGGCCCGGCCCTGGGCCAGGCGGCGGGCACCGGCGCGGGCGGCGCGGGCGGCAACGGCGGCGCGAACGTCAACGGCCAGGCCACGACGACCACCGCCGACCTGAGCTTCGACAACGGCGCGTTCGGCGACAACGACGGCTTCGACAACGACGGCTACGTGGTCGACTCGTTCAACCAGGACAACGACGGCATCGACAACAGCCACGGCTACATCGTCAACTCCAACGTGGCGAACGGCGACGGCAACTCGATCGGCAACGTCACGGAGAACATCTCCATCCGCGACTCCTACAACGTCGACGAGAGCGTCCGCACGGTCCTGGACAACGTCGGCAACGACTACTCCGACAACTCGACGACCGTGTCGGACTCGTTCAACGACCAGTCCCTCGACCTCGACCTGGACATCGACGACATCGTGGTCGGCAACAACAACGACACCGGTGACGACAACTCGGTCAACGACTCGAACAACTTCGACCCCGACCTGCTCGACGTCGACCTGGAGATCGGGGACATCCTCTCCGGCAACGGCATCGACGGCCTCGTCCCCTGATCCAGCCACCCCGGTCCGGGTCCGCGAGCAGCGGGCCCGGACCGTCCCCACCTCCGGAGGTGAAACGCGATGCTCTCCCTGTCCTCGTTGATCGACTTCCTGCTCGGCCTGCTGCGTGACGAGGACGCGCAGGCGGAGTTCGCGCGCGACCCGCAGGGGGTGCTGGCCCGCCACGACCTCGCCGGGATCACCGCCCAGGACGTCCGCGACGTGCAGCCCATGCTCGCCGACTGCGACGGCGTCTCCTACCGCGGCGACGGCGGCGGCAACGACGGCGGCGGCAACGGTGGCGGCGGCAACGGAGGCGGCGGCAACGGGGGCGGCGGCCACCGCGGGTACGCCCATGACGACGACCCGGTCCGGGTCATCCACCACGTGACGCGCAGCCACAGCGCCGAGCGCGAGGTCGTCCGCGAGCAGCACCACGACGGCCCGTCGGTCACGACCAACATCGAGTACAAGCAGTACACGAGCGAGTTCCACTACACGGACAACAGCGTGTACGTGGAGGACGGCGGCACCTACGTCCGCGACTCGTTCAACCAGGACAACGACGGCGTCGACAACAAGGGCGGCGTCATCGACGACAGCACCGTCGTCGTCGGTGACGAGAACACCGCGGGCAACACCACGGAGACGACGGTGGTGCAGGACTCCTACAACGAGGAGGCCGGCGAGACCGTGGTGATCGTCGACTCGCTCAACGACGCGAGCGACGACTCGACGACGGTGACCGACAGCTTCGACGACTCGAGCACGACCGCGGTCGTGGACACCTATGCCGAGGGCGACTCCTACGCGGTGGTGCAGCAGGCCCCCGCCGACGCCGCGCCGGACCTGGTGCCCGACGGCGTGTGACCCGTCCGACACGCGCCCTCCCCCGTCCGGGGGAGGGCGCCGCCGTACGCCCGTGCGGTGTCCCAGACTGAGCCGCGTGGAGGATCCCGTGGAGCGTCCCCTGACGGTCAAGGCCGTCGACCTCGCGCTGGCGACGATCGCCCCGTACAACCGGCCCGACCTGGAGTCGCGGCTGCAGCAGGCCCGCGCCCGCCTGCTCGACGACCGCGTGCGCGTCCTCGTCGTCGGGGAGTTCAAGCAGGGCAAGAGCCTGCTGGTCAACGCGCTGCTCAGTGCCCCGGTCTGCCCCGTCTTCGACGACGTCGCGACGGCCGTGTCGACCGCGGTGTCCTACGCCGACGAGCCGGTGCTCACGCTCGTCCACACCCGGGCCGACGGGCCCGACGGCCTGCCGACGCAGGTCCGCACGCACCGCGCCGACATCCCGCTGCAGGACCTCTCCGACGTCGTCGCCGGGTACGTCACCGAGGCCCGCAACCCCCAGAACGCGCAGGGTCTCGCCGCCGTCGAGATCGGCATCCCGCGCACGATCCTGCAGGCCGGGCTGGAGGTCGTCGACACCCCCGGGGTCGGCGGGCTCACCTCGATCCACGGCGCCGCGACGATGGCCGCGCTGCCCTCGGCCGACGCCGTGCTGCTCGTCTCCGACGCCTCGCAGGAGTACACCGCACCCGAGCTGGAGTTCCTGCGTCAGGCCATCCGGCTGTGCCCCAACGTCGCGTGCGTGCTCACCAAGACCGACATGTACCCGGAGTGGCGGCGCATCGCCGAGCTCGACCGTCGCCACCTGCGCGACGCCGGGATCGAGGCCGAGCTGATCGCCGTGTCGTCGACGGTGCGCTGGCAGGCCGTCGTCACCGCCGACGCCGCGCTCAACGCCGAGTCCGGCTTCCCCGCGCTGGAGACCTACCTCGCGCGGAAGGTGCTGGGGCAGGCCGACCTGCTGGCGCGTCGCTCCACCGTGCACGACGTCGTGGCGGTCACCGACCAGCTGCGCGACGGGCTGCGCGCCGAGGAGTCCTCGCACCGCGACCCGAACGGCGTGCAGGACCTCATCCGTTCGCTGCGCGGCGCCCAGGAGCGGGCGGCGGCGCTCAAGGAGCGCTCGGCGCGCTGGCAGCACACTCTGGGCGACGGCGTCGCCGACCTCAACGCCGACATCGACCACGACCTCCGCGACCGGATGCGGGAGATCACCCGCCTCGCGGAGGAGGAGATCGACGACGGCGGTGACCCGACGAAGAACTGGGACCAGCTCTCGGCGTGGATCCAGCAGCAGGTCGCGGCGGCGGCGTCGACGAACTTCCTGTGGGCGACGCAGCGGGCGCGGTTCCTGGCCGGCCAGGTCGCGTCGCACTTCGCCGAGGACCGGGAGGCGGTGCTGCCCGCGCTGCGCACCGAGGCGTCGGCGGCGGTCGGGGCGGCGCGGGAGATGCGCGTGCGCGACGGCGAGCCGTGGAACCTGGGCCAGCAGGCGCTCGCCGGGCTGCGCGGCGGCTACATCGGCGTGCTGATGTTCGGCCTGCTCGGCACGCTCGTCGGCCTGACGCTGATCAACCCGTTCTCCCTCGGTGCGGGGCTGCTGCTCGGCGGCAAGACGATCAGCGACGAGCGCCGCCGGATCGTCAGCCGTCGCCAGGGGGAGGCGAAGGGCGCGGTGCGCCGCTACGTCGACGACGTCACCTTCCAGGTCGGCAAGGACTCCCGCGACATGCTCCGCGACGTCCAGCGCGACCTGCGCGACCACTTCGGTGAGCTCGCCGAGCAGCTCAACACCTCGCTCAAGGACTCGCTGTCCACCGCGGAACGCTCGGTGAAGACGACCGAGGGCGAGCGGGCGCGGCGGCTCGCGCAGATCCCGGAGCAGATCGCGGCGCTGGAGAAGCTGCAGGCGCGGGTGCGCACGCTGGTGCCCGCGACGGGTGCCCAGCCGGGCCGGATCGCCGTCGAACCGGTGCCCGTGCCGACCCCGTGACCCGTTCCCTCACCGACGCCGCCCGCGACCTCCTCCTCGACGCCGCCCGCGTCTACCGCGACGACCCGGGCGCCGCGGGCTGGCTCACCCACCAGGTCGACCGGCTGGAGGAGCCGCTGCGCCTCGCCGTCGCGGGGAAGGTCAAGGCGGGCAAGTCGACGCTGCTCAACGCGCTCGTCGGGGAGCGGCTCGCACCCGTCGACGCGGGGGAGTGTACGAAGGTCGTCACCTGGTTCCGGGACGCGCCGACGTCCGCGGTGACGATGGTCGGCACCGACGGGTCGCTGCACGAGCTGCCCGTCGACCGTCGCGACGGTGCGTTGCTGATCGACCTGCAGGGGAGGTCGGCGGACGACGTCGAGATGCTCGTCGTCGACTGGCCGTCGCAGAGCCTGCGGGTGGCGACGCTGATCGACACGCCGGGGCTCGCGTCGCTCTCGCACGAGGTGGGGCGCCGGACGCTGCGCTTCCTGCACCCCGACGACGAGCGCCCGACCGACGCCGACGCCGTCGTCTACCTCATGCGCCACCTGCACGCCGGCGACGCGGAGTTCCTGGAGGCGTTCCGCGGGCGGGGCGTCGCGCAGACGGCGTCGGTGAACTCGCTGGCGGTGATCTCCCGCGCCGACGAGATCGGCGGCGGGCGCGTCGACGCGATGGTCTCGGCGCGCGCGATCGCCCGGCGCTACCGCTCCGATCCGGCGCTGCGCGGGCTGGCGCAGAACATCGTCGCGGTGGCGGGGCTGGTGGGGGAGACCGCGCGGACGCTGCGCCAGACCGAGTTCACGGTGCTGGCGTCGCTGGCGCGGCAGCCGAAGGAGGCGGTCGAGGCGTCGCTGCTCACCGTCGACCGGTTCGTCGCGGCGGACTCGCCGATCGCCCGCGCGGTGCCGGAGCTGACGGCGGCCCAGCGGGCCGGGCTGCTGCGGCGGTTCGGGGTGTTCGGGCTGCGGCTGTCGACCATGCTGATCCGCCAGGGCGTCGCGACGCCGGCCGCGCTGGCCGCCGACCTGGTGCAACGCAGCGGCCTCGGCGAGCTGCAGGCCGCGCTGGAGAGCCAGTTCGTCGAGCGCCGCACGGTGCTCAAGGCGCGCTCGGCCCTGCTCGCCGTGCACCAGGTCGTGCAGGACGACCCGGTGCCCGGCTCGCGCGAGCTGTCGGCGGAGCTGGAGCGGATCCTCACCGGCGCGCACGAGTTCACCGAGCTGCGGCTGCTCGGGGAGCTGCGGTTCGGCTCGGTGGTGCTGCCGCGCGCGATCGCGGCCGAGGGGGCCGCGCTGCTCGGGGGGACCGGCGCCGGCCCGGCCGCGCGCCTGGGCCTGCCCGCCGACGCCGGGCCCGACGACCTGCGTGCCGCCGCCCTCGACGCGCTGGCCCGCTGGCAGGAGCACGCGGAGAACCCGATGCTCGACCGCTCCGTCACCGCGGCGTGCCGCACGGTGGTGCGGACCTGTGAGGGCCTGGTCACCACCTAGCGCGAGTTTGCCGTCGAGGAGCGGTGTCTTGGCCACCCACGCACGGACGGGATCGGCCAACGCGCCGCACGGGATCGGCAAACTCGCCGGGTCAGGGGGTGGGGTCGAGGGTGGACTGCAGGAGGGCGAACAGCTCGCCGCGGGTCGCCACGCCGAGCCGCTGGCGCATCCGGGCGACGTAGTGCTCCACGGTCTTCGCCGAGATGTAGAGCCGTTCCCCGATCTGCTTGTGGGTCCGACCGGCAAGGATGAGCCGCCCGATCTCCTTCTCGCGCTCGGTCAGGGTGCCGGTGTCGGCCTTCTCGACCGGGGCCCCCTCCTCCGGGGGAGCCGCGGCGGCGGCCGGGTCGAGGGAGCGCGCGACGGCGTGCAGGCCCTGCGCCGCGCGGCGGTCTCCCGTGCTCCCCGCGGCCCGGCCGGTGAGCTGCGCGGCCTCCCAGCCCAGACCGACCCCGGCCATCCGACGTCCGGTCGCCACGACGTCGTCGACGTCCGGGGTGCCGGTGAGCACGGTGGTCCAGCACCGGCCCGCGGCGGCGAGGACGGCGGCGTACGGCGAGGCGTCGGCCGTGGCGTCGAGGGCGGTGGCGTGCCGGGCGACGTCGGCGGGATCCTCCGCGGCGACGGCGGCCTGCAACCGGCCCCAGGCCAGCGGCGCGGCCCACAGACCGGGGTGGCCCAGGCTGCGGAGGACGTCCTCGACGTCCTCGACGGCCCCGTCGAGCCAGCAGCCCTCGCCGAGCCGGGTGGCCGCGACGGAGAGCTCACCGAGCAGCGGGATGAGCGTGAGGTCGGCGGGCTGGCGGACCAGGGCGTCGCGGGCGCGGGCCCACGCCCCGGCGAGTGCACCGGCGTCGTCGCGGCGCCGGGCGAGCGCGACCTCGAGCGTCGCGGCGAGCAGCGCATCCCGCGGTTCCGGCGGGGAGTCCTGGCGCGAGATCCGCTCGACGAGGCCCGTCGGCGGCCCGATCGTGCCCCGCGACATCAGCACCCACGCCAGCAGCAGCCGGTGCCGCAGCACCGCGACCCGCCCGCCGTGGCGGCCCTCGATGGCGCGGCGCAGCGTCGACTCGGCGACCCCGGGCTGCCCGGACAGGCCCGCGACCACGGCGGTGAGCGCGGCCGGGGTGTCGGGCAGCAGCGTGGAGGCGGCCACGGGTTCGAGCATCGACGCGGCCTGCGCCAGCCGGGACAGTGCAGCGGCGGACCCGGTGGCCGTGCCGACCATCCCCTGCCCGAGCATCCGGGCCGCACCCTCCAGCAGCGTGCCCGAACCAGAGGTGGCGTGGGCGGCGGCGAGGGCGGCGCGGGCCCCGTCGAGGTCCCCGGTGACGACGAGCGTGGGCACTGCGAGTACGGCCCGGCCCGGTTCCAGCGTGCCCAGCAGCTCGGCGCTGCGTCCGGGCAGACCGCGGTGGGCGAGCGCGGTGGCCGCGGCGACCACGGCGTCGGCCCGGTCCGGCCCGTCGAGCGCCTCGTCCGCGACCTGCAACGCCGGCCCGATCTCCCCGGCCAGTGCGAGCGCGTGGGCACGGCGGCCCGCGACGGCGAGCCGTGGGTGCCCGGCGTCGACGGCGGCGGCGAGCAGCTCGGCGGCGAGCGCGGGCGACTCGGCCAGCGCCTCCTCCGCCGCGCTGCACAGGACGGCGGCGATATGCGTGCCGCTCGCCCCGGTGCCGAGCAGGCGACGGCCCGCGGCGAGCACGGACCCGCCCCGGTCCAGCTCGATGGTGGCCAGCCGCCGGTGCAGGTCGCGGGTGCGCAGCACCGGCGTCAGCTTGACGAACAGGGCGCCGATCAGCGGGATCAGCTCGCCGCTCTCGGTGAGCAGCCCGGTCGCGCGCGCGGCCTCGACCGCAGCCTCCAGCTCCGCGCCGGGGGCGAGCAGCTGCGCGAGGACGTCGCCGTCGAGGGGTGCCCCGTGCGCGAGGACCGTGAGCAGGTCCTGCACCGGTGCGGGCAACGCGTCGACGCGGTGGCGCAGCCGCTCGGCGAGTGCCGTCGAGACGGTGATCCGCTCCGGCGCGGCGAACCGCTCGGGACGTGCGAGGTCGACGCGGCCGCCGTCGACCAGGCCCTGCGTGACGAGGTCGACGAGTGCGGGCAGCCCACCGGACTGCCGGTGCACCAGATCGACCATCGGCCCGGGCGCCTCGCCGCCCAGCCGCGTGGCGAGGCGGTCGGCGACCGCGGCCCGGTCTAGGTGCCCGACGATCGCGACCATCCGCCGCGCCCCGACGCCCGCGCTGAGCTCCGCGAGCCCGTCGGGCCGCGGCCACGGCCGGTGCGCGAGCACGATCCGGGCGCCGTCGGTGCGGGCGAATGCGCGCAGGGCGTCGAGCCGGTCGGGCGGAAGCCGGTGGGCGTCGTCGACGAGGACGGCGGTCGACGGGGCCAGCGGCGACGCGCCGTCGTAGCGCACCACCGGCACCCCGGAATCGGTGTAGAGGTCGGCGAGGACGTCGAGCAGCATGGACTTGCCGGTGCCGCCCGGCCCGAGCACGGTGGCCACGACGGCGTCGTGCGGCCGGTCGCCGACCCAGCGGGCCAGCGTGGCGCCACCGGGCGGCAGGCTCGTCGCCACTGCGCCGGTCGCCGTTGCGGTCGCCATACCCCGATCGTCGGCGATCCGGAGGGACCCATTAACGCGACGGGCCGGACCGGCCCGGATCGAGTGCCGGGCCCGGCACGGGGTGTCACATCCGCTGACCCGTCGACCCCGAACGGCCCATCAGGACTCGCGGAGCCGCCCGTCGGCCATGGTCCAGTGCCGGGTGGTGCGGACCGACTCCAGCATCCGGCGGTCGTGCGTCACGAGGAGGACGGTGCCTCCGAAGCCGTCGAGGGCCTGTTCGAGCTGCTCGATGGCGGGCAGGTCGAGGTGGTTGGTGGGCTCGTCGAGGACGAGGAGGTTGACCTCGCGGGCCTGCAGCAGGGCGAGCGCCGCGCGGGTGCGCTCGCCGGGGGACAGGGACACCGCGGGGCGCGGGGCGTGGTCGCCGGTGAGGCCGAACTTCGCGAGGAGCGTGCGCACGTCGGACTCCGCCCAGTCCGGCACCGCGTCACCGAACGCGCGCGCGAGCGGCTGCGGCCCGAGGAACAGCCCGCGGGCCTGGTCGATCTCCCCGACGCGGACGCCCGACCCCAGACCCGCACTCCCGGAGTCGACCGGGATCCGGCCGAGCAGCGCGGCGATCAGCGTGGTCTTGCCCGACCCGTTCGCGCCCGTGATCACGACGCGGTCGGCCCAGTCGACCCGGGCGTCGACCGGCCCGAGGACGAACGACCCGCGCCGCACCACCGCCGCGCTCATCGACGCCACGACGGTGCCCGAGCGCGGGGCCGCGGCGATCGTCATCCGCAGCTCCCACTCCTTGCGGGGCTCCTCGACGACGTCCATCCGCTCGATCATCTTCGCGGTCTGGCGGGCCTTCGCGGCCTGCTTCTCGCTGGTCTCCGCGCGCTTGTTGCGGCCGATCTTGTCGTTGTCGGTGCTCTTGCGCCGGGCGTTGCGCACGCCCTGGGCCATCCAGTTGCGCTGCATCTGCGCGCGGTCCTTGAGCGAGCCGAGCTTGTCGTCGTACTCCTCGTAGGCCTCGCGGGCGTGCCGCCGCGCCACCTCGCGCTCGGCGAGGTAGGAGTCGTACCCGCCGTCGTAGACGCCGACCTGCTGCTGCGCGAGGTCCAGTTCGACGACGCGGGTGACGGTGCGGGCCAGGAACTCGCGGTCGTGGCTGACGACGACGGCCGGGCTCCGCAGCCCCTGCACGAACCGCTCCAGCCGTTCCAGGCCGTCGAGGTCGAGGTCGTTGGTGGGCTCGTCGAGCAGCAGGACGTCGTAGCGCGACAGCAGGAGCGCGGCGAGCCCCGCGCGGGCGGCCTGCCCGCCGGACAGCGCCGTCATCGGGGTGTCCAGGTCGACGCCCAGCCCGATGTCGGCGGCCACCTCGCCGGCGCGCTCGTCGAGGTCGGCGCCGCCGAGGGCGAGCCAGCGGTCGAGCGCGGTGGCGTAGGTGTCGTCCGCGCCGGGGGCGCCCACGCCGAGGGCCTCCGCGGCCGCGTCCATCGCGACCTGCGCCGCCGTGACGCCGGTGCGCCGGGCCAGGAACGCGGCGACGGTCTCGCCGTCGCGTCGCTCGGGCTCCTGCGGGAGGTGCCCGACGGTCGCGTCGGGCGGGCTGAGCGCGACCGTGCCGTCCTCGGGGTCGAGCTCGCCCGCGAGCAGGCGCAGCAACGTCGACTTGCCGGCGCCGTTGGCCCCGACGAGCCCGACGACGTCTCCGGGGGCGACGACGAGGTCGAGCCCGGAGAACAGCACGCGGGCGCCGTGGCCGGCGGCGAGGTCGGTGGCCTGCAGGGTCGCGCTCATGACGGGGCGAACGCTACCGGGACGTCGGTCGCCACCCGCCGGGGCCCGCGGAGGGATCGGCCGAACCCTCCGGCACGGGCGCGCCCTGCTCCGGCGCGGGTGCGGGTTCGACCGGCGCGGGATCGGCCGGTACCGGTTCCGTCGGCGCGACCGGCGCGGTTCGACGGGTGCGGGTGCGGGCTCGGCCGGGGTCGGCGCGGGTGCCGCGACCGGCACCGGATCGGCGGGCGGAGCGGGGAGGGGGCGTCCGGAGTGCCCTCCGGCGTCGCGACCGGGACGGGGACCGTGCAGGAGATGACGGTGTCGGCCGGGTCGGCGTCGCAGGTGCCGCCGTCGGCCTGGCCGCCGCCCACGAGGCGGTCGCCCGCCGCGGAGCCGGTGACGACGTCGTCGCCGCCCGTGCCCTGCACCAGGAACGGGCCCGGTGCGCCCGGCCGGTCCTCGGCCGCGACGAACCGCGGCCGGTCGGCCGTCAGGACGACGGTCTCGGCGTACGACCCGGTGCACTCGGCGGGGGCAGGCGCGGCGACCGCGGCCGTGCGCGCGGCGGCCGGGGCGGCCACCGTCAGCGATCGCGGTCCGATGACCCCGGTCGTCGTGATCGAGACCGTGCCGGACACCGGCCTGGTCGCGCCCGCCGACGTCCGCGGTGTCGGGTGGTACTCGGTGCCGTGGGGCGGGAGCGTCATGGAGGGTGCGGGGCTGCTGCTGCCCCGGCGGCCGGAACGGGTCTCCCCGGGGCGTCCCCGGCGGTGCGGCGCGCCAGGGCGGTCACCGCGCAGACCCCCGCGTCACCACGCAGACCCCCGCGTCACCGCGCAGACCGCCGGCGCCCTGCGCGGTGACCGCGGGTCTGCGCGGTCGTCGCACCGCTGCCCGATGTCGGGTAGATCGCGGTCCCCGGTCGGGCCACGATAAGCGGCGTGACCTACGAGCCGATGCCCACCGACTGGACCCGTGCGCTGGCGGTCGTCGCACACCCCGACGACCTGGAGTACGGCGGCGCGGCCGCCATCGCCCGCTGGACGGCGGAGGGCAAGGACGTCCGGTACCTGCTGGCCACGCGCGGGGAGGCGGGGATCGACACGCTCCCGCCGGCGGAGTGCGGGCCGCTGCGCGAGGCCGAGCAGCGGGCCGCGGCGGCGGAGGTGGGCGTCGACGTCGTCGAGTTCCTCGACCACCCCGACGGGCTGATCGAGCACGGGATCCCGCTGCGCCGCGACATCGCCGCGGCGATCCGGCGGCACCGACCCGAGCTGGTCGTCACCGGCAACTTCCACGAGACCTGGCCGGGCGGCGGGTACAACATGGCCGACCACGTCGCCGTCGGGCGGGCCGTCCTCGACGCGGCGCGCGACGCGGGCAACCGCTGGCTCTTCCCCGAGGTGGGGGAGCCGTGGACGGGGGTGCGTTGGGTGGCGGTCGCGGCGTCACCGCAGAACTCGCACGCCGTCGACGTCGGCGAGCACTTCGACCGCGGCGTCGCCTCGCTCGCCGCGCACCGCGCCTACCTCGACGCGCTCGAAGGGGACATGTCCGACCCGGGGAGCTTTCTGCGGCCGATCGCGGAGGCGGACGGTGCGCTCCTGCCGGGGGCGACGCTGGCGACGGCGTTCGAGCTGATCGCCCTGTGAGCCCGCCGGCGCGGACCCCACCGGCGAGTGTGCCGTTCCGGCCCGGCGAGTGTGCCGCGGCCGCCCGCCGAGTGTGCCGCTACTGACGGGGCGGGCGTCCGGGGATCGCCCGGACGCCCGCCCTCGTCACCGCGGGCCGTGGTGGGCCCGCGGGGTCTCAGCCCGCGAGTCGGGGGTAGTCGGTGTAGCCCTCGGCGCCGCCGCCGTAGAACGTCTCCTGGTCCGGCTCGTTCAGGTCGGCGCCCTGGGTCCAGCGCGTCACGAGGTCGGGGTTGGCGAGGAACGGGCGTCCGACCGCCACCGCGTCGGCGACGCCGTCGGCCAGCAGCCGCTCGATCTCGTCGCGGGCGTCGTCGACGCCGAAGCCGGTGTTGAGCACGAACGTGCCCGGCCACACCGCGCGCAGCTTGCCGACGATCGGGTCGTCGGCCTCGGCGAGCAGGTGGACGTAGGCGAGGCCGAGGTCGGCGAGCTGCGCGACGAGGGTCTCGTAGACCGACAGGTCGTCCTCGGTGATGTCGTTGAACGGGTGCCCGGGCGAGAGGCGGATGCCGACGCGGTCGGCGCCGATCGCGTCCGCCGTGGCCTTCGCCACCTCGACGACGAAGCGCGCGCGGTTCTCCGGCGAGCCGCCGTAGGAGTCGGTGCGGTCGTTGACGCCGTCGGCGAGGAACTGGTGGAGCAGGTAGCCGTTGGCGGCGTGCAGCTCGACGCCGTCGGCACCGGCGCGGACCGTGCGGCGCGCGGCGTCGGCGAACTCGGCGGCCACCCCGGGCAGCTCGTCGGTGGCGAGCGCGCGCGGCGGCGTGTGGTCCTGCTGGCCGTCGACGGTGAAGATCTGGCCCGCGGCCTGCGTGGCGGTCGACGAGACGGGCGTCTGCCCGGCGATCGTCGAGGTGTGGGAGATGCGGCCCGCGTGCATGAGCTGGACGACGAGCAGGCCCCCGTCGGCGTGGACGGCATCGGCGACGCGCGCCCAACCGGCCTCGTTGGCGTCGGTCACGGCGCCGGCGGTGTTGGGGTAGCCCTGGCCCACCGCGGACGGCTGGCTGCCCTCGCTGACGATCACGCCCGCCTCCGCGCGCTGGCGGTAGTACTCGACGGACAGGTCGTTCGGGGTGCCGTCGGCGTCGGCGCGGTTGCGGGTGAGCGGCGCCATCCAGAGACGGTTCTTCGCCTGCAGCGCACCGGCGGTGACCGGCTGGAGGAGCGGGCTGTCGGACGTGAGCGGCTTCTGAGTCACGTGAGGTCTCAACCATCCGGGTCGCGCGTGCTGTTCCGTGCCGGGCCGTGCGGATGATCACGGTTTAGGCTCGCGCGGTGACCTCCTCGACGGCGATGGCCCGCGTGCTCGTCGACGAGCTGGTGCGCGGCGGCGTCACCGACGCGGTGTTCTGCCCCGGCTCGCGCAACGCGCCGCTGGCGTTCGCCCTGCACGACGCCGACGCGGCGGGCCTGCTGCGGCTGCACGTCCGGATCGACGAGCGCACGGCGGGCTTCCTCGCGCTCGGCCTGGCGCTGCGGTCGGGGCGCGCGGTCCCGGTCTGCACGACGTCCGGCACCGCCGTCGCGAACCTGCACCCCGCGATGCTGGAGGCGGCCTACTCGGGGGTCCCGGTGATCGCGCTCACCGCCGACCGGCCCCCGCAGCTGATCGGCACCGGGGCCAGCCAGACGATCGAGCAGGACGGCGTGCTGGGCCTGCCGACCGTCACCGCGTCGCTCGCCGGCGGCAACGCGCACTGGCGCTCGGTCGTCTCCCGGGTGCTGGCGGTCGGCGGTCCCGCGCACCTCAACGCGCCGTTCACGGAGCCGCTGGTGCCGTCGGGGCCGGGGTTCCCGGACGGGCGCGCGGGCGGTGCCCCGTGGACGGCGGTCACGCCCCACGCGCGGACCGCCGACCCGCTCCCGCTCGACCCGTCCGCCCCCACCCTGGTGATCGCCGGTCCCGGGGCGCCCGCGCTGAGCGGGGTGGCGGCTCCCGTCGTCGCGGAGCCGTCGTCGGCGGCCTGGCCGGACGCGGTGCGCGCCGGGCCGTGGCTGCTCGACGACCCGGCGTTGCGCCCGGCCCAGGTGGTCGTCGCCGGCCGCCCGACGCTGCACCGCGGAGTCGCCCGGCTGCTCGCCGACCCGGCCGTCGCGGTGTACGCGCTCGCCGGTGACGGGCCGTGGACCGACGTGCCCGGCACGGTCCGGGCCGTCGGGTCACTGCCCGGGCTGACGCCCCCCGCAGGCTGGCTCGACCGGTGGCGCACCGCCGACGCGGCCGCCTCCGCCGCTCTCGACCGCTCGCTGGGGGATGCCCCCGTCGGCCTCCGCCTGGCCCGCGCGGTGGTGGCCGCCCTGCCCGACGGCGCCCAGCTCGTCCTCGGCTCGTCCAACCCCGTCCGGGACGTCGCGCTGGCCGCCGTCCCGCGACCCGGGCTGACGGTGCACTCCAACCGCGGTGTGGCCGGCATCGACGGCACGGTGTCGACGGCGGTCGGCGCGGCGCTCGCGCACGACGGCCCCAGCTACGCGCTGATGGGCGACCTGACGTTCCTGCACGACACCACCGGCCTGCTGATCGGGCCCGGCGAACCCCGCCCGGACCTGACGATCGTGGTCCTCAACGACTCCGGTGGCGGCATCTTCGGCCTGTTGGAGCAGGGCGCGGCCGAGCACTCGGCGGCGTTCGAGCGCATGTTCGGCACGCCGCAGGACGTCGACCTGGCCGCCCTGTGTACGGCGATGGGCGTCGAGCACGCGCTGGGCCTGCGCCTCGATCCGCCGTCCGGGATCCGGGTGGTGGAGGTGCGCGCGGAGCGGGCGACGTTGCGCGGCGGGCACGCGACGCTGCGGGAGGCCGTGGCGCGGCGGTGACCCGACCGGTCACCGGGCGCGGCGGCCCAGCCACCCGATCACGAGCATGTGCGGCACCGTCAGCGCGAGCAGTACCCGCAGCACCTCGGCGGTCGCGGCCTGCGGATCGGGTGCGGTCACGGTGAAGGCGATGAGCGCGCCGAGCGTCGCGACGGCCGCGAGCGAGGGCCGTGCCGCCATCCCGACGAGTCGGCGCGCGGCGGCCCGTCCCGGCCGGCCGCCACCAGTGCGGCGCAGCCGGGCTCGGCGAGCAACAGCCGCCCACCCTGGCGCAGCGCGGGCCAGCCGCCGAACCAGACGGCGAACGCGAACAGCGGCGGGGCGAACGCGCCGAGCGCGCCGAGGAGTGCCCGGCGATCGCCAGTGCCGTCGCCGACGCGGGGACCGGCAGCACCGCGGTGGCGCCCACCCCCATGACCAGCGCCCCGACGACGATCCCGCGCGACCATCGTGCGGCCGTGCGGACGAGGTGTTCCGGCGCGGCGGCCGGGATCGGCCGGGGACCTCGACATCGCCGGGGATCCACACGAGGTGCGGTCCGACACCCTCCCGCCGGGGATCCGGGCGGTGGAGGTGCACGCCTAGCGGGCGACGTCGCGCGACGTGCACGCGGCGCTGCGGGAGGCCGTGGCGCGGCGTCGTGATCAGGCGACGGGCTCGACCGGCGCGGCCTCGGTGGTGACCGCGGGGGAGGCCGTGGGGCTCGGCTCGACCGACGGAGCCTCCTCGACCAGCGGAGCGGGCGCCGGCTCGGCCGACTGCGGCGCGGGCGGCGCGGGCTCGGGAGCCACCGGTGGGGCCGACTCGGGCCGGGGTTCGGGGGCGGCGGGTGCGGGTGCAGCCGGGGCGGGGGGCGCCACGGGTGCCGGAGCGGGCGCAGGGGCCGTGCACGCGACCGTGCTCTCCGTCGGGAGGGCGTCACAGGTCGCGCTGCCGGGTCCGCCGTCGAAGGCGTCGCGGCCGTCGCCGCCGCGGAGATCGTCGCGCCCGGGGCCGCCGAGGAGGATGTCGGCGCCTGCGTTGCCGTGGAGGACGTCGTCGCCGGCCCCACCGATCAGCACGTCGTCACCGTCGCCACCGGTGAGGGAGTCGTCGCCGGCCCCGCCCACGATGCAGTCGTCGACGGCCGAGCCGATGATCGTGTCGTCGCCCGGGGTGCCGAGCACGACGAACGGGCCGGCGCCTCGACCCCGGCTCACCACCGCGTCCCAGACCGGTTTCGCCGGGTCCAGCGCGATGACCTCGACGAAGTCCGCGGCGGTCATCCCGGCGGCGGTGCACTCGGCGGGAAGTGCCACTGCGGCGGCGCCGCCCTCGCCGCGGGCGGATCCGGCCGGGTCGGCCAGGTCGGGGGGCGGGGCCTCTCCGGGAAGGGCCAACGCCACGGAGACCGGCGCGGGAGCGGTGTCCGACGGGAGGTCGGCGGCGGTGGCGACGCGGAGGTGGCCGTCCGCACGGTCGGTGAACCCGCCCTCGGCGTGGATCGTCGCGACGTCGGTGTGGTCGAGACCCGCCGACCCGGGAGCGGCACCCTCGGCGAGGGTCAGCGTGACGGGGATGCGCACGGGCTCCGCGCTCGGCTGTGCGGTGCCGAGGGGCACCACGCGCCCGTCGTAGAGGGAGCAGTAGCTCTCGGCCGGGTTGCTGCCGATCTTCAGGGTCACGGCCGTTCCGGGCTTCGCGACCCACCTGCCGTCGCGCTGCTCGCAGAACGGCGAACCGGCGGCGGGGGTGAGCGACAGCCCGATCTCCGCGGCGACGGTGCCCTCGTAGGCGACCGTCAGCTCCACGGTCTGGGACGCACCCGGCCGGAGGTCGGTGTAGCCGAGCTCCGGACCGGCGTCGTCACCACCGCCGAGGGTGACCCGAGCGGCGCCGATGGTGCTCGGCGAGCTCGTGACGGTGCTGGAGAACGAGGCGAGGGTGCCCCCGGAGAGCGCAGCCGTGACAGCCACGCCCACCACCGCCACGGAACCGACGACGGCGATGGCGACAAGGCGTGAGTTCACGGTTCCCCCGGGATGAGCGGTGATGCTCCCGCGGTCCCGGACCAGCCGGGGTGCAGGACGTGCTGTGTGACGTGGACATCGCGGGGCACCGGGCGGCAGCCCCGCCCTGCGAAGTCGATCTACCTCTGGGTCAGGACGAACGTCGAGGCGATGGTGACGGTGTCGCCCTGGGCGTCGTTGTTGTTCGGCCCGTCCGGGAAGGTGAACCGGAACGTGCAGGTGACGGTCTGGCCCGCATCGAGGTCGGCGTTGAACCCGGTGAGCAGGATGCTGACCGGCTGGTCGGCGAAGTTCGAGGCGGTGCCCGGGCAGTTGCCCGACACACGCAGTTCCCGGTCCAGGTCGCCGCCGGTGTTCTCCTCGACGGTCGCGTCGCCCCGCAGCGTGCCGTCGATCGATCCCGTGTTCGTGAGCGTGAAGACCAGCGGGCCCGAGTCGTACCCGGGTGCGATGTTGGACGCGCTGAACAACTGGGTGGTGGCCGTCGGGGTCGACGCGATGTCCAGGTTCAGGGTGCCGGCCGCGAGAGTCCCGCCGGGACCGGTCTCGGTGTCGGTGAAGGCGGCGTAGGTGCCCGCGCCGAGAGCGACGGCGGCAGCCGCGACCGCGGCGACGCCGATCCCGGCGGCGAGCTTCTTGTTCCTCTGCAGGATCGACACGGTGCTCCTCGTGATGCGGGTGTGCGGACCGGAGGACCGCGTTTGCGTCAAGGGTGGCGCGACGACCAGGTGCCGCGCATACCTCAACGTGGGTATCTCGGGTGCGGCCGATCGGTCGGAGCGGCGGGCTGTACGACGACGGAGCGGCGGGCCGGGAGTTCCGGCCCGCCGCTCGTGTGGAGTCCCGGGATCAGGGCGCCTGCGTCAGGTTCAGGGTCGAGGTGATGACGACCTTGTCGCCCTGCGCCAGGTTGTTGTTCAAGGCGTCCGGGAACGAGAAGACCAGCGAGCAGTTGGCCGACGCGCCGGCGTTGAGCGGCACGTTGGAGAAGGTGGTGGCCAGGGCGGTCACGGGCACGTTGTTGAACGTGGGCGTGCCCGTGCAGCTGCCGCTGACGAACAGCTGGCTGTCGAGATCGCCGCCGGTGTTCTCGGTGACCGTCGAGGAGCCGTTCAGGACGCCGTTGATGGTTCCGGAGTTCTTGATGGTGAAGGTCCGCGCGGGCGAGACGTAGCCGGGCGCGATGTTGTCGGCGCTGAACAGCTCGATGGTCGACGAGCCGTTCGTCGTGACGTCGAGGTTGAGGGTACCGGCGGCGAGGGTCCCGCCGGGGCCGGCCTCGGTGTCGG
The DNA here is from genome assembly GCF_019263705.2 of Pseudonocardia abyssalis. Lineage (NCBI taxonomy): Bacteria > Bacillati > Actinomycetota > Actinomycetes > Pseudonocardiales > Pseudonocardiaceae > Pseudonocardia > Pseudonocardia abyssalis. Next base: position 5,588,118 of record NZ_JADQDK010000001.1, read on the forward strand.
TGAACGCGGCGTAGGTGCCCGCGCCCAGCGCGATGGCGGCGGCGGCCACGGCGGCGACGCCGATGCCGGCGGCGAGCTTCTTGTTCTTCTGCAGGATCGACACGGGTGCTCCTCGGGATCGCGATGTGCTGGGCGATCCGTCGGACCGCGTTGCCGGGAACGATGACGGCGACGGGCCCTGCCGCGCATACCCCAACCTGGGTATTCGCCCTGCTCAGCACGTACCTCATCTGAGGTACGACAGGCGCTTCCACGCGGCCGCATACTGCGCTCTTCGTGTGTCCGAGGGGGGACGATGGCTGCGGAACCGGTGACCGAGCGCATTCCGATCGTGGGGGAGCGTGAGCCCGAGCCGCACCCGATGCGCCGGGTGCTGGGGTGGGCGGCCGCGACGGCCCTGCTGCTGGTGGTCGGGCTCGCCGTCGCCGTCGCGATCGTCCCGGCGATCGGCGGGGCCACCCCGTTGACGGTCCTGTCCGGGAGCATGGAACCGGCGTTGCCGGTCGGGTCCACCGTGATCGTCCGGCCGCGCCCGGCCGCGGAGATCGTCGTCGGCGACGTCATCACGTTCACCGACCGCGACGAGGGCAGCGTCGAGACGCGGGTCGTCACGCACCGGGTGGTCGGGGTCGAGCCCGGACCGGTGTTCGTGACGCGGGGCGATGCGAACAACGCCGACGACCCGGGTGTCGTCGAGGCCGTCGACGTCCGCGGCGTGCAGTGGTACCACGTGCCCTACGTGGGGTTGCTCAGGGAACGACTTCTCACACCGCCCGGTGTGTACTTCGCCGCCGGTGTGGCGCTGCTGGCCGTGGCGGCGTATCTGCTGGTCCCCCGCTCGCGCACGCCTGTGACCGCCGATCGGCGCAGGCGCCAGGACCGTTGAGCCGTGGTCCACTGAACGAACACGGAGCGTGTACGGCCGTAACGCCCTGGCGGAACACACGAAGGACTGACCGGAGCTCCCCAGCACCCGATCGGTCCGCGTGGCCGATCGCCCCCGTACGTCCGAGGGGTCTGTTCGTGACCAGCACTTCCACCGGGCAGCGAAGTCCGGTCGCACGACGGCGTCACCGATGCACCGCCGCGGTGGAGATCGTCCTCCAGGTGGTCCTCGTCGGTCTCGCGGTGGCCGTCGTGGGCCACCTGCAGGGACGAGAGATGCCGGAGCGGGGCCTCGGCACGCTGACCTTCGCCGCCGGCGTCGCCGCCACGATCCTGATGGGGGTCGCGGCCTGGCTCAGCGCCAGCCGTCGGGCCCGTCGCGTCGCCGCGGCCGTCGGCGTGTACACCGCCGGGGCGTTGTGGCTCCAGGCCGTGCGTGCCGAGGGCGGGGTGTGGGCGATCGTCGGCAGTGTCTCGGTCCTCGCCGTGGCCGGGCTTCTGGTGCTCGCGGCCCGCCCGTCGTGGCGCATGGGCCGCGGTCGCGGCGTTTCGGTCGTCGCCGTGGCCGGGACGGTGCCGATGGCGGTGGTGGCGCTGCTCGCGCCCGCCTACACCCCGTCGCCCGATCTGGTGCGCTGGACCGACCTCGCCGGGTGGGCCGTCGTCGGCGCCGCCGGACTGCTGCTGGTCGGGAGGGGACTGGCGGCCGGTCATCCGCTGCTTCGACGCACCGGTCTGGCGTTCGCCGCGCTCGGGTCCGCGCACGCGCTCGGGACGCTCACCGGACGTCCCCTGCTCGCCGGTGCTCTGGAGCTCGGTGCGGTCGCGATGCTCCTCGTCGCAGCGACGACGCTGATGGTGGCCGCGATCGGGGCGATCGGGCGCCAGCAGGAGCTCTCGCGCAGCCGGCTCGCCGAGGTCGAGGCGGTCATGGCGTCCGTCGCCGAGCGCGACCACGAGCTCCGCAACGTCGTCGCCGGACTGAACGGTGCGGCCAGCGTCCTGCGCGACGACGAGCTGGGCCGGTCCGACGACGGGCGCAAACTGCTGCTGGCCGCGACCGCGGAGCTCGCGCGCCTGCAGCAGATGCTCGACGGCGCCGTCCTCGAGCAGGGCCCGGCGGAGGCACGGGTCACCACGATCCTCGAGGACCTGGCGGTGGTGCACCGCGCGGCGGGGCTGGACGTGGACGTCGACGTCGTCGGCGAGCCCGAGGCCGCGATCAACCCGGCCGTTCTCGCCCAGGTGATCACGAACCTGCTGATCAACTGCCGCCGGCACGCACCGGGTGCATCGGTGACCCTGCGCGCAGGTGTGCAGGCCGGGAAGGTGCGCATCGAGGTGGCCGACGACGGCCCCGGGTTGTGCGCGCCACCCGAGGTCGTACTCCAACGCGGCGTGCGCGGGCCGGCGTCGTCGGGTGGCGGGCTCGGCCTGTCGATCACCGCCGAGCTGGTGGAGCGGCACCGCGGTACCTTCTCCCTGGTCTCCGGCGCCGGGTGCACGGCGGTGCTCGAGCTGCCGGCCGCGGCGTGCCGCACCCCGGTCCTCGCGTGACGGGTGGTCCGGTCGTCATCGTCGACGACCATGCACTCGTCGCCGGCGCGCTCGTGATGGCGCTGCGCTCCGGCGGGATCGAGGCCACGGCGCTGCTGCCCGCCGAGTTCCTGCCCCGCGTCGACGTGCCCGCCGCGCCCGGGGCGCTCGTGCTGCTCGACCTCGACCTCGGTGACGGCCTCGACGGCGTCGACCTCGTCCCGCGGCTGCGTCGCTCGGGATGGCGTGTCGTGCTGGTCACCGGTTCGACCGACGAGGACCGCATCGCCGCGGGCATCGCGGCGGGCGCGCTGGGACGGGTCCGCAAGTCGGCCCCGTTCCCCGAGCTGGTCGCCGCAGCGACCCGAGCTGCGGAGGGCCGCCCCCTGATCGGCGACGACGAGCGCAGGCGGATCGAGGCCACGGCATCGGTGCGGTCGCAGGAGCGGCGCCTGGTCCGGGACCGCTGGGACCGGCTGACACCGCGCGAGCTGCAGATCGTCGACCGCATCGCCGCGGGCCGCCGCCCGGCCGCCATCGCCGAGGAGTTCGTCGTCTCGGTGGCGACGGTCCGGACCCAGATCCGGTCGATCCTCGCGAAGCTGGAGGTCACCTCGCAGCTCGAGGTGTCCGCCCTCGCACAGGCCCGGAAGGGATGAACCGGGCGACCCGCCGCCGTTCCCGCCGTATCCTCGACCCGTGATGCAGCAACTGCTCTTCCACTGAGCGACGACGAGACCCCCACAGGCGCCGCGTGACGCGGCGCCCTTCCGTCGTTCCTGCCATCACCCCGAGGTACCCCCATGTCCCGGCTGTCCCCTGTCCGAACGGCCCACGTGAGCGCCGTCGACGTCCACCTCTCCCGCGGCGGGCGCCCCGTGCTCGCCGGGGTCGACCTCACCGCCTCCGCCGGTGACCGCCTCGCCGTCGTCGGCGAGAACGGCCGCGGCAAGACCACGTTGTTGCAGGTACTGGCCGGGCGGTTGCCCGTCGACCGGGGTGGGGTGCACCGCTCGGGGAGCCTCGGGGTCGCCGACCAGCAGCTCCCCGTCGACGGCACCGTCGGCGACCTGATCGACGTCGAGCTCGCCACGGTCCGCGCCGCGCTGCGCGCTCTCGACGAGGCGGCGGACGCGCTCGCCACCGGCCGGCCGGGGTCGACCGACGCCTACACCGCCGCGCTCGCCACCGTCGACGCCCTCGACGCGTGGGGCGCCGACCGGCGCGTGGAGGTGTCGCTGGCCGCGCTCGGTGCCGTCGACGACCGGTCGCGCGCGCTGGCGACGCTGTCGGTCGGGCAGCGGCACCGCGTCCGGCTCGCCTGCCTGCTCGGTGCGGGGCACGACGTGCTGCTGCTCGACGAACCCACCAACCATCTCGACGCCGCCGGGCTCGACCACCTCACCGACCGGTTGCTGCACCACCCCGGCGCGGTCGTGCTGGTCAGCCACGACCGGGCCCTGCTCGCCGACGTCGCGACGACCGTGCTCGACCTCGACCCCACCTCCGACGGCCGCCCGCGCACCTACGGCGGCGGCTACGCCGGGTACGTCGCGGGGCGGCGGGCGGAGCGGGAGCGCTGGGAGGCGCTGCACCTCGACCAGATCGGGGAGCGCCGCCGCCTGGCCGACGACCTCTCCACCGCGCAGAACCGACTGCGCGACGGGTGGCGCCCGGACAAGGGCACCGGCAAGCACACCCGGGCGACACGGGCTCCCGCGCTGGTCCGGGCCGTGCACCGGCGGCAGGAACAGCTCGCCGCGCACACGGTGTCGGTGCCGCGGCCACCGCTGCGGTTCGCCCCGCCCGAGCTGCCGGTCCGGCCCGGGCTGCTGCTGCGCGCCGACGCGGTGACCGTCGACGGGCGGTTGCCGCGGCCCTGCGATGTCGCGCTGGCGTCGGGGGCGCGGCTCGTGGTGACCGGACCGAACGGGGCCGGGAAGTCGACGCTGCTCGCGGTGCTGGGCGCATCCCTCGAACCGGACACCGGGGCCGTCACCCGCGGCAGTGGTGTCCGGGTCGGCCGGCTGGCCCAGGAGTCGGATGCCTCCGGACGGTCGGCGATCCCGGCGTTCGGCCTGGTGGAGGACGTGAAAGGGCTGTCGGTCGGCACCCGCCGGCGCCTCGACCTGGCCCGCGTCCTCGCCGACCTCCCGCACGTCCTGCTGCTCGACGAGCCGACCAACCACCTCTCGGCCGCACTCGTCGACGAGCTCACCGAGGCCCTGGAGACCACCGCGGCCGCGGTCGTGCTCGCCACCCACGACCGGCGGCTGCTGCGCGACACGGCGCACTGGCCGCGTCTGGAGCTCGGCTAGCCCTCGAGCGCGTCGCGGACGGCCACCAGCTTGGCCGCCGCCTCGCGCACCTCGGTGTCGGGATCGGAGTCGGCGACGATCCCGCACCCGGCGAACAGGCGGGCGGTGGGGCCGTCGAGCTGGGCGCAGCGCAGGGCGATGCCGAGCTCACCGTCGCCGCGGGAGTCGATCCAGCCGACGGGCCCGGCGTAGCGGCCGCGGTCCATCTCCTCCAGCTCGGTGATCAGCTCGACGGCGATCTTGCGCGGGGTGCCGCCGACGGCCGCCGTGGGGTGCACGGCCCCGGCGAGGCGCAGCAGCGAGGCGGGGCCGAGGGGGTCGAGCCGGCCGCGGACGTCGCTGGCGAGGTGGGAGACGTTGTGCAGCGTCAGCACGTCGGGAACGGCGGGGGCGTCGAGGGAGGCGCACAGCGGCGCGAGCGCGGAGGTGAGCGAGTCGACGGCCAGCGCGTGCTCGTGGCGGTCCTTGGCCGAGCTCATCAACCGGTCGCCCAGCGTGCCGGTGCCGGGGGAGGCGGCCCACATCGTGCCCGCGAGCACGCGGGACTCGACGACGTCTCCGGTGCGCCGGACCAGCAGCTCCGGGGTGGCCCCGACGAGCCCCTCCACCGCGAACGACCAGCACGTCGGGTAGCGGCGCGCGAGCCCGCCCAGCAGATGCCGCGGGTCGAGCGGGGCCTCGGCGACGGCGAGCAGGTCGTGGGCCAGCGCGGCCTTGTCCAGCTCGCCCTCCCGCATCCGGCGCACGGCCTCGGCGACGGCGGCGCGGTAGCGGTCGACGGGCAGCCGGCCGTCGGAGTAGCGCAGGGTGCCCGCCGGCCGCACCGGGTCGATCGCGTGGACGCCGGAGGGGCCGTCGCCGTGGGAGAACTCGGTGATCCAGGCACGGCCGCCGCGGCGCCCCACGACCACCCGCGGGACGACGACGACCGACCCGGCGGAGTCGTCGCTGAAGGTGAAGCTGGTGAACGCTACGGGCCCCGTTCCGGGCTCGCCGACCTCGTCGCGGACCTGCACGCCGTCGACGAACGCCTGCCACCACTCGTCGGCGTCGGCGAAGCGGTCGGGCCCGGACCCGGTCCATCGGGCGACCTCGCCCCAGCCGACCAGACCGTCGTCGCCGCGCACCCAGGACTTCGGGGTACGGGCGTCGGGGAGCAGCTCGAGCAGGCCGCCGAGGTCGTCGACAGGCCTGGTTCGGACGCGCACACCGGCCGGTAGCGGAGCGATCGTCACGTTTCCGAGCGTAGGAGGCGCGGGGGCCGAACGCTCGTCCGCCCCGGGGAGTCGCTGGCCACAGTGGCCTCGGCGACGGCGTCTAGACTCCGTCGCCGTGGCGGAACCGCGGGCACTCGACGAGATGGCGGCGACCGTCGCGCCCACCGCGCGGTTCGTCCGCAGGCGCCTCCCCGAGCTGGTTCTGGGACTCGCGGTGCTGGTCACGGTGCTGGCCGGGCTCGCCCTGATCGGCTCCGCCGTCGACGACGCCGCCATCGACCGCAACCGCGCCACCGCCCAGGCCGACGTGCTGGAGGGCTCGACGTTCTTCCGCACGCTCGTGCGGTTCACCGTCGCGAACGGGCAGTCGGTCGTCCCCGAGAACGGGGTCTTCCACCCCCGCGGGCTCTCTGCGGGCGAGCGGGTGGCCGTGGAGTACGACGTCACCGAGCCCGAACTGGTCCGCGTGGCCGGTCGCAGCACCGTCGACGGGATCGTCCCGACGGTGCTGGGCGTCGTCGGGACGTGGGTGGTGCTCGGCCCGCTCGCGTTCTGGCTGCGTCGCCGCCGCAGCCGCGCCTGACTACTGCGGGGGCTGCGGCGTCGGCGGTGCCGCGCGCGTCGCCAGCGCCACCCCGAGCACCGCGACGACCATCCCGACGACCGCGAACCACCCCAGCGTCTCGCCGAACATGACCAACGCGAGCAACGCCGTGATGCCGGGTACGAGGTAGAAGTAGCTGGTCACCTGCGCCGCCGCCCCACGCCGCAGCATGAGGAACAGCAGTGAGATCCCGCCGCCGGTGAGTACGAGCACCGACCACGACAGCGCGCCGATCAGCTGCGGCGTCCAGTCGAGGCGGAACGACTCGAACGCGAACGCGAACGGCAGCGTCACCAGGATCGACGCGGTGAACTGCACGACCTGGCCGGTGCGCAGGTCGAACTCGGGACAGAACCGCTTCTGGTAGAGCGTGCCGATCGTGATCGTCAGCAGGGCCATCGTGGTGAGCCCGAGCGTCGTCGCGGTGATCCCGACCGTCGTGAGCTTGCTCGACACCACCAGCACGACCCCGAGGAACCCCAGCGCCAGGCCGGCCACCTGCACGCGCCCCAGTCGTGCCCCGGTGAGCCCGGCGACGACCGCGGTGAGCACCGGCTGCAGGTTGACGACGAGCGCGGCGACCCCGGCCGGCATACCCGCGGCGACGGCGCCCCAGACCCCGCCGAGGTAACCGGCCTGGATCCCGATCCCCGCGACGGCGAGGTGCCCGATCGCCCTCCCGCGCGGCCAGCGCGCCCTCGCGACGAGGGCGAGCACGAGCATCAGCACGACGACGCCCGCGTAGCGGACCAGCAGGAAGCTCAGGGGCTCGGCGTAGGGCGCCGCGTACTTGGCGACGACGAACCCGGTGGCCCAGATGAGGACGAACAGCACAGGCGTGGCGCGGACGAGGAGGGCCGCGGCGTCGCGGGTCCCGGAGGTGGTGGCGATGGTCCGACCCTAACCCCAAAGCCGTTCAGTTAGTCCGGTGGCTGGGCTGTCAAGATCGGTTCTATCTCGATGGTGATCAGCGCGGGGCGGCTGGGGCCGCGGTGGCGGCCTTTGGCGGTGCTGGCGACGTACTTGGAGATCGCGCGTTTGACCACGCGCGGGTTGGTTCGGACTCGGCGGGCGGGCAGGAGCTGGTCCAGGACGTGGCGGCCGATCGTGCCGACGAGGTCGAGCACGGTGTCGGCGATGATGCCGGCGGCGGCGATGAGCTGGTCACGGGCGGCGTGGCGGGCGACGGTGAAGCTACCGCGGTCGGGATCGACGTCGGCTCGGTGCAGAGTGGTGTCGCTGATCGCGATCCGCAGCACCTGGTAGGTGATCAGCAGGGCGTAGATCTCCTGGGCGACCCCGGTCGGGGTGCGTGAGCGCAGGACCCGCCCGCCCAGGCTGGTGGACTTGAGCTCGGCGAAGCAGGTCTCGATCTCCCAGCGTTCGTGGTAGAGCCCGACGATCTCGACCGCGGGCACGTCGGGGTCGAGCACGGTGGTGACCAGCCGGTAGGTCTCGGTCCGGGCGCTGTCGCTGGTGGTGATCGTGACCTTGGCGGTGACCACTCGGACCTCGACCCGGCCGATCCGGGACACCGACGACCCGTCGGCCAGCGTGCGGCAGATCGGGAGTCGGCGGTGGTTCTTGACCCGGACCAGCACGTCCGCGCCGGTCGCGGCCAGTGCGGTGATCCAGTCGGCGGCGGCGAAGTTGCGGTCGGCGAGCACGATCATCCCGGCCCGGGTCGATGCGAGCAGCTGTGGGGCGTAGCCGAGTTCACCGACCCGGTCGGTGCCGAACACCGCGTCGATGATCGTGCGGGTGCCGCACGCCACCAGCGCCAGAACCCGCACCATCGGATAGCCGGTGGTGGTGCCGTGCGAGCTGCCGCCCTTGCTGAACTCGGTCAGGTTCGCCGGGGTGTCCGGGCAGCACAGGATGGTGCCGTCCACCGCGGTGACCAACCGGCCCCGCCAGAACACTCCCGGGCGGGCGGCGCGGGCGGCGCCGATCTGCACACAGCCGGTCTCGGCGCCGCGCAGCAGGTCGAACAGCACCCGCAACGGCGCCACCCCCACCCGGGCTCGGGCGGCGGCCAACGCGCTCGCGCTCGGGGTGGCCACCCCCAGCCCGTCCAGGCCCGTGCACAGCCGCGCCCAGACCTGTGACCAGCCGATCTCGGTGAACAACCCGGCCGCGAGCAGGAGGTAGACCACCACCCGCGAGGGCAACAACCGCAGCCGCCGCTGCACGCTGTGGGTCTCGACCAACGCGGCATCGACCATCTCGAAGGGCACAATCCGGGTCAACTCGCCCAGATGACCAGGAGCGAAACACCCACCGGCCACGGTGACGACCCGGGTGATGACAGAATTCGCGCTCAGCGGAGCTCCCGGTGGTGTCGAGGCTGTCTTGGAGGACGCCCTCTCCTACCGGAGCTCCGCTCCCATCTCCGGCAACGACACGCCGCAACAAGATCCTTGACCAGCAGCCGCGACCGCTAACTGAACGGCTTTGACCCTAACCCGGGTCAGGGGTGGTGCCACCAGTCCAGGACCGTGTCCAGGGCCCCGGGGACGGCGACGATCAGGTCGTCGGTGGGGAGGGGGTCGGGGTTGCCCTGCGCGTCCACGACGACGGCCCCCGCCTCCGAGGCCAGGCACAGTGCCCCTGCGACGTCCCACTCCTCGTACCGGTCCAGCACGGCGGCGACGGCGTGCCCGAGCGCCACCTGCGTGATCGCCAGCGCGGCCGACCCGAGCACGCGGACGCCGGTGTGCGCGGCGGCAGCCCGCGCCGTGAACCCGGGTGCGCGCTCCAGCGACAGCTCCGCGCACACCAGGCCCCCGACGACCGGGCGCGGCGCGATCCGCACCGGCACCCCGTTCGCGCGCACCCCCCGACCGCGGGCGGCGGCGTAGATCTGGGCGCGGCTGGGGTCGGCGATCACCCCGACGACCGGCCCGTACGCGTCGACCAGGGCCAGGCTGTAGGCGCACCACGGGAACCCGGCCACGTAGTTGGCGGTGCCGTCCACCGGGTCGACGACCCAGCGCAGCGGCGCCGAGTGGACGCCGGGGTCGGCGCCGTACTCCTCGCCGAGCACCGGCACGTCCGGGAACTCCGCGGCGAGCACGCGGCGGGTGTGCCGCTCCAGCGTGCGGTCGGTGTCGGTGACCCAGTCGAAGGGGTGCGCCTTGACGGTGTCGGTGAGCCGGTCCCGCCCCGCCGTCGCGGTGATCACCTCGGCCGCGTCGTTCGCGAGGCGCCCCGCCACCTCCAGCGCGCGCGAGAGCAGCCCCGGGTCCGCGGGCGGGATGCGGCGCGTCTCGTGCTGGAGGCTCATGTGTCCCGAGGGTCACCGGACCCGGTGTCGGGGGTGGAACGGCCGGGTGACGTGTCGCCCATCACCGGGCCAACTGTGCGACCGCCATGCGGAGTTGTCCGTGAGTTGGGTGTGTGGTCATGGGCGTGCGGGACGTTCACCCCGTGCGAGTCGCGATCGTGTCCGAGTGCTTCCTGCCCGTCGTCAACGGCGTCACCAACTCCGTGCTGCGGGTGGTGGAGCACCTCACCGCGGCCGGGCACGACGTCCTCGTGATCGCCCCCGGGACCGGCGGACCCACCGACTACCTGGGCGCACCGATCGTCCGCGTGCCCTCGCTGGACCTGCCCGTCGTCACCTCGATGCCGGTGGGGGTCCCGAGCCGTCGGATCCTGACGGCGCTGCGCGGGTTCCGCCCGGACGTCGTGCACCTCGCGGCCCCGTTCGTCGTCGGGTACCGGGGGCTCCACGCCGCGCGGCGCCTCGGGATCCCGACCGTCGCGGTCTACCAGACCGACGTCGCCGGCTTCGCCTCCTCCTACGGCCTCGGGCTGACGGCGCGCGCCGCGTGGCGCTGGACGTGCCGGCTGCACGGCCAGGCCGACCGCACCCTGGCGCCGTCCAGCTGGGCGACCGAGGCCCTGCGGGCGCGTGGGGTGCCGCGGGTGCACCAGTGGGCGCGCGGCGTCGACACCTGCCGGTTCACCCCGTCCAAGCGCGACGCCGGGATCCGCGCGGACCTCGCCCCGAACGGCGAACTGCTGATCGGCTACGTCGGGCGCCTCGCCCCGGAGAAGCAGGTCGAGCGGCTCGTCGCGCTGGACGGGCTGCCCGGCACGCGGCTCGTCGTCGTCGGTGCGGGGCCGAGCGAGGAGCGGTTGCGCACGGCGCTGCCGGACGCGGCGTTCCTCGGCTTCCGCGGCGGCGACGACCTGGCCCGGATCTACGCCTCGCTCGACGTGTTCGTGCACACCGGCCCCTCGGAGACGTTCTGCCAGGCCGCGCAGGAGGCGCTCGCGTCGGGACTGCCGGTGGTCGCGCCGGACGCGGGCGGGCCGCGCGACCTCGTCCTGCCGGGGCGCACCGGCTACCTCGTGCCGCCCCGCCCCGATCACGCCGACGTCGACGACCCGGCGTCCGTCGCCGCCGACGCCCGGCTGCGCGCCGCCGTGCTCGCCCTCACCGAGGACGACGCCCTGCGCCGCCGCTTCGGCGCGTCCGCCCGCAAGTCGGTGCTGCGCCGCACCTGGTCGACGGTGTGCGACGAGCTGCTGGCCCACTACTCCGACGTCATCGGCCTGTCGACGACCGCCCGCGCCGCCGCGTAGCGCCCGACCGGCGCGCGCCTCATCTGATGATCGCCGTCCACCGCACGCCGTCGCGTGGGACCGCGCCACCCCGCACGACTACGACCACCGCTGGATCAGCCTGCACGGCATGGGCGCGTCCCTCGCCGACGGCACCGCGCTCGGCCGCCCCGAGCCGGAGTGGGACGAGCTCGCCGAGCGCGCCCGCGTCGGGTACCTGAACGAGCTGGAGCGGGTACCCGGCGGGTAGCGTCGACACCGTGAGCCGCGCCGACCTGGACAAGAAGCCCCGCGACGTCGCCGCCATGTTCGACGGTGTCGCCCGGCGCTATGACGTGACGAACACCGTCCTGTCCGGCGGCCAGGACCGGCGCTGGCGCCGGCTCACCCGACAGGCGCTGGACCTGCGCCCGGGGGAGAAGGTGCTCGACCTCGCCGCGGGCACCGCGGTCTCCACCGTCGAGCTGGAGCGCTCCGGCGCATGGTGCGTCGCCGCCGACTTCTCGCTCGGCATGCTCCGCGCCGGGTCCGACCGCGCCGTGCCGAAGGTCGCCGCCGACGCGCTGCACCTCCCGTTCGCCGACGCGTCCTTCGACGCCGTGACGATCTCCTTCGGCCTGCGCAACGTCGCCGACACCGACCTGGCCCTGCGCGAGCTCGCCCGGGTCACCCGCCCCGGGGGCCGGCTCGTGGTCTGCGAGTTCAGCACCCCGACCTGGGCACCGTTCCGCGCCGCCTACTATCTCGGCCTGGAGACGGTGCTCCCCGCGATCGCCTCGCGGGTCTCGAGCAACGCCGAGGCCTACCGCTACCTCGGCGAGTCGATCCGCGACTGGTCGCCCCAGCCCGAGCTGGCCGACCGCATCGCCGGCGCCGGCTGGGGTGAGGTCGCCTGGCGCGACCTCACCCTCGGCGCCGTGGCCCTGCACCGGGCCCGCCGCAGCTACGGCTGAGCGAACCGGACGAGCGCGTCCGCACCCGGGTGTCTAGACTCACCCCGACTTCGTGAATATCTTCACAAGGAGTCGCAAGGCCGCATGCGGACCACCACTCGCAGCGGGCGTCGAGACCGACGACCACGACGGTGACCAGGCCCGCACGGGGTGCGAGTAAGGCTCCCCTGGCTTCGGCCGGGAGGGTCACCGCGACCTAGGGTCGCGCCCGGAATGTGATCCGTCGACGGCGAGGACTGCGCAGGATGCTCGATCCGTATCTCCCGCTGGTGCTGATGTTCGCCCTGGCCGGTGCATTCGCGCTGTTCTCGGTGGTGTCCGCGCCCTACATCGGCCCGCGGCGCTACAACCGCGCCAAGCTCGACGCCTACGAGTGCGGCATCGAACCGTCGCCGGACCCCGTCGTCGGCGGCGGACGCATGCCGGTGGCGTACTACCTCACCGCGATGTTGTTCATCCTGTTCGACATCGAGATGGTCTTCCTCTACCCGTTCGCCGTGAGCGCCGACATGCTCGGGCTGTTCGGGCTGGTGGAGATCGTGCTGTTCATCGTCACCGTCGGGTTCGCCTACGTCTACGTGTGGCGCCGCGGCGGCCTGGATTGGAACTGACATGGGTCTCGAAGAGAACCTGCCCAGCGGCGTCCTGCTGACCAGCGTCGAGAAGCTGGTCAACTGGACCCGCAAGTCCTCGCTGTGGCCCGCCACCTTCGGGCTGGCGTGCTGCGCGATCGAGATGATGACGACCGGTGCGCCGCGCTACGACCTCGCGCGCTTCGGCATGGAGGTCTTCCGCGCCTCCCCGCGCCAGGCGGACCTGATGATCGTCGCCGGTCGGGTCAGCAACAAGATGGCCCCGGTCCTGCGCCAGATCTACGACCAGATGCCCGAGCCCCGCTGGGTGCTCGCGATGGGCGTGTGCGCCAGCTCCGGCGGCATGTTCAACAACTACGCGATCGTGCAGGGCGTCGACCACGTCGTCCCCGTCGACATGTACCTCCCGGGCTGCCCCCCGCGCCCGGAGATGCTGATGGACGCGATCCTCAAGATCCACGCCAAGATCATGGACGAGCCGCTGGGCGCCAAGCGCGCCACGGAGCTCGCCGAGAGCGGCTACAAGACGCCGATGATCCCGTCGTCGGTCAAGTACGCGCCCAAGGCGAAGAAGACCGCGCCGAAGTCGGCCGACACCATCGAGGCGACGTCGTGACCGCAGGAACCTCCAAGGACGGGGCCGAACCCACCGGCGGGCAGCAGTCCTCCGCCGAGTCGAGCGGCGCCGACCGCGACGCCCAGCGCGCGGCGGGCGGCACCACCCCCGCCGCGGGTGAGCCCGAGCAGGCGGCCGTCGACGCCGAGGGCGCCGAGGTCGACCGCACCGGTACCACCGCCGAGGGCGGCACCCGGCAGGCCCCCGCCCGCGCCCGCGAGGGCATGTTCGGCGTCTCCGGCTCCGGTGACACGTCGGGCTTCGGCGGCCTGCGCCTGCCCGGCTACGCCCCGGCCCCGGCCGAGCGGCCCTACGGCGGCTGGTTCGACGAGTTCGCCGACGACCTCACCGAGGCCCTCGCCGAGCGCGGCGTGCCGGCCGGCGCGATCCAGCAGGTCACGGTCGACCGCGGCGAGATCACGTTCTACGTGCAGCCCGAGCGGATCCTCGACCTCTGCCGCACCCTGCGCGACGACGAGGGCCTGCGCTACGAGCTGTGCAGCTCGATCTCCGGGGTCGACTACGGCGAGAGCGTCGCGCAGCGCCTGCACGTCGTCTACCACCTGACGTCGATGACCTACAGGCGCCGGATCCGGCTCGAGGTCGCCCTCGACGTCGACGACCCGCACCTGCCGAGCGTCGTCGAGGTCTACCCCACGGCCGACTGGCACGAGCGCGAGTGCTGGGACATGTTCGGCGTGATCTTCGACGGTCACCCGGCCCTGACCCGGATCCTCATGCCGGACGACTGGGAGGGCCACCCCCAGCGCAAGGACTATCCCCTCGGCGGCATCCCCGTCGAGTACAAGGGTGCGGAGATCCCGCCGCCCGATGAGCGGAGGTCGTACTCGTGACCACTCCCACTCCGGCAGACGAGCGGATCACGACCGAGGGGCCCGTCTACACCGTCACCGGTGGCGACTGGGACACCCTCCTCGACGAGGACCACGACGACCGCATCGTCATCAACATGGGCCCGCAGCACCCGTCGACGCACGGCGTGCTGCGCCTGGTGCTGGAGCTGGAGGGCGAGACCGTCCAGCAGGCCCGCTCGGTGATCGGCTACCTGCACACCGGCATCGAGAAGAACTGCGAGTACCGCACCTGGACCCAGGGCGTCACGTTCGTGACGCGCATGGACTACCTCGCGCCCATCTTCAACGAGGTCGGCTACTGCCTCGCCGTCGAGAAGCTGCTCGGCATCGAGGCGCCGCGCCGCGCCACCGTCGCGCGCGTGCTGCTCATGGAGCTCAACCGGATCGGCTCGCACCTGGTGTGCCTGGCCACCGGCGGCATGGAGCTCGGCGCGCTCACCGGCATGACGGCCGGGTTCCGCGAGCGCGAGGAGGTGCTCCACCTGCTGGAGTTCCTCACCGGCCTGCGCATGAACCACGCCTTCGTCCGCCCCGGCGGGCTCTCACAGGACTTCCCGGACGGCTGGGAGGAGAAGGTCACCGAGTTCGTCGCGCTGATGCGGTCGCGCCTGCCCGACTACGACAAGCTGCTCACCGGCCAGCCGATCTGGCGCCAGCGCCTGGAGAACGTCGGCTACCTGCCGCTCGACGGCTGCCTGGCCCTCGGTGCCACCGGTCCGATCCTGCGCTCCGCGGGCCTGCCGTGGGACCTGCGCAAGGTCGAGCCGTACTGCGGCTACGAGGAGTACGACTTCGAGGTCCCCGTGGCCACGGAGGCCGACTGCTACGCGCGCTACCGGCTGCGCGTCGCGGAGATGCACGAGTCGCTCAAGATCGTCGAGCAGGCCGTGCAGAAGATGGAGCCGGGCCCGGTGATGGTCGAGGACCGCAAGGTCGCCTGGCCCGCGCAGCTCTCCGTCGGCTCCGACGGCATGGGCAACACGCTCGAGCACGTCCGCAAGATCATGGGTCAGTCGATGGAGTCGCTGATCCACCACTTCAAGCTGGTCACCGAGGGCTTCCACGTCCCGGCGGGGCAGGTCTACACCTCCGTCGAGTCGCCGCGCGGCGAGCTGGGCTTCCACCTGGTCTCCGACGGAGGCACCCGTCCGGTCCGCGTGCACGTGCGCGAACCCAGCTTCGTGAACCTGCAGACGATGCCCGCGATGAGCGAGGGCGGCATGGTCGCCGACGTCATCGCGGCCGTCGCGTCGATCGACCCCGTCATGGGAGGCGTGGACCGATGACCACCCCCAACCCGGAGACGAACGGGCCCGTGGCCGCTCCGGAGGAGCGCGTCTGGGACGGCCCGCCGCCGCAGTCGCCGGTCTCCCCGGTGTTCGACGAGCTCACGCGCCAGCGCACCAAGGAGATCATCGCGCTGTACCCGCAGTCGCGGTCGGCGCTGCTGCCGCTGCTGCACCTCGTGCAGTCCGTCGAGGGCCACGTCAGCCAGGACGGCATCCGCTACTGCGCCGACGCGCTGGAGCTGACCACCGCCGAGGTGTCCGCGGTCGCCACGTTCTACACGATGTACAAGCGCACGCCCTGCGGTGAGCACCTGGTCAGCGTCTGCACCAACACGCTGTGCGCGGTGCTCGGCGGCGACGACATCTACACCCGGCTCAAGACCAAGCTCGGTGTCGGTCACGAGGAGACGGCGGGAGAGCCCGGCTCCACCGGCTCGATCACCCTCGAGCACGCCGAGTGCCTCGCGGCGTGCGACCTCGCGCCCGTGGTGCAGGTCAACTACGAGTTCTTCGACAACCAGACGGTCGACACCGCCGACGCGCTGGTCGACGCGCTGCAGCGCGGCGAGAAGCCGCACCCCACCCGCGGCGCGGCGCTCACCGACTTCCGCACCGTGTCCCTGGAGCTGGCCGGGGTGTTCACCGACCTGGAGCACACCGTCGAGGGTGCGTCGAGCGCCGTCGAGACCATGCGCGGGGCCCGCCTGGCCACCGACCGGGGCTGGAGCGCCCCGTCGATGCCGGACTCCCCGCCCGCCTTCCCGAGCCCGCCGGAGAAGAAGTCATGACCGACATCCTCACGCCGGTGCTCACGCGCCGCTGGCAGTCGCCGCGCTCGTGGTCGCTGGAGACCTACGAGCAGCTGGAGGGCTACCAGGCCCTGCGCACCGCGCTGACCGCCCACCCGGACCAGCTGATCCAGCTCGTCAAGGACTCCGGCCTGCGCGGCCGCGGTGGCGCGGGCTTCCCGACCGGCCTGAAGTGGGGCTTCATCCCGCAGGGTCCCGACGGCCCCGGCGCGAAGCCCAAGTACCTCGTGATCAACGCCGACGAGGGCGAGCCGGGCACCTGCAAGGACATCCCGACGATGATGGCCGACCCGCACTCGCTCATCGAGGGCTGCATCATCACGAGCTTCGCGATCCGCGCGAACTTCTGCGCGATCTACATCCGCGGCGAGGCGCTGCACCCGATCCGCCGCGTCCGCAACGCCGTGAACGAGGCGTACGCGAAGGGCTACCTGGGCAAGGACATCCTCGGCTCGGGCTTCGACCTCGACATCGTGGTGCACGCCGGCGCCGGGGCCTACATCTGCGGCGAGGAGACGGCACTGCTCGACTCGCTCGAAGGTCGTCGCGGTCAACCCCGCCTCAAGCCCCCGTTCCCGGCCACGTCCGGTCTGTACGCCTCGCCCACCGTGGTGAACAACGTGGAGACCATCGCCTCGGTTCCCGCGATCGTGCAGGGCGGCTCGGAGTGGTTCCGCTCGATGGGCAGCGAGAAGAGCCCCGGCCCGAAGATCTACTCGGTCTCCGGCCACGTCGAGCACCCCGGCCAGTACGAGGCCCCGCTCGGCATCACCCTGCGCCAGCTCCTCGAGCTCGCGGGCGGGATGAAGGGCGGCGTGCCGCTGAAGTTCTGGACGCCGGGCGGCTCGTCCACCCCGCTGTTCACCGCCGAGCACCTCGACGTCCCCCTGGACTTCGAGGGAGCGGCGGCCGCGGGCTCCATGCTCGGCACCACCGCGGTGCAGGTCTTCAACGAGACCGTGTCCGTGCCGTGGGCCGTCATGAAGTGGACCGAGTTCTACAAGCACGAGTCCTGCGGCAAGTGCACCCCGTGCCGCGAGGGCACCTACTGGCTGGTGCAGATCCTGGAGCGGATGGTGGAGGGCCACGGCACCGCCACCGACGTCGAGACGATGCTCGACATCTGCGACAACATCCTCGGCCGGTCCTTCTGCGCGCTCGGCGACGGCGCCACCAGCCCGATCACCAGCGCCATCAAGTACTTCCGCCAGGAGTTCCTGGACCTGTGCGCGGCGCAGAACGTCGAACCCGTTGGAGCAATGGCATGACCTTGACCCAGGACTCGGGCACCGACGCCACGCCCGTCCCCGAGGGGCACGTCCGGCTCACGATCGACGGCCGCGTGATCGACGCCCCCCAGGGCGAGCTGCTCATCCGCACCTGCGAGCGGCTCGGCATCATCGTGCCGCGCTTCTGCGACCACCCCCTGCTCGACCCGGCGGGCGCCTGCCGCCAGTGCCTGGTCGAGGTGGAGATGGGCGGGCGCCCGATGCCCAAGCCGCAGGCCAGCTGCACGATGACCGTCGCGGACGGGATGGTCGTCAAGACCCAGCACACCTCCGCGGTGGCCGAGAAGGCCCAGGCCGGGGTGATGGAGCTGCTGCTCATCAACCACCCGCTGGACTGCCCGATCTGCGACAAGGGCGGCGAGTGCCCCCTGCAGAACCAGGCGATGACCTCCGGGCGCACCGAGTCGCGCTTCGAGGAGACCAAGCGGACGTTCCCCAAGCCGCTCCCGATCTCCTCCCAGGTGCTGCTCGACCGCGAGCGCTGCGTCCTGTGCCAGCGGTGCACCCGGTTCTCCGAGGAGATCGCCGGCGACCCGTTCATCGAGCTCCTCGAGCGGGGCGCGCAGCAGCAGGTGGGCGTGGCCGACGACAAGCCGTTCCAGAGCTACTACTCGGGCAACACGATCCAGATCTGCCCGGTCGGTGCACTCACGAGCGCGGCCTACCGCTTCCGCTCGCGCCCGTTCGACCTGAAGTCGACGCCCGGCGTCACCGAGCACGACTCGAGCGGGGCCGCGATCCGCGTCGACACCCGCCGCGGCACGGTGCTGCGGCGCCTCGCCGGCAACGACCCCGAGGTCAACGAGGAGTGGATCGACGACCGCACGCGCTTCGCGTTCCGCTACCTCTCCTCCGCCGGCCGGATCACGCGGCCGATGGTCCGGGGCGCCGACGGTGTGCTCGCCGAGACGTCCTGGACCGACGCGCTGTCCGTCGCCGCCCGGGGCCTCGCCGCCGCGCGCGAGGGCGGCATCGGGGTGCTGGCCGGTGGCCGGCTCACCGTCGAGGACGCCTACGCCTACGGCAAGTTCGCCCGCGTCGCCGCCGGAACCAACGACGTCGACTTCCGCGCCCGGCCGCACTCGGCCGAGGAGCTGGACTTCCTGGCCGCCCACGTCGTCGGGCAGGGCCCCGAGAAGCTGAGCTACACGCGGCTCGAGGCCGCCCCCGCCGTGCTGTGCGTCGCGCTGGAGCCGGAGGAGGAGGCGCCCGTCGTCTTCCTCCGCCTGCGCAAGGCCGCCCGCAAGCACGGGCAGCGGGTCTTCCACCTCGGCCAGTGGACCACCCCCGCGGTGGAGCGCACCTCGCCCGAGACCGGCGCGGCCTCGCCCGCCGCGAAGGACAACCTGGTCCCGGCCGTCCCGGGGGCCGAGGCCGCGGTGCTGGCCGACCTGCCCGCGCACGTGATCGAGGCGCTGACCGGCGGCGGGGTCGTCCTCGTCGGCGAGCGCGCCGCCGAGGTGCCCGGTCTGTACTCCGCGGTGGCGGCACTCGGTGCCCGCACCGGCGCGGCGGTCGGCTGGGTGCCGCGCCGCGCGGGCGACCGTGGTGCGCTCGAGGCCGGCGCGGTGCCGAACCTGCTGCCCGGCGGACGCCCGGTGGCCGACGCCGCCGCGCGCGCCGAGGTCGAGACGGCGTGGGGCCTCGCCGCGGGGAGCCTGCCGGCCACCCCCGGCCGCGGCACCGCCGAGATCCTCACCGCCGCGGCCGACGGCGAGCTCGCCGCGCTGGTCGTCGGCGGGCTCGACCCCTACGACCTGGCCGACCCGGCCGCGGCGATCACCGCGCTGCGCGAGGTCGGGTTCCTGGTGAGCCTGGAGATGCACACCTCCGCGGTCACCGAGCTGGCCGACGTCGTGCTCCCGGTGGCCCCCGACGCGCACCGCGCGGGCAGCTACGTCAACTGGGAGGGCCGGCGCCGCGCGTTCGAGCCCGCCCTCGACGCCAGCGGCGTGCTGCCGGACTGCCGGGTGCTCGACACCCTCGCCGTCGAGATGGACGTCGACCTGTTCACGCAGACCCCGGCGGCCGCCGGGGGCGAGCTCGACCGCCTCGGCGTCCGCTCGGGTCCCGCCCCCGCGGCGCCGACCACGGCCCCCGGCCAGCCGAAGCGGCCCACGTCGCCCGGCCAGGCGGTGCTCGCCACCTGGCGCCAGCTGATCGACCACGCCAGCCTGGCCGTCGACGAGCCGGCACTGGCCGGCACGGCGCGGCCCGCGCTGGTGCGGGTGAACGTGGCCACCGCGGAGCGCCTCGGGCTCACCGAGGGCGCCCCGGCGACCGTCCGCACCACGCGCGGCATGATCACGCTGCCGGTGGCGCTGACCGACCTTCCCGACGGCGTCGTGTGGCTGCCGGGCAACTCCGGTGACTCCCGCGTCCGCGCGCTGCTCGGCGCCGGGCACGGCGACCTGGTGGAGGTGACCGCATGATCTCCTACCTCGCGCAGGAGCCCGAGCCGGTGGAGGGGTTGACCCGGACCCAGCAGCTGCTGGCCGACGACCCGATCTGGCTGATCCTGCTCAAGGTCGTGGTGCTGTTCGCGATCGGCGTGGTCCTGACGCTGGTCATGATCAACGCCGAGCGCAAGGTCGTGGGCCGGATGCAGCAGCGTCCCGGCCCCAACCGCACCGGACCGGGCGGATGGCTGCAGTCCCTGGCCGACGGGCTCAAGCTCGCGTTCAAGGAAGACATCATGCCGGTGATGGCCGACAAACCGGTCTACTTCATCGCGCCGATCATCGCGACGATCCCCGCGTTCGTCGCGTTCTCGGTGATCCCGTTCGGCGGCGAGGTCACGATCTTCGGCGAGCAGACGGTGCTGCAGCTCGTCGACCTCCCCGTCGGCGTGCTGGTCGTGCTGGCCTGCTCCTCGATCGGCGTCTACGGGATCGTGCTCGGCGGCTGGTCCTCCGGTTCGCCGTACCCGCTGCTCGCGGCGCTGCGCTCCGCGGCCCAGGTGATCTCCTACGAGATCGCGCTGGGCCTCTCGATCGTCGCGGTCATCCTCTACTCCGGGTCGATGAGCACCGCCGACATCGTCGGGGCCCAGGCGAACGGCTGGTTCGGCTGGCTCCTGATCCCGAGCTTCGTGGTGTTCGTCATCGCGATGGTGGGGGAGACCAACCGGGCCCCGTTCGACCTCCCCGAGGCCGAGTCGGAGCTGGTCGGCGGCTTCCACACCGAGTACTCGTCGCTGAAGTTCGCGCTGTTCTTCCTGGCCGAGTACGTCAACATGGTCACGGTCTCCGCGATGGCCACCACGCTGTTCCTCGGCGGTGGGCAGATCCCGTTCCTCCCCGCGTTCATCGCCGACAACGGCTGGCTGCAGTTCGTCGCCTTCCTGATCAAGACCTCGATCTTCCTGTTCCTGTTCATCTGGCTGCGCGGCACGCTGCCCCGCCTGCGCTACGACCAGTTCATGCGGCTGGGCTGGAAGGTGCTGGTCCCCGGCAGCCTGCTGTGGATCCTGACGATCTTCGCGATCCGTACCTGGCGCAACAGCGAGGGCGGCGACCTCACCGCGCTGCTGTTCGTCATCGGGATCGTGCTGGCCGTCGTCCTGCTGGTGGCGTTCCTGGTGCCCGACCGCCAGCAGACCGAGTCGGTGATCGAGCTGGCGTCGGACTACCCGGTGCCGCCGCTCGACCTCGCCGTGCCCACCCCGTCGCGGCACAAGCTGCGCGCCCGGCCGCCCGCCCGCGAGCCCGCCCCCCTCTCCTCCGGGAAGGAGTGAAGAGAATGTTCGAGTTCTTCAAGGGCTTCGGCGTCACCTTCTCGACGATGTTCAAGAAGGTCGTCACCGAGGAGTACCCCGAGAACTTCCCGCCCGCCGCCCCCCGCTACCACGGGCGCCACCAGCTCAACCGGCACCCGGACGGGCTGGAGAAGTGCGTGGGTTGCGAGCTCTGCGCCTGGGCCTGCCCGGCCGACGCGATCTACGTCGAGGGCGGCGACAACACCGAGGAGGAGCGCTACTCCCCGGGTGAGCGCTACGGCGCGATCTACCAGATCAACTACCTGCGCTGCATCGGCTGCGGCCTGTGCATCGAGGCCTGCCCCACCCGGTCGCTCACGATGACCAACTTCTACGAGATGGCCGACGACGACCGGCAGAACCTGATCTACACCAAGGAGAACCTGCTGGCCCCGCTGCTGCCCGGCATGGAGCAGCCGCCGCACCCGATGCGGCTCGGCGACCACGAGCAGGACTACTACGTGCAGGGCCCGAGCCTGGCGAAGGTCGACATGACCGCGGTGGCCGCGGAGACGGGCCGATGAGCATGGTTCTCGCCCAGGCCGCGGTCGACACCGTCTCCACCGGTGAGGCGGTCGTCTTCTGGATCCTCGGCCCGGTCGCGCTCGCCGCGGCGCTGGCCATGATCTTCGCCCGCAACGCCGTGCACTCGGCGCTGTTCCTGGTGCTGACGATGTTCTGCCTGGCCGTGTTCTACATGGTGCAGCAGGCCCCGTTCCTCGGGTTCGTGCAGATCATCGTCTACACCGGCGCGGTGATGATGCTGTTCCTGTTCGTGCTCATGCTCGTCGGGCGCGACAGCTCCGACTCCGTGGTCGAGGTGCTGCGCGGCCAGCGCGTCGCGGGCCTCGTGCTCGGCGTCGGCCTGGCCGGTCTGCTCGTCGCGGGCATCGGCCCGTCGCTGGTCTCGGTGCAGTCGGCCGGGCTCACCGCGGGCGGCCAGGGCTCCGGCAACAACATCGCCGGCATCGGGCAGCTGATCTTCACCGAGTACCTGTTCGCGTTCGAGCTCACCTCGGCGCTGCTGATCACCGCGGCGCTCGGGGCGATGGTGCTGGCGTTCGCGCAGTCCGCCGCGCACAACAAGCGCGGCCAGCGCGCCACCGTCGAGGCCCGCCTGCGCGGCGAGCACGACCGCATCTCCCCGCTGCCCGGCCCCGGCGTGTTCGCCACGGCCAACTCGGTCGCGGTGCCCGCACTGCTTCCCGACGGCTCGATCGCCCCCGAGTCGGTCGCGGCGATCATCGATGCCACCCCTGTCGCCCCGGTCGACGACGTGCTCCCCGATGCGCACGCGCTCACCGGCCGCTCCTCCGACAAGTCCGCCCGCGACGTGGAGGACAAGTGACCCCCACCTACTACCTGCTGCTCTCCGCGCTGCTGTTCAGCATCGGCGCGGTGGGCGTGCTGGTGCGCCGCAACGCGATCGTCGTGTTCATGTGCATCGAGCTGATGCTCAACGCCGTGAACCTGACGCTGGTGACGTTCGCGCGCATCAACGGCGACCTCGACGGCCAGGTCATGGCGTTCTTCGTGATGGTCGTCGCCGCCGCCGAGGTCGTGGTCGGCCTCGCGATCATCACCTCGATCTTCCGCACCCGCCGGACCGCGTCGGTCGACGACGCCAACCTGCTCAAGTACTAGGAGTGCTCCCCGTGCTCAGGACCCCGTACCGACGCGAGGTGACCCCGTGACGGAGTTGCCCGAGGTCGGCACCGCCACCGGCGTCGCGTCGCTGGCCTGGTTGCTGTTCGTGCTGCCCGCGGTCGGGGCACTGCTGCTGTTCGTCGCGGGCAGACGGGCCAACGCGTGGGGCCACTGGCTCGGCGTGCTCACGGTGCTCGCCTCGTTCGGCGTCGGGCTGGCGATCTTCCTGGAGACGGTCGCGCTCCCGGCGGAGGAGCGCACCCGCGAGCTGTCGCTGTTCGACTGGATCTCCGTCGCCGGGCTGAACATCGACTTCGGGCTGCGTCTCGACCCGCTGTCGCTGACGTTCGTGCTGCTCATCACCGGTGTGGGATCGCTGATCCACATCTACTCGGTCGGCTACATGAGCCACGACCCGGGCCGCCGCAGGTTCTTCGGGCAGCTCAACCTGTTCGTCGCCGCGATGCTGCTGCTGGTGCTGGGCAACAACTTCGTGATGCTCTACCTCGGCTGGGAGGGCGTCGGCCTGGCGTCGTACCTGCTGATCGGCTTCTACCAGGACCGCCCGTCCGCGGCCACGGCCGCCAAGAAGGCGTTCCTGATGAACCGCGTCGGTGACGTCGGGCTGGCCATCGCGATCTTCATCCTGTGGACGCAGCTGGGCACCGTCCAGTACACCGAGGTCTTCGCGGGCATCGGGGAGATCGACCCCGGCGCGGTCCTCGCGATCACGCTGCTGCTCCTGCTCGGGGCGTGCGGCAAGTCCGGCCAGTTCCCGCTCCAGTCCTGGCTGCCCGACGCGATGGAGGGCCCGACGCCGGTCTCCGCGCTGATCCACGCGGCGACGATGGTCACCGCCGGCGTCTACCTGATCGCGCGGGCGAGCCCGATCTACGACCTGTCCGAGACGGGCCGGCTCGTCGTCACGATCATCGGTGTGATCACGCTGCTGATCGGCGCGATCATCGGGTGCGCCTACGACGACATCAAGAAGGTGCTCGCCTACTCCACCGTCAGCCAGATCGGCTACATGATCCTGGCCGTCGGCCTCGGCCCGGCGGGGTACGCACTCGGCATCTTCCACCTGCTCACCCACGGCTTCTTCAAGGCCGGGCTGTTCCTCGGGGCGGGCTCGGTGATGCACGCGATGAACGACGACGTCGACATGCGCCGCTACGGCGGGCTCGCCCGCTACATGCCGATCACGTTCGTCACGTTCGGCCTGGGTTACCTCGCGCTGATCGGCTTCCCGTTCCTGTCCGGCTACTTCTCCAAGGACGAGATCATCGCCGCGGCGTTCGACTCGCCGGGCTGGCAGGGCTACGTCTTCGGCGGGGCCGCGCTGCTCGCGGCCGGGCTCACCGCGTTCTACATGACGCGCCTGATGCTGATGACGTTCTTCGGCGAGAAGCGCTGGAAGGACCTGAAGTCGGCCGACGGGCAGGACTACCACCCGCACGAGTCGCCGCTGTCGATGACGGTGCCGATGATCGTGCTGGCGTTCGGCTCGGTCTTCGCCGGTTTCCTGCTCCACAACGGCAACGTGCTCGAGGAGTGGCTCGCCCCCTCGATCGGCGAGCTGGTCGAGCGCGAGGCCAACGCCGTGCCGCACTCGCTCACCCCGTTCCTGGTCGTCGGGATCTCGGTGATCGGCGTGCTGGTCGCGTACCTGACGGTCGGCCGGAGGAAGACCCCGGTCGAGCGCCCGGAGCAGGTGTCCCTGCCGGTGCGGGCGGCCCGGCGCGACCTCTACGCCAACGCCGTCAACGAGGCCCTCATCGCGCGGCCCGGCACCTGGCTCACCCGCGCACTGGTGTTCGTCGACAACAGGGGCGTCGACGGGGTCGTCAACGGCACCGCCGCCCTGCTCGGCGGCACGTCGGGGCGGATGAGAAGGCTCCAGACCGGGTTCGTCCGGTCCTACGCGCTGTCCATGCTCGGTGGCACGGTGCTCGTCATCGCGGCCCTGCTCGCGGTGAGGTTCGTCTGATGAACTCAGGATTGCTGCTGCTCACCCTGCTGCTGCTCCCGATGGTCGGGGCCGCGGTCGTCGCCACCGTGGGGGCCAACGCCCGGCTGGCCAAGCTCGTCGCGATCGGCTTCTCGCTCGCCTCGCTGGCGCTGACCGCCGTCGTCTGGTTCGCCTACCTCGGCGCGCGGTCCGACAGCCGGTTCGCCCTCGAGCTGTCGGTGCCCTGGATCCCCGCGTTCGGCACGTCGTTCGCGCTCGGCATCGACGGCATCGCGCTGGTGATGCTCGCGCTGATCGCGGTGCTGGTGCCGATCGTGCTGCTGTTCTCGTGGGAGGAGAAGCTCCCCGAGGGCCGCAGCGTCAGCGGGCTGTTCGCGCTGATCCTCGCCACGCAGAGCCTGCTCGTCGGGGTCTTCGCGGCCACCGACGTCTTCCTGTTCTACGTGTTCTTCGAGGCGATGCTCGTCCCGATGTACTTCATGATCGGGCGCTTCGGCGGCCCGCGCCGCCAGTACGCGGCGGTGAAGTTCTTCCTGTACTCGCTGCTCGGCGGGCTGATCATGCTCGCGTCGGTGATCGGGCTGTTCGTCGTCAGCGGCACCGAGCTGGGCCAGGGCACGTTCACCTGGGTCGAGCTGCAGCGGATGGCCGCGGGCGTCGACGAGACCACCCAGATCTGGCTGTTCCTCGGCTTCTTCCTCGCGTTCGCGATCAAGGCGCCGCTGGTGCCGTTCCACACCTGGCTGCCCGACGCCGGTGCCGAGGCCCCGGTCGGGGCGGGCGTGCTGCTGGTCGGCGTCCTGGACAAGGTCGGCACGTTCGGCTTCCTGCGCTACTGCCTGCCGCTGTTCCCACTGGCCAGCCAGCGCCTCGCGCCGCTGGTCCTGACGCTCGCGGTGATCGGCGTCCTCTACGGCGCGCTGCTCGCCGTCGGCCAGACCGACATGAAGCGGTTCGTCGCCTACACCTCGATCGCGCACTTCGGCTTCATCGCGCTGGGGATCTTCTCCTTCTCCAGCCAGGCGTTCGCCGGGGCCACGCTCTACATGGTCAACCACGGCATCTCGACCGGGATGCTGTTCATCGTGGTCGGCCTGCTGATCGCCCGCGGCGGGTCGCGGCTCGTCGGCGACTACGGCGGCGTGCACAAGCTCGCGCCGCTGCTGGCCGGGTCGTTCCTGATCGCCGGACTGTCGTCGCTGGCGCTGCCGGGCACCAACTCGTTCGTCAGCGAGTTCCTGGTGCTCGTCGGGTCCTACCCGCGCCAGCCCGTCTTCACGATCCTGGCCACGGTCGGCATCATCTTCGCCGCGCTGTACGTGCTGTGGGTCTACCAGCAGGTCATGCAGGGCCCGGTGCGCGGCGCCGCGGTCCTCGCCGCCGTCGGTGGGAAGGGCGGGCCGGGCACGATGCTCGACCCGGCCGTCGAGGCATCCCGTGACTCGTCGGACTTCCCCGACCTGGGCAGGCGCGAGATCGCCGTGCTCACCCCGCTGATCGTGCTCATCCTGGTGCTCGGGTTCTTCCCCGGCCCGGTGCTCGACGTCATCACCCCGTCGGTGATCGACACCCTGAACGAGGTCGGCCTGTCCGACCCGGTGGGAGGACTGGCCCAGTGAGTTCCGTATTGGCCCAGGGCATCGAGGTGCCCCCGATCGACTACGCGGCCGTCGCACCGCTGCTGATCATCCTCGGCACGGCGCTGGTCGGCGTGCTCGTCGAGGCGTTCCTGCCGCGCCACCAGCGCTGGCCGGCCCAGGTCGCGCTGTCGGTCGTCGGCATCGCGGCGGCCGGGCTCTCGCTCGGCGTGTACGCGGGCAACAGCGGCCCGGAGGGCGTGGTCACGCTGTCCGCGGCGCTGGCCGTCGACCGGCCCACGCTGTTCCTGTGGGGCACCCTCCTCGCGCTCGGCCTGGCCAGCGTGCTGCTGATCGCCGACCGCTCGGTGGAGCCCGGCGGGGCGTTCATCCCGTCGGCGATCGCGCGCGCGGCCGTCGGCGGCGGGACGACGGGCACGGGGACCGGTCCGGAGGACCGCGACTACGGCTCGCCGGACCAGGCGCCGACCATGCAGACCGAGGTCTTCCCGTTCACGTTCTTCGCCCTCGGCGGCATGATGACGTTCGTCTCGGCGAACGACCTGCTGACGATGTTCATCGCGCTCGAGGTGCTCTCCCTGCCGCTGTACCTGATGTGCGGGCTCGCGCGGCGGCGCCGGCTCCTGTCGCAAGAGGCGGCGGTCAAGTACTTCCTCCTGGGCGCGTTCGCCTCGGCGTTCTTCCTCTACGGCCTCGCACTGATCTACGGCTACGCGGGTTCGGTGCGGTTCTCCGACATCGCGGAGGCCTCGGTCGGCTCCGCGCGGTCGGACGCGCTGCTGTTCGGCGGGCTCGCGCTGCTGGTCGTCGGCCTGATGTTCAAGGCGTCGGTCGGTCCGTTCCACACCTGGACCCCGGACGTCTACCAGGGTGCCCCGACGCCCGTCACGGCGTTCATGGCGGCCTGCACGAAGGTCGCGGCGTTCGGTGCCATCCTGCGCGTGCTGCAGGTGGCGTTCGGCGACACCCGCTGGGAGTGGCGCGGGGTGCTGTGGGCCGTCGCGATCGCGTCGATGGCGATCGGGGCCGTGATCGGTCTCACCCAGACCGACATCAAGCGGATGGTGGCGTACTCGTCGGTCGCGCACGCGGGATTCCTGCTGCTCGGTGCGATGGCCGTCACGCCGGAGGGCATCTCGGGCACGCTGTTCTACCTGCTCGCCTACGGCTTCAACACGATCGCGATCTTCGGGGTGATCAGCCTCGTCCGCGACGCCGACGGCGAGGCCTCGCACCTGTCGCAGTGGGCCGGATTGGCGAAGCGCTCGCCCGTGCTCGCGTACACGATGGCGTTCCTGCTGCTCGGACTCGCCGGTATCCCGCTGACCAGCGGTTTCACCGCCAAGTTCGCCGTGTTCTCGGCGGCGCTGGCCGACGGGATGACCCCCCTGGTGGTGATCGCGCTGGTCGCGAGCGCGATCGCGGCGTTCTTCTACCTGCGCGTCATCGTGCTGATGTTCTTCAACGAGCCGGCCGCGGACGGCCCGGCCGTCAGCATCCCCGGGGCGTTCACCACGGCCGCGATCACACTCGGTGTGCTGATCACCCTGCTGCTGGGCATCCTCCCGACGCTGGCCTTGGAGTGGGCGGCCGGCGGAGTGTTCGTAAGCTGACGTGGTGAGCAATTACGAGGTGGCGGGCGTCGAGCTGGGTGACGCGGAGCTGGCGGGGGCCACGACGGCCGGCCTGGAGCAGGTCGAGGACCTGCTGCGCCGCGAGGTGCACAGCGACTACCGGTTCGTCACCGAGACGTCGCTGCACCTCATCGAGGCCGGGGGCAAGCGGTTCCGCCCGCTGTTCACCCTGCTCGGGGCGCAGATGGGGCCGCGGCCCGACTCGACCGACGTCGTCACAGCGGCGGCGGTCGTGGAGCTGATCCACCTGGCCACGCTCTACCACGACGACGTCATGGACTCCGCCACGATGCGGCGCGGCGCGGAGAGCGCGAACGAGCGCTGGGACAACACCGTCGCGATCCTCACCGGCGACTTCCTGTTCGCGCACGCCTCGCGGCTCGTGGCCGACCTCGGACCCGACGCGGTGCGGATCATCGCGGAGACGTTCGCCGAGCTCGTCACGGGCCAGATGCGGGAGACCCGCGGCCCCGGCCCCGACGAGGATCCGGTCGAGCACTACCTCACGGTCATCGCCCAGAAGACGGGGTCGCTGATCGCCACGTCCGGGCGCTACGGCGGGATGTTCTCCGGCTGCTCGCCCGATCAGATCGAGTCGCTGCACCGCTTCGGGGCGGTCGTCGGCACCGCGTTCCAGATCTCCGACGACATCATCGACATCTCCTCGGCGTCGGAGGACTCGGGCAAGACGCCCGGCACCGACCTGCGCGAGGGCGTCAAGACGCTGCCGATGCTGTTCGCGCTGCAGGGCACCGGCCCCGACGCCGACCGCCTGCGGGTGCTGCTCGCGAA
Source organism: Pseudonocardia abyssalis (assembly GCF_019263705.2). Lineage (NCBI taxonomy): Bacteria > Bacillati > Actinomycetota > Actinomycetes > Pseudonocardiales > Pseudonocardiaceae > Pseudonocardia > Pseudonocardia abyssalis. The sequence continues at coordinate 5,617,074 of NZ_JADQDK010000001.1, forward strand.
GCCGATCCAGGACGACGCACTCGTGGACGAGGCGCTCGCCCTGCTGCGGCGCAGCGACGGCATCGCCCGCGCCCGTGAGGTACTGGCGCTGCAGGCGAAGGAGGCCCAGCAGGAACTGGCCCAGCTCCCGGCCTGCCCCGCCGCCGACGCCCTGGCCACCCTGACCGCGTACATGGTCGACCGCACCGCCTGAGCCGCCGCACACGATCGGCCAAGACACCGCACACGAGGGGCAAACTCGCGCCCACCCCCCGCGAGTTTGCCGCCCCCACCCGGCGAGTTTGCCGATGACGCCCGGGGTCTTGGCCGATGCGGTACGGGCTACGCGACCGGCGCGAGTCGGGCGGCCCGGCGGTCGGAGCGGGACGTACGGATCAGATCGGCCGTGAAGACCGCGAGCGCGGCCCAGACCAGGACGAAGCCGATCCAGCGCGTCGGCTCCATCGTCTCGCGCAGGACGAGCACGCCCCACAGGAACTGCAGGGTCGGGTTGATGTACATGAGCACGCCGATGGTGCTCAGCGGGACCCGCCGTGCGGCGACGCCGTAGAGCAGCAACGGGATCGCCGTGACCGGGCCCGCGAGCAGCAGGAGCACGACGTGGCCGGAGCCGTGGCCGGTCATCGTGCCGGCGCCGGTCAGCTCGAACCACGCGACGACGCCCAGCGCGATCGGCCCCAGCACCAGCCCCTCGGCGGTGAGGCTGGCGGTCGCCGTGAGCGGCACGGTGCTCTTGATCAGCCCATAGAGGCCGAACGAGCACGCCAGCGTCAGGGCCAGCCACGGCGGCCTGCCGCTCTCCGCCGCGATGACGACGACCGCCACTGCCGCGAGGCCGACGGCTACCCACTGCACCGGCCGCAGCCTCTCGCGCAGCACCACGACGCCGAGCAGGACGCTCACCAGCGGGCTGATGAAGTACCCCAGCGCGGCCTCCACGACGTGCCCGGCGAACACCGCGTAGATGTAGAAGCCCCAGTTGACGGTGATCAGCACGCCCGCGGCGGCGACCATGGCCCAGCCGCGGGGCCGCAGGGTGCCGAGCTCGCCCCAGCCGCGGACCAGCGTGAACACGACGGCCATCAGCACCGCGGCCCAGGCGATGCGGTGCGCGAGCACCTCCACCGGCACCGCGGGCGCGAGCAGCGGCCAGAAGGCCGGGAACAGACCCCAGATCGAGTAGGCCCCCACGGCCGCCGCGACGCCCCGCCCGTCCAGCCCTGTCGACGCCATGCCGCCATCAGAACACCGGGCGGGCCGGTCCGCCGCGTCGGGCCTCCCGCGGGGTTCCGGATCCGCCGCGTCGCCGGGGATCGCCGCGAGCCGGGCGACGACATGCTCGGAACCACCACCGCCCCCACCTCGGAACGATCACCGAGGGCGTCCGGACGGTCGCTCCAGGGGTATCCGTGACCCGGCCGACATCGCGTCGTGGCATCCTGCTCTCGTTCGCGACCCACCTGGAGACCCGATGGCCCCTCGTCGCACCCCGGTGCTCCTGTGGTGCGCGGCGCTCGTCGTGGTGCCGTCGGTGCTCGCGGGAGTGGGCACGGTGTGGCCCGGGGCCCCCGCAGCCACCGCCGCCGCAGCAGCCGGCGCGGGGGGCACGGACGGGACGGACGTCGCGACGGCCACCGTCCCGGCCACCCCCGATCCGGACGGGCCAGGGCCGGTCGACGGCTCGGCCCCGACCGCCCCGGCCCCGACGACCGGCACGGTCCCCGCAGCCGAGCAGGTCGCCGCGCTCGTGACGGCCGGACCGGTCCGCTTCACCGCCGACAGCGCCGCGCTCGAGGGAGAGGCGGTCGACACCGTCCGGGCGGTCGCGGCCGTGCTGGCCGTCGCTCCGGAGGCGACCGTGGTGCTGACCGGCCACGTCGCCGACACCCCGGGGTCGCCGGAGGGGGCGCAGGCGCTGTCGCTGCGCCGGGCCGAGGCCGTCGCCGACGCCCTCGTCACCGGCGGGGTCGACCGCACCCGGATCACGACCGCGGGCCGGGGCGCGGCCGAACCGTTGGACACCAGGGCGGCCAGCCGCCGCGTCGAGTTCGAGATCCGGTAGGAGGCACCGTGGCCGGCTTCGTCGCCCAGGTGTGGGTGCTGTGTGCGGTGGCGTTCGTGCTCGGCTCGGGCGTCACCTGGCTGCTGTTCGTGCGGCCGCTGCGGGAGGCGCGTCCGATGGCGGCGGCTCCGCCCGTGGCCCCGGCGGCGGAGCCCGTGCCCGCGGCCCCGCGCGAGGAGCCGCGGTTGGTCGACCCGGCCGCCCCGCCGACCGACCCCGCGCTGTCGGCCCTGGAGGCCCCGGCCCGTCCCCGGGGTACAGGGGTGCGGGCGAGCGACGCGCTCGACCGGCTCGGCGTCTCCCCGTCCGGGCTGGCCCCGACGATCCCGACGCAGCACGGCCCCGCCGACGAGGAGACCCCCTGACAGCACGGATCCGGCCCCTCGTGAGGGACCGGATCCGTGGGACGTGCGGGCTGGGTCAGCCGACGACGGTCCAGGTGTCGCGGCCGTTGAGCAGGGCCTGCAGGTCGGGGCCCCCGGCCGCGGCGGTCTTCTCCTTCGCGGCGTTCACCTGGGCGCGGGCCGCGTCGTCGTAGGTGACCTTGTCGACGTTGCGGAAGATCCCGGTGACGGTGTGCGTGAGGTCCTGGTCGGACAGCCGCGACAGCGCGAACGCGAGGTTGTGGTCGTTCGCGTCGTGCACCACGATCTCCGACGCGTCGACCTCGGCGGCCTTCGCGATGCCCAGTCCGAAGCCCTCCCGGACCACGGCGAACGTGCCGAGGCCGTCGTCGCCCGCGGGGCCGAAGCGGATCGGCTCACCGTCGGTGACGTGGATCAGCCGCTCCTCGACGTCGTCGCCCTTGCGCAGGACGTCGAAGGACCCGTCGTTGAAGATCGGGCAGTCCTGGAAGATCTCGACGAGTGCGGTGCCGCGGTGGGCGGCGGCCGCGCCGAGGACGGCGGTGAGCCCCTTGCGGTCGGAGTCGATCGCCCGCCCGACGAACGTGGCCTCGGCCCCGAGCGCGAGCGAGACGGGGTTGAACGGGTGGTCGACCGAGCCCATCGGCGTGGACTTGGTGACCTTCCCGACCTCGGAGGTGGGCGAGTACTGGCCCTTCGTCAGACCGTAGATCCGGTTGTTGAACAGCAGGATCTTGAGGTTGACGTTGCGGCGCAGCGCGTGGATCAGGTGGTTGCCGCCGATCGAGAGCGCGTCGCCGTCGCCGGTGACGACCCACACCGACAGGTCCGGCCGCGACACGGCGAGGCCGGTGGCGATGGTCGGGGCGCGCCCGTGGATCGAGTGCATGCCGTAGGTGTTGAGGTAGTACGGGAACCGCGACGAGCAGCCGATGCCGGACACGAACACCGTGTTCTCGCGCTTGATCCCCAGCGTGGGCAGGAACTGGCGGACGGCGGCGAGCACGGCGTAGTCGCCGCACCCGGGGCACCAGCGCACCTCCTGGTCGGAGGTGAAGTCCTTGGCGGTCTGCTTGTCGGTCGTGGTGGGGACCCCGTCGAGGCCCCCGATCGACGGCAGTCCGAGATCGAGCGCGGTCATGCCAGCTCTCCAGACAGGTAGCTCAGGAACAGGTCCTGCAGTTCCTCGGCCTTGAACGGCAGGCCGGTGACGTTCGTGTAGCTCTTCGCGTCGACGAGGTACCGCGCGCGCAGGAGCAGCACCAGCTGACCGAGGTTCATCTCGGGCACCAGGACGGTGTCGTAGCGGGCCAGCACCTCACCGAGGTTGGCCGGGAACGGGTTGAGGAACCGGATGTGGGCCTGCGCGACCTTGTGGCCCAGCGCCCGGACGCGGCGGGCACCGGCGCCGATCGGACCGTAGGTGGAGCCCCAGCCCAGCACCAGCAGCGACGCGTCGCCGGTGGGGTCGTCGACCTCGATGTCGGGGACGGTGATGCCGTCGATCTTCGCCCCGCGCAGCCGCACCATGCGGTCGTGGTTGGCGGGGTCGTAGGAGATCGAGCCGCGGCCGTCGGCCTTCTCCAGGCCGCCGATCCGGTGCTCGAGACCCCTCGTGCCCGGGATCGCCCACGGGCGGGCGAGGGTGTCGTCGTCGCGCAGGTAGGGCCAGAACTCGCCGGACCCGTCGGGCGCGTTGGTCTCGGTGGCGAAGCCCGGGTCGATCGGCGTCAGGGTGTCGACGTCGGGCACCTTCCACGGCTCGGAGCCGTTGGCCAGCGATCCGTCGGAGAGCAGCAGCACCGGCGTGCGGTAGGTGACCGCGATGCGCGCGGCCTCCAGCGTGGCGTCGAAGCAGTCGCCCGGGCTCTGTGGGGCGACGATCGGCACCGGCGACTCGCCGTTGCGGCCGAACATCGCGTGCAGCAGGTCGGCCTGCTCGGTCTTGGTGGGCAGGCCGGTGGACGGGCCGCCGCGCTGGACGTCGACGACGATCATCGGCAGTTCCAGCGCCACCGCGAGGCCGACGGTCTCCGACTTCAGAGACAGGCCGGGCCCCGAGGTGGTGGTGACCCCGAGAGCGCCGCCGAACGACGCACCCAGCGCCGCGCCGACGCCGGAGATCTCGTCCTCGGCCTGGAACGTGGTGACGCCGAAGCCCTTGTGCTTGCTCAGCTCGTGCAGGATGTCCGACGCCGGCGTGATCGGGTACGACCCGAGGAACACGGGCAGCCCGGTGACCTGGCCCGCGGCGACCAGGCCGTAGGACAGCGCGGTGTTGCCGGTGATCTGGCGGTAGGTGCCGGTGGGCAGCGGGGCGGGCTTCACCTCGTAGGTGACGGCGAACGCCTCGGTGGTCTCGCCGTAGGCGTGCCCGGCCTTGAACGCCAGGATGTTGGCCTCGGCCAGGTCGGGGCGGCGCGCGAACTTCTCCCGCAGGAACCGCTCGGTGCCCTCGTGCGGGCGGTGGTACATCCACGACAGCAGCCCGAGCGCGAACATGTTCTTCGCCCGCTCGGCGTCCTTCTTGCTCAGCCCGGTCTCCGACAGCGCACCCATCGTCAGGGTGGCCATCGCGACCTCGTGCACCGCGTACTGCTCCAGCGAGTCGTCCTCGAGCGGGTTCGCCGCGTACCCGACCTTCGTCAGGTTGCGCTTGGTGAACTCGTCGGTGTTGACGATCAGCACGCCACCCGGGGGCAGGTCGGCGATGTTGGCCTTGAGCGCGGCCGGGTTCATCGCCACGAGGACGTCGGGGCGGTCGCCGGGGGTGAGGATGTCGTAGTTCGCGAAGTGCAGCTGGAACGACGACACGCCCGGCAGCGTCCCGGCAGGCGCCCGGATCTCCGCGGGGAAGTTCGGCAGCGTCGAGAGGTCGTTGCCGAACGCGGCGGTCTCGGAGGTGAACCGGTCACCGGTGAGCTGCATGCCGTCGCCGGAGTCGCCCGCGAAGCGGATGACGACACGGTCCTTCTCCACGACCTGCGAACGGTCGACGGCGGTGTCGGGGGTGGCAGTCATAGGTCGGTCGTGTCCTCATTCCGGACGGGTGCGGAGAGTACTGAGGCGAGGTTAACTCCCAATTCGTCCCAGTGCCCCCGCACCCTGCCTGATGTCACACCTCGTCAACAGGTCGGCGTCCCGTGCTCAGGAACGGCTGATCTTCGCCTGGAGCGCGGCCAGGCGGGTGCGGAACTCCTCGGAGTGCACCGACTCGGCCTGGGCCCGGACCTCGATCTCCAGCACTTCGGCCTGCGTCGAGAGCGCCGCCGCCAACCGCATGGTCGCCTTGGTCGTGATCGTGAGGTCGCGGGGGTTGGCCGCGGCCCGGGCGCCCATCTCGATCGCGGCCGCCACCACGTCGTCGACGGCGCGGTGCGCCAGCCCGATCCGCTCGGCCTCGGCGGCGTCGACGACCTCGCCGAACAGCGTCAGCGCGGCCGCGGCCTGCGCGCCGAGGACCCGGTGCGCCATCCAGGTGTAGCCACCGCCGGGGTGCAGGCCCAGGGGCAGGAACCGGGCGTCGAACCTCGCCTTCGGGCCGGCCAGGCGGACGTCGGCGGCCAGGGCGAGGTTCATCCCGGCCCCGACCGCGGCCCCGTTGACGGCGGCGATCGTCGGCAGCGGGCAGTCGGCGATCGCCAGGAAACCCGCGTAGACCCGCCTCAGGGTGGCCGGGTCCGCCGTCGCCAGCTCGGCCAGGTCGCCGCCCGCGCAGAAGCCCGGGTCCTCCCCGGTGACGACGATCGCCCCGACCGCCGGGTCCGCCACGGCCGCGGCGACCGCGGCCTCCAGCAGCCCGGACAGCTCCAGGTTCATCGCGTTGCGGCGCGCCGGGTGCGACAGCGTGAGGAGCGCGACGCCGTCGGTGATCGCGCTGTGGACAGTGATGTCGGCCATGGCCGCATCCTGCCCCAGCCCCGGCTACCGTCCGGTACATGTCCCTCTCCGTGCCCGAGAGCGCCGTCCGGCCCGCCTCGCATCCCGACACGCCCCCGCCCGGCACCGAGCTGCCGGCCCACTACGACGGCTGCTTCGGCTGCGGTCACCTCGAGGGCGGGATGCGGATGCGCTTCGTCGTCGGGGACGACCTGGTGGTCACCAGCACGTTCCCGGTCGAGCGTCACCATCAGGGCGCCCCCGGCATCGCGCACGGCGGGGTCGTCTCGGCCGCGTTCGACGAGGCGCTCGGGCTGCTCGCCGTGCACCACCGCGAGCCCGCGGTCACCGCGAGCCTGCAGACCCAGTTCCGCAAGCCCGTGCCGGTCGGTTCCGTGCTGCACCTGCGCACCCGGATCGTCGGGCGCGAGGGCCGCAAGGTCTGGTGCGAGGGCGAGGCCCGGCTGGACGCGCCCGACGGTCCGCTCGCGGCCACGGCGACGGCGCTGTTCGTCGTCGTGCCGATGACGCACTTCGCCGAGCACGGCACCCCCGAGTAGCCGATGTGGCGGAACTGGGCCGGCAACCAGCGCGCCGACCCGGTGCGCACGGTGGTGGCGCGCGACGCCGGTGACGTCGTCGACGCGGTGCGGGCGGCGCGGCACGACGGGCTGCGGGTCACCGCGCTCGGCTCCGGGCACTCGTTCACCGCGATCGGGGCGCCGCTCGGGGTCGCCGTGCGGGCCCCGGCCGCCCCGGCCGCGGTGCGCGTCGACGGCGACCTGGTCACCGTGCCGGCCGGGCTGTCCCTGCACGCGCTCAACGCGCTGCTCTGGGACCGCGGGCGCGCCCTGCCCAACCTCGGCGACATCGACGTCCAGACCGTCGCGGGCGCGATCTCCACCGGCACGCACGGCACCGGGGCCGCGCACCGCGGGATCGCCGCGCAGGTCCGGGCGCTCGACCTCGTGACGGCCGACGGGACGCTGCTGCAGCTGTCCCCGTCGTCGCACCCGGACGTGTTCTCCGCCGCGCGGGTCGGGCTCGGGGCGCTCGGGGTGCTGGTCGGCGTCACGCTGGCGACGGTCCCCGCGTTCCGGCTCCGCGCCGTCGAGCGGGTGGAGCCGCTGGCCGCGGTGCTCGGCGACCTCGACGCGTTCCTCACCTCCGCCGAGCACGTCGAGTTCTACTGGTTCCCGCACTCCGGCACGGCGGCGACGAAGCGCAACGACCCCGTCGCCCCCGGGCCCGACCGCGGACGGGTCGCGCGCTGGGTCGGCGACGAGGTGCTCGGCAACGCCGGGTTCGGCGCGGTCTGCCGGCTCGGGCGGGCGGCGCCGGTGCTCGTGCCGCGGCTCAACCGGTTCGTCGCCGGGCGGATGGCGGCGGGCGAGTACGTCGACCGCTCCTACCGCGTGTTCACCAGCCCGCGCCGGGTGCGGTTCCTGGAGATGGAGTACGCGGTGCCGCGCGCCGCGCTGCGCGAGGCGTTCGACGGGATGCGCGCCGCGGCGGCCCGGCACGCGCGGGTCGTGCCGTTCCCGGTGGAGGTGCGGGTCGCGGCGGCCGACGACGTCCCCCTGTCGACGGCGTGCGGCCGCGACAGCGCCTACGTCGCCGTGCACGTTCACCGCGGGCAGCCGCACGAGGCGTACTTCGGGGCCGTCGAGGACGTGATGACCGCGCTCGGCGGGCGCCCGCACTGGGGCAAGCTGCACACGCGCACGGCGGACGACCTCCGCCCGCTCTACCCGGGGTTCGACGCGTTCACGGCCCTGCGCGACCGCCTCGACCCCGACCGCCGCTTCACCAACCCCTACCTGGACCGGGTGCTCGGATGACGACCGTCCACGACCTGACCACGCCCGCCCTGCTCGTCGACGTCGACGCGCTGGACGCCAACCTCGCCGACATGGCCGCCGCGCTGCCCGGCCCCCGGCTGCGCCCGCACGTGAAGGCGCACAAGACCACGGCCCTCGCCGCCCGGCAGGCCGCGATCGGCCACGCCGGGTTCACCTGCGCCACGGTCCGCGAGGTCGAGGGCATGGCCGCCGCGGGGCTGGGGGAGGACCTGCTGCTGGCCAACGAGGTCCTCGACGCCCGCCGCCTCGGGGTGCTGGACGCCCGGGTCACGCTGGCGATCGACTCCGAGGAGACCCTGCGCGCGGCCGTCGACGGCGGGGTGCGGGAGGTCCTCGTCGACGTCAACGTGGGGCTGCCGCGGTGCGGGATCGCGCCGTCGCGGGCGGGGTGGCTGGCCGACCGGGCCCGCGCCGCCGGGCTGACCGTCCGCGGTGTCATGGGCTACGAGGGGCACCTGATGATGCTCGACGACGTCGCCGAGCGCGGGCGGCTCACGCAGGAGTGCATGGAGCGGCTGCTCGCGGCGCACGCCGACGTCGGCGGGGAGATCGTGTCCGGCGGCGGCACCGGCACGTACGCGCTGAACACCTGGGTCACCGAGGTCCAGGCCGGCTCCTACGCGCTGATGGACACCGCCTACACCGCGGCCGGGATCCCGTTCCGCCAGGCGCTCACGGTGCTGGGGACCGTGATCTCCGTGACCGCGCCCGCCGGGGAGACGCCCGGCTGGGCCGTCGCGGACGTCGGGCTCAAGGCGCTCGGGATGGACCACGGCAACCCCGCCGTCCCGGGCGCCCAGGTGTGGTTCTGCTCCGACGAGCACCTGACGTTCGCGCCCGACGCGCCCGTCGCGGTGGGAGACCGGGTCCGGGTGGTGCCCGCGCACGTCGACCCGACCATGGCGCTGCACGAGCGGGTGCACCCGGTCCGGGGCGACGAGGTCCTCGACACCTGGGCGGTGGACCTGCGCGGCTGGTGAGTCACACCTCCGGCATGTCGGCGACGGGCCTCCACGCCTCCCGGACCTGCGCGGCCCAGCGCCGCACGAGCGTGCAGTGCTCCCCGGCGTCACGCGCGGCCACCACGTCGACGATCGTGAGGGCGCCCCGCCGGGCGGGCGGCACGAGCGGCCCGGTCGGGCGGCGCCGCAGGGCGTCGGAGGCCCATCGCACGTGCCGGCCCAGCGCGTCGGCGTCCAGCCCCTGCTCGACCGCGCCCCGCAGCGCCGCCAGGTGCACGGCGACCGCGTGCCCGCTCGACGACGCCGGGTGCTGCAGGGTGTAGGCGGCCACGGTGATCCGGTGCACCGCGAAGTACGCCGGATCGGAGAACTCGCGCTCCGCGACGACCAGCGCCCGTTCCGCGCACGCCGCGGACGGGACGGGCGGGCCGTCCCCGGTGCCGCAGCCCGGGCAGTCGTCCGTCACCGGCGCCGCCACGTGACCTGCAGCGCGTCGCGCCGGACCGTCGAGCGGTTGCGGGTGCCGGAGTGCCACAGGTGCCCGTTGAGGACCACCGCGGACCCGGCCGTCAGGGCGATGCGCCGCTCGCCGGGCCAGGTGCGGTCGACCGTGTCGCCCGGCGCGGCGCGCTTCCAGACGTGCGTGCCCGGGACGACGCGGGTAGCGCCGCCGTCCTCGCTGACGTCGACGAGCGCGACGATCGCCACGGCGACCTGCGGCTGCGGCGGTGGCGGCCCGCCGAAGTCGGCGTGCAGGGCCTGCGCGCCGAACCCGGGGTGCGGGGCGCGGACGTGCAGCGCGCCGCGGCCGGGGTCCGGCCCGAGCACGTGCTCGACCGCCGCGACCAGCCGCGGGGCCGTCCAGACCGCCTCGACCGCGGGCCCGCGCAGGTCGTCGACGTGCAGCGTCCCGCCGGGGCCGCGCGGGCCGTCGCGGTCCAGGGCGTCGGCCATCGCGGACCGGACGCCGTCGAGCGCGGCGGCGTCGAGGAGGTCGGGGAGCAGCAGGTAGCCGTCGGCGTCGAGCGTGGTCACGCGCCGAGAGTGCGACCTGACAGCGGGTGGACGTCAAGCGGTTTCGGAACACCACCCCGTCGTGGCTCGTTGAAGGTGCAAGCGACACCGGAAGGGACGGAACCCGTCATGAACGGCCTCAGGACCGCGCTGCTGCTCGGTGGGATGAGCGGGCTGGTGCTGCTCGTCGGGTCGATGTTCGGCCGGGCCGGGCTCGTGATCGCCGTCGTGGCCGCGCTGGCGATCAACGGGTGGGCGTACTTCAACTCCGACAAGGTGGCCCTGCGGGCGATGCACGCCCGGCCCGTCACCGAGCCGGAGCACCCGGCGATGTACCGGATCGTCCGCGAGCTCTCCCGCGCCGCGCGCCAGCCGATGCCGCGCCTCTACATCTCCCCGACGGCCGCCCCCAACGCGTTCGCCACCGGCCGCAGCCCCCGCCACGCCGCGGTCTGCGCCACCACCGGGCTGCTGGAGATCCTCGACGAGCGCGAGCTGCGCGCGGTGCTGGGCCACGAGCTCTCGCACGTCTACAACCGCGACATCCTCATCTCCTCGGTCGCGGGTGCACTCGCCACGGCCGTCGGCTTCCTGGCCAACATCGCGATGTTCTCCGGCCTGTTCGGCGGCAGCTCCGAGGACCGTCCCAACCCGATCGCGATGATCCTGATCGCCTTCCTCGGACCGGTGGCCGCGGGGCTGGTGCAGATGGCCGTGAGCAGGTCGCGGGAGTACCAGGCCGACGCGAGCGGTGCGGCGCTCACGGGTGACCCGCTGGCGCTGGCGTCGGCGCTGCGCAAGCTGGCGGCGGGCACCCAGCTCGCCCCGCTGCCGCCCGACCCCCAGCTCACCGCCCAGTCGCACCTGATGATCGCCAACCCGTTCCGGGCGGGGGAGCACATGGCCCGGCTGTTCGCCACGCACCCGCCGATGGAGGACCGCATCCGGCGGCTGGAGGAGATGGGCCTGCACCGGCACTGACCGGTCGCCCTCTCCGGGGTGCGGCCCCTACGGGGTGCGGCCGAACCTCCCCAGCAGCTCCGCCTGCGCCCCGCTCCCGGCCGGGACCTCGACGCGCGGGCCGATCACCTCGATGCGGTGGTAGAGGGCCTCGGTCTCCTCGACGTACCAGGCCAGCAGCGCCTCGACGACCTCCGCGTCGAGCGTCTCGTCGGTGCCGAGCGCGCGGGCGAGGTCCCAGGCGTGCACCAGGTGGTCGGCCGAGAGCTGCAGCACGTACTCGCGCGCGGGCCGGTCGCCGAACGACAGGTGTGCGACCCCCTCCACGGTGCCCTCCGCGAGCACCGCGGCGAGCGCGGCGGCCGCGGCCTCGTCGTAGGTGGCGAGCGGGTCGGCGCCGAGCAGGTCCCCGTCGAACCGGTCGCCGACCTCGGCGATCGTCGCCCCGCCGAGCAGCAGCGGCGTCCACCGCTCCTCGTTGACGAGGTGGTCGACCAGGTCGCGCACGTCCCAGCCGGGGTTGACGGTGGGTGCGGCCCAGCGGCCGTCGACGGCCTGCACGCGCTCGCCGAACGCGGCGCTGCACCGGGTGTAGATCTCACGGACGTCCATCCGTCGATTGTGCGATGAGTCCGGGCCGGTGTCGTCGTCCATGCTGTGACACCCCTGCCGAAGGAGACCACCGTGGGACAGATCAAGGTCAGCGAGTTCATCACCCTCGACGGGGTGATCGGGGCGCCCACCTTCACGTTCGAGTACCCGTTCACCGACGCGATGGGCGAGGCCATGGGCCGGCTGACCTCCGGGGGCTCGGAGGCGATCCTGTTCGGGCGCACCACGTGGGAGGAGTCGGGCCCGGCCTGGACCTCGCGCGACATGGCGGACGACCCCGGCGCCCCGTTCTTCAACGACACGCCCAAGTACGTCGTGTCCGCGTCCCGCACCGACGCCGACGGCTGGGCGCACTCCTCGCTGCTCGGCGGCTACGACGCCGCGGCCCTGCGGAGGTTCAAGGACGGCATCGACGGCGGGATCTACTGCTACGGCAGCGGCACCCTCGTGCGCGCGATGCTCGCCGACGGCCTGGTCGACGAGCTGCACCTGTGGCTCTACCCGGTCGCGGTCGGCGACGGGCCGAAGCTGTTCCCGGAGGGGACGCGGTCGACGTTGAGGCTCGGCGGCAGCGAGTCGTTCGACAACGGCGTCGTGCACCTGACCTACACGCCCTGACCGGACCTCACCCGGCGCCGAGGTCGCGGATCTCGGCGTCGGTGCTCGCCTGCGCGGCGGTGGCGAACTCCAGTCTCGCCGCGAGCTGGTCGGTGTCGAGTGCGGCGAGGTGGGCGTGCAGGCGGTCGGTCAGCGGGGCGTAGAGCCGCGCGACCCGCTCCGGGCTCTCCGGCGTCGGCTCGACCAGCACCCGCCTGCGGTCGTGCGGGTCGGGCACGCGGCGGACGTGGCCGGCGGCCGCTCGATCATGCGGGACGCTGCCCCGCTCGTCAGGCCGACCCTCCTCGCGAGCTCGCCGGGGCTGCTCGGACCGTGCCGGGTCAGCCGGGCGATGGCCACCTACGCCGAGCTCGCCGCGGCCGCGCTGGGCGAGGGGAGGACCGGGCTGGCCGCGGAGCTGCGCGGGAGGGTCCCCGCCGGCACGTCCACGGAGACCCTCCACTACCTGATGTTCACGCTGCTGTTCGCCGGGCAGCTCACCACCGAGGCGACCGCGGGGTTCGTGCTCGCCCACCTCCTGGGTGGGGCCCGCGACGGGACCCCCGCCGAGGACCTCGTCCACGACGTCCTGCACCGGCACCCGCCGGCCCCGTTGAGCCTGTGGCGGTTCGCGACGGAGGAGATCGTGCTCGGCGGCGTGACCCTGCCGGCGGGCAGTCCGGTGCTCGTCGACATCGAGGGGGCCAACGCGGCCGGGGCCGACCTGTCGTTCGGCGCGGGCCCGCACTACTGCACCGGCGCGCACCTGGCCCGGCTCGAGCTGCGCGTCCTGGTCGAGGTGCTGCGGGAGGACTTCCCCGACGCCCGTCTCGACGTCCCGTTCGCCGACCTGCGGCAGGCGCGGCCCGCCGGGCTCACGGGGGCCCGTCTCACGGCGCGGCCGGCCTGCCTGGGGGCGTGCTAGGTTCGGTATAACTATACCGGCGACGTGAGGGTGCCCGTGATCGAGCTGAAGACGCCCGCGGAGATCGAGCGCATGCACGTGACCGGGCGGTTCGTCGCCGAGGTGCTCACCGAGATCGGCGGGCTCGCCGACGTGGGCGTCAACCTCCTCGACCTCGAGCACCACGCCCGCGCCATGATCCGGCGTCGGGGGGCCGAGTCGTGCTACTGGGACTACGCGCCGTCCTTCGGGAGGGGGCCGTTCCGCAACGTCCTCTGCCTGGCGGTCAACGACGCCGTCCTGCACGGCCTCCCGCACGACTACGTGCTGCGCGACGGGGACGTGCTCACCGCCGACCTCGCCGTCGGCATCGACGGCTGGGTGGCCGACTCGGCGCGCACGGTGATCGTCGGGACCCCCGCGGAGGAGGACCTGCGGATCGTCCGCGCCACCGAGGAGGCGCTGGAGGCGGCGATCGCGCTGGCGCGCCCGGGCAACCGCCTCGGCGACATCTCGGCGGCGATCGCGGCGGTGGCCCACCGCCACGGCTACCCGGTCAACGACCAGTTCGGCGGCCACGGCCTGGGCCGCACGATGCACGAGGACCCGCACGTGTCGAACACGGGCCGGGCGGGCCGCGGCCTGAGGCTCCGGCCGGGCCTGACCCTCGCCCTCGAGCCCTGGTTCGCCCGCACCACCGACCGGATCGTCCACGACCCCGACGGCTGGACGATCCGGTCGGCCGACGGCTCGCGCACCGCCCACTCGGAGCACACCGTGGCCGTCACCGAGGACGCGCCGCTGGTGCTCACCCGGCGCGAGTCGGAGCTGCGGTGACCCGCCGACCGCGGCAGCGCTGTCGTCCGGGGGATGCGGATCATCCGCGGGCGGACGGTGCGGGCTCGTCGTACTCGTCGTGGCGGCGCATCCAGAAGGAGAAGGGCGCCTGCGGCCACCCGTCCGGTACGTCCTCGCCCTCGATCTGGTCGCCGTACGGGGTCAGGGCCAGCAGGCCGGCGACGCTGCCGATGTGCCGCACCATCGGACCGTTCTGCAGGAAGTAGGTCCGGTAGACGTCGTCGCCGTCGCGCAGGAAGACGTTGATCGCGAACCACTCCGTCGCGTCGAAGTCCTCGGTGAAGGAGTCGGTCGCGATCGTGTACCAGGGCAGGCCGGTCCAGCCCATCCGTTCGGCGTAGGCCCTCAATGCCTGCTGCGGTGCGGGCGAGGCCATCGCGAAGGTGACGTCGTGGGCGTGCAGGAGACCGAGTTCGGCCACCCCGTCCGCCCACGACGAGCACCCGACGCACCCGGCGTCGGGCCACCCGCCGACCCCCTCCTCGAAGAAGAACCGGTAGAGGATCAGCTGGCTGCGCCCCTCGAAGAGCTCGAGCAGCGAGACCGGCCCGTCGGGACCCTCGAAGCGGTAGTCGCCCTCGACCCGGACCATCGGCATCCGCTTGCGCGCCGCGGTGAGCCGGTCGATCTCGGCGGCGACGGCCACCTCCTGCTCGTTCGTCCGGGCGACCGCCTCCTTCCAGTCGGCGAGGGACACGACGGGCGGCTTGGCGACGACCATGGACCGGGACCGTAGTCGCGTGATCGCCGGGGCGCAGGACCGTGGCCCGGGCAGGTCAGGGCCGGTGGGTCACCGGTAGTTGGTGAACTGCAGCGCGATGCCGAAGTCCCGGCTCTTGAGCAGGGCGATGACGGCCTGCAGGTCGTCCTTCTTCTTGCCCGAGACGCGCAGCTGGTCGCCCTGGATCTGCGCCTGGACGCCCTTGAACTTCTCGTCGCGGATGGCCTTGCTGATCTCCTTGGCCTTCTCCGCCTCGATGCCCTGCAGGATCTTGCCGTTGACCTTGTAGACCTTGCCCGAGATCGCCGGCTCGCCCGCCTCGAACGCCTTCATCGAGATGCTGCGCTTGACCAGCTTCTCCTTGAACACCTCGACCGCGGCGAGCGCACGCTCCTCGGTCTCCGACTCGATCGTCAGCGCCTCCTCGCCCGCCCACTCGATGGACGTGCCCGTGCCGCGGAAGTCGAAGCGCTGCGAGAGCTCCTTCGCGGCCTGGTTGAGGGCGTTGTCGACCTCCTGGCGGTCGACCTTGCTCACGACGTCGAACGACGGGTCTGCCATGTGTCCTCCTGATCACCGGGGCCGGGGACGAACCCGGTTACCGGCTGTCGTATCCTTCTCCAGCGCCGAGGCGCACCGGGGCAGGTTGCCCGAGTGGCCAAAGGGAGCGGACTGTAAATCCGTCGGCTTAGCCTACGAAGGTTCGAATCCTTCACCTGCCACACCCCGGTCTACGGCCCTCTGACCAGCTAGAACAGGTCAGGGGGCCGTAGGTTTGTCCGGGCCCGCGTGATCAGCCGCCGATCGTCGTCCATGCCCGCGTCCATGGATTTCTGCCTACCATAGCGGCGTGACCAGGGCAGGTGGCACGTCGGCGGACCGCAGGCGGGGCAGCGTGCGCGTCCGCGGCGGGTCACTCCAGGTCCGCGTGTTCGCCGGTGTCGACCCGGTGACGGCGCGCGACCGGTACCTGTCGGAGACGGTCCGCGGGACCGACCGCGCCGCGCGCCGGGAAGCGGACAAGGTCCTCGCCCGGCTGCAGGCGCAGGTCGACGGCCAGCGCTCCGCGCAGAGCACGGTGTCTCTGGAGTACGCCATCAACGAGTGGCTGAGCACCGTCGAGATCGAGGACAGCACCCGCGACACCTACGTCGGCTACGTCGAGCGCACGATCCGCCCCGCGCTCGGCCAGGTGCCGATCTCGCGCATCTCCACCCGGATGCTGGAGACGCTCTACGCCGAGCTCCGGCGGTGCCGGGCCCGGTGCGGGGGGCGCTCGTTCGTCGTCCACCAGGTCGAGGGGCAGCACGACTGCGACCCGTCCGGCTGCCACCCGCACGTCTGCCGGCCGATGGCGGCCTCGACGGTCCGTCAGGTCCACGCCGTCATCAGCGGTGCGTTGAGCGCCGCGGTGCGCTGGGACTGGATCACGACCAACCCGGCCCGCGGTGCGCAGCGGCCCCGGCAGCTGCCGCCCCAGCCGGATCCGCCGTCGCCGTCGGACGCGGCACGGCTCGTCGACGGGGCATTCGCCGTCGACGACGACTGGGGCACGCTCGTGTGGCTGGTGATGACCACCGGGATGCGACGGGGCGAGGTCTGCGCGCTGCGCTGGTCGCGCATCGACCTGGACACCGGCGTGGTCGACGTCCGCCGCAGCTACCGGCTGCGCCACGGCGTCGGGACGGAGAAGGACACGAAGACCCACCAGATGCGCCGCATCGCGCTGGACACCGAGACCGTCGTCCTGCTTACCGAGCACAAGGACCGCTGCGCGCAGCGGCTGCGCGAGCTCGGGGCTGAGCTGGCCGATGACATGTACGTGTTCTCCAACTCCCGCCGCTTCGAGCCGACCACGCCGTGCTCGCCGCACTCGGTGTCGAGCCGGTACCGCAACCTCGCCCGCCGGCTCGGCATCGACACCCACATCCACGCGTTGCGGCACTACTCGGCGACGGAGTTGCTGACCGCCGGCGTGGACCTGCGCACCGTCGCCGGCCGGCTCGGTCACGGTGGCGGCGGAGCCACGACGCTGCGGGTGTACGCGGCGTGGGTGGCGGCGACCGATCGCCAGGCGGCGGAGATCCTGGGCTCCCGGATGCCCAAGCGCCCCGGCCGCAGCTGATCAGCGCTGGTGGTCTGCTCGGTGGTGGCGGGCCGACTGCGTGCGGCGGGCGAGGTCGATGCAGCCACCGGACCTCGCCGCCTCCTCTGCCATCTCGATGACCGCGCCTGCTGGGATGACGTAGCGGCTCCGGATCCGGACCGCCGGGAACGCGTCCGCGCGGATCGACCGGTAGACGGTCGCAGCATCCACTCGCAGGATCTCGGCGACCTCGGCCACGGTGTAGAAGATGGGTCCGTTCGTCGTCATGGCGGGCTCCCTCGGGTGCGTCTCCGAACGTCGCCGAGCTGCCGACATCCGTCCGACGAGCGTGCCGAGCACCGGCGGCGGATGCGTGGTCGCGGGCAACGGCTCCATCGACCCCACGGAGGGATCCCGACCCGGTCGGTGGTCGCAGCGTTGCGGATCCGTGGTCGTGGCGTTGCTGGGAACGCCGGAGCATCAGGCCCGAACGGAGGGCGAGAGCCGCGGAGCGGGCGACCCGTGTCGTGGCCTGATGGCGGTCGTACCGCGGTCGAGGCCCGGGCGGGCTCGCTGTGCCTGGACCTTCCGGACGGCGCCTGGGCGCGACGCGGACCATCGGTCGACCACGTCCGCAGCTGCGTCCGCCGCGTCGGCTTGGTGGGTGCGGCCACCTTCCCGCTGCCACGCTGCGATCTCCCGGACCAGTACGGCCACCGCCACGGCCAGCACGATGACCGCGCCCAGGTCGTCGTCGGTCGCGACCCGCCGTTGCCGGATCAGCTGCCGCGCCATGCGGCGCAGACCGACACTCGACGGACCCGCCCGCCCGACGCTGCGACCCGGTGCCCTGGCGGCCCGGTCGAACAGGTCCGCCGCCTCCCCGAGGTCTCGTCCCGCACCCGGCCATCCGCGGAGCGCGGTCAGCAGGTCGCCGGTCGCGTGTCCGATGCCGTCGACGTCCTCGACGCCTGCGCCACGACGGGCCGCAGCCACCGCGCGGCGGGCCCGTGCGACCTGCCCGGCCGTGGCCGAACGACCGGTAGCGGATCCTCCGGCGCTGTCGGCCCAGCGCTGCAGCAGCTTGGGCAGGGACAGGTCCGCGGCGAGCTTGCTGCCGCTGTAGAACACGGGTTGACCCGCCGAGCTGAGGTCGTCGGGTCGCGCCACCTTGAACCCGATCGGATCGCCGGACGGGGCCCGCCGCAGCTCGGCCAGATACCCGGCGGCGCACAACGCCTGGATGAATGCCTCGGCGCCGCTGCTCGCGATCGCGGCCTCGCGCACCGCACGCACCAGCCCCACCCGCGCCGGCTCCCGGCCCTGCCGTGTCGCCTTCTCGATCTCCCCACGCGACGGCGACCGCGCCGCGGTCCCATCGGCCGCCGCCGTCTCGGTCAGCGCGAGGCGTCGCTCGACCGCCCGCGCGGTCTCGCGCAGTCGCGGGTAGTCCCGGTACGGCCAGAACCGCCTGCCCGTGTCCTGCCGGACCAGCACGACGGCGATATGGATGTGGTCATCGGCGTGCCGCACGGCGAACCACCGCGGCCCGCCCGGGTCGTCCCGGCCCGCGATACCCGCACCGTCGAGCAGTTCGCGGGCGATCCCCACCCACTCGCCGTCGCTGAGCACCCGATCGTTGGCCGCGAGCCGGACCGAGCAGTGCCAGACGTACCCGCGCTTGCCGCTGTCGTCGCGGCGGTCGGGCAGCCCGGCGGCGACCGCTGGCGCGCGCAGGGCCGCGGCGAGCGGCCCGAGGTCCAGATCCCATGGACCCGTACCGGTCCGCGCCGGCTGCCATGCGGCGTCGAGGCCGTCCCAGCTCGCGATGACCCGCTGGTGTCGATGCTCCTCGGCGCGGCCGGGGCCCATCAGGTAGGCGATCAGCCCGCCCGGACGCCAGCCGTGCACCACTTTGGTGATCACCGCCGGGGTGGCTTCCGGGCGGCGTCACCGATCAGCGTGTCGAGACCGAGCAGCGCGACCATGACGCGCTCGCGGACGGCCGGGACGTCGTCGGCACCGAGGATATCGGCGACCTCGACCCGCACCCGGACCAGTTGCGCGACGACCTCGCGCCGGGACGTCGCCAGGTCCCAGCCCGCGCCGCCGTCGGCCGCGCGGACGGCGAGCTCCCGCATCCATGCCCCGACCGCGAGCCCCTCCCGCGCCGCACCGGCCTTGACCGCCGCGAGGTCGGCGTCGGACAGTCGCACCAACACCTGCCGCCGCCGCGGCGCAGCCGCGTGCGGCTGACCGCGACGCGGGACCGATGCTGGGTTGGCTTCCATCGCGGCGAGCCTCGTCGACGGCCGCTGCCGCAGCGTGGTCGATCGGGTTGTCGATGCGTGGTCGGTCCGTGGTCACTGGCTGACCACGGACCGACCCGCACGATCGAACCAAGCTAAAGGAGGTCGTCGACTACTTCGGTGGCAAGGCGGGTCGGAGGGGAGCCGTACCTCAGCCCCTGAGCCACTTGCTCCAGGCCGGGGATCAGGAAGAGCACACTGCCGACGAGGGCGGTGACGGCCGGGTTGCAGCGTGCTGCGCGGCAGTCAGAACAGGGCACGGACGGCCGTCATCGTCATGACCGCGACGACGAGCAGCACGAGCGCCACGGCACCGGCGGCCGCGCCGACCCCGATGGCGACGCAGCCCACGGCGAGCCCGACGCCCCATCGGCGCCGCCGTGCCCGGCCGAGCCCCAGTTCGATGTGGGTGAGCGCGCGCCGCTCCCGGGCGTCGAGGGGCCGGTCCCCCGAGTCGTCCAGCGAAGCCATCGCGGTGGTCGTGGGGCTCAGCGGGAGCGGGGGTCGTCGTCGGGTTGGTTCTCCCGGCCGGCGCGTTGGGCGAGCCGTTCGGACGGGGCACCTCCCCAGGCTGCGGCTCGCCCGCTGTGTGCCTCGGACCGGGTCTGCTCGACCAGGTGCGGGTAGTGCAGCTCGAACGCCGGGCGCTCCGAACGGATCCGGGGCAGCTCGGTGAAGTTGTGCCGCGGCGGCGGGCAGCTCGTGGCCCACTCCAGGGAGTTGCCGAAGCCCCACGGGTCGTCGACGGTGACGACCCGGCCGTAGCGGTAGGACTTGAAGACGTTCCAGATGAACGGCAGCGTCGACGCCCCGAGCACGAACGCGCCCACCGACGAGCCGAAGAACCAGAACAGGTGCTGGTAGAGGATCGCCCCGCCGTTGGCCGGGTCGAACACGTGCCCCCCGAGATGGCGGTCGGCCAGCAGCGCGGTGAGCACCGGGAAGGCGATGAGGATCAGCAGGCTGGTGACGAAGATGTTCCACACGAAGATCGGCATCCGGAACATCGTCATCCCGGGCGCCCGCATGCACACCACCGTGGTGATCATGTTGACCGCGCCCAGGATGGTGCCCAGCCCGGACACGATCAGCCCGACGATCCACAGGTCCTGCCCAGCGCCGGGCGAGTGCACCGGCCCGGACAGCGGCGCGTAGGCGAACCATCCCGAGTCCGCCGCCCCGCCCGGGGTGAGGAACCCCGAGAGCACGATCAGCCCGCCGAACAGGAACAGCCAGTAGGAGAACGCGTTGAGCCGCGGGAACGCGACGTCGGGGGCACCGATCTGCAGCGGCAGGATGTAGTTGGCGAACCCGAACAGGATCGGGGTGGCGTAGAGCAGCAGCATGATCGTGCCGTGCATGGTGAACAGCTGGTTGTACTGCTCGGTGGACAGGAACTGCATCCCCGGCGCGGCCAGCTCCCCGCGTATCAGCAACGCCATCGCCCCACCGGCCAGGAAGAACCCGAACGCGGTCACCAGGTACAGGATCGCGATGTCCTTCGGATCGCTCGTCCTGATCATCTTCAGGAACGTCGATCCTTTCCCGGTCCGGCGCGCCGGGTACTCCCGGGTGGTGACGGCTCGGGCTGGACCTGTGTCATGTCGACTCCTCGGAGGTGGTCGGGGGCGCGTACCGGCCCTCTGCGCAGGCCCGGCCCAGCACGGTGTCGAACATGGCGGCGGTGAGCAGGTTCGTGTTCGTGTTCTGTGGGCTCGGGTGGTAGCTGGCCAGCAGGACGGGGCCGTCCGGCGTGGCGACTCGGGCGCCGTGGGTGAACCGGGGCCTCGGGTCGACGTCGGCGGCGCGCAGTGCGGCGTCCCAGGCGAACGCGCCGAGGGCGAGGACGGCCCGCAGGTGCGGCAGCGCGTGCCACTCGTCGCGCAGGTGCTGCAGGCAGGCGTCGCGCTCGGCGGCCAGCGGGCGGTGGCCCGGTGGCGGGCAGCGGACCGCCGAGGCCATCCACGCCCCGCTCAGCCGCAGGCCGTCGCCGGCGTGCTCGGATCGCGGCTGGTCGGCGAGGCCGGCCCGGTGCAGGGCGGCGACGAGGAAGTCCGCCGACCGGTTGGCGGTGAACGGGCGGCCGGTCGGGTTGCCGGGCGCCGCGGTGGCCAGGCCCAGCAGGAACACCGTGGCGGCCGGGTCGCCGAAGCCGGGGACCGGCAGGCCGCGGTCGCCGTCCTCGCGCCAGGCGACCAGGCGGGGGCAGCGCCGGCAGGCGCGGATCCGGGCGGCCACGCGGGCCCGTTCGGCCTGGGTCGGGTCGGGAACAGGCATCGCGCAGAGCCTGGAGCGGCGCCGAGCCGGGCGCCACCCCACGCCGGCCTCGGAAGTCCCAAGTCCGGGCTTGTACCCGGCCGGGTGGGTTCAGGCCCGAAACAGGAGTTCGGCCGCGCCGACGGCTGCGCCGACCCCGATCACCAGCACCCCGACCGTCCACATCGCACCGCGTTCGACCGGGACGCGGTGCGCCGCAGCCCGGATGCGTCGTGCCCTGAGGAGCCCGAGGGCGGCGGTGGCGAGGGCGGCGACGGTGGCGATCACCGCGGCGAGGACGGCGGGGCCGCCGGTGGCGCTGTGCCGCAGCAACAGCAGGCTGCCGTTGACCAGCAGCGCGAGCGCGGTGCGTTCCCAGGCCAGCCCGGTGCGCTCGGCCTGGCGCCCGGGCCGGTCCGAACGGCCTCCGCGCACCCCGGCGGCCGTGCGGTGCGGCCGCGTCATGCGGGTAGGGCGAGCAGTACCGCCACGGTGGCGCCGAGCAGCACCAGCGCGGCGCCGATCAGCACCGGCATCCGGGTCGGCGGGAGGTCCTCGTCGCGGCTCATCGCCTGCTGGACCCGGTGCCAGCGCCACACGGCCGCGGCGGCCACGGCCACTCCCAGCGCGGTCAGGGCCATCCCGACGGCCTCGCGGCCACCGGCCGGACCAAACCGTGGCAGCAGGGTCACCACGGCGATCCCTCCGGCGTCCAGCGCGAGCGCGGTGCGCAACCACGCCAGGAAGGTGCGCTCGTTGGCGAGGGCGAACCGGTAGTCCGGGTCGGACCCGCCCTTCGGGCCGTCCGGGAGATGTTCCGTGTCGTCGGCCCGCAGCGGCCGATGATCGCGGTTGTGCCCGCGCCGGGCCTCCATGGCCCGGCTACGGCATTCCTTTATCCGGCGACGGGGTGCGTCCACGCCGGGACGGGCGTAGCCTCCCAGCACAGGCGATGGGGCTCGCCGTCAACCGCCGTCCAGGCTGATAGCTCCTACCCGGACCACCGTGGGTAGGAGGCCGTCCTCGTGAATGCGACGTCAAGCCGTTCCGGTGGTGGGCGGTGACCCTGGATCGACGACAGCGCCGGGCGCTGCGCGACATCGAGCGGGCGCTGTCGGTCGACGACCCGGTGCTGGCTGCCGCGCTGAGCGAGGGGCCGGGTCGGCTGCTGGTCGTCGGCCGGTGGGTGACGCGGTCACTGGCCTGGGGTGGCGCGCTGATGCTGCTGGCCGGTGTGGTGCTGCCCGACGGCGGATTCGTCGCCGGTGGGATGGTCGCGCTGCTGCTGTGCTGGATCCCGGCCCGGTACGCCGCCGATCCCGGCGGGGCGCAGCCGCGATGACCGGCAGGGACGCGCGGCGGGCCGTCGACCCGGACGTCGACCTGCACGTTCCGGCCCAGCGGGCCGAGCTCGCCGCGCCGGCCCGGTGGCGGGTACTGGCGGCGATCGCGGTCGGCGGGGTGATCGGCGCGCAGGCGCGCTACGTGCTGGGGATGGTCCTGCCGCACCGCGCCGGCGGCTTCCCGTGGGCGACGCTGCTGACCAACGTCTCGGGGTGCCTGCTGATCGGGGTGCTGATGGTGCTGGTCACCGAGCGGTACCGGGCTCACCCGCTGGCCCGGCCGCTGCTCGGGGTCGGGGTGCTCGGCGGCTACACCACGTTCTCCACCTACACCGTCGAGGCCCTCGGCGCCGTCGTGGCCGGGCGGCCGTGGATCGCGCTGGGCTACGTCGTGGTCACCCCGCTGCTGGCAGTCGCGGCGGCGACGCTCGGGGTGGTCGTGACCCGCAGGTGGGCGGGGGTGCGGCGGTGACGGCGCTGGTCGGGGTGCTCGCGGTGGCGGTGGGGGCCGCGGTCGGCGCGCCGCTACGCTACCTGGTGGACCGGGCGGTGCAGGGCCGGCACGGCTCGTCGTTCCCGTGGGGCACGTTCGTCGTCAACGTCGCCGGGTCGTTCGTGCTCGGCCTGGTGACGGGCCTGGCGCCCGGCCCGGCGCTCGTCGCCGCGGTCGGTGTCGGCTTCTGCGGGGCGCTGACGACCTACAGCACGTTCGCCTACGAGAGCGCCGGGCTGCTGGAGCGCCGCCGGGTGCGGGTCGCGGCCGCGTACGTGGTGGGGAGCGTCGTGGCCGGCCTGGCCGCGGCGTCGCTGGGCTACCTGATCGGGATGAGGGTGACATGAGCGACCGGGTGCAGTTGCAGGCCGCCGCCGGCCCGGCGGCGGGACATCTGGTGGTCGGCCACGACCGTTCCGCGTCGGCCGGGCGGGCCCTGGAGGTGGCGGTGGACCTCGCCCGGCGGCTCGGCGGGGCGGCGGTGCACGTGGTACACGGTGTCGATCTCGACGACTACCCGATCGATCCGGACAGCGCGGACTGGGACCAGCAGGCCGCCCGCGCGCTGGAGGAACAGCGGCGGGCGGTGCGCGACGTCGCCGGTGGCGCCCTCGGTGGGTGGAGCTACCACGCCGGCCGCGGCGACCCGGCCGACCTGCTCGTCGCTCTCGCCCAGGAGGTCGACGCGCTGATGATCGTGGTCGGGACCCAGGGGGAGGGGGTGTCCGCGGTGTTCGAGCGGGTGCTCGACCGGTCGGTGTCGCACGCGGTGATCCACCGCCAGCACCGGCCGGTCCTCGTGGTCCCCCCGTCCTGACCGCCGTCAACCGCCGGGGTCCGGCCTGGCCGCGGAGTGCGCCGTGGCCACCGCGAGCACGTCGCGCGACTCCGGTCCGAGCGTGCGCCCGGTGGCCCACACCGCACGCAGCGTGCGGTCCAGAGCGGCCCCGATGACCGGTACCGCCACCAGCTGACCGTGTCGCAGCTCCTCGGCCACCGCGAGCGAGCTCAGCACCGCGGGTCCGACCCCGGCCGCGACCGCGGCCTTGATCGCGGTGGTGGACGACAGCTCGACCGAGGGCGCCGCCACGTCCGGCAGCCCGTGCAGCAGCAGCTCGGTCGTCTCGCGCGTGCCCGACCCCGGCTCGCGTTGCACCAGCGGTGTGCCGGCCAGCTCGGCGACCTCCACCGGCCGGCCACACCGCGTCCAGGGGTGCTCGCGCGCCACGACCAGGACGAGACGGTCGTGCCCCACGGGGCAGCTCTCCAGGCCGGCCGGTGTCGACGGGCCCTCCACGAAACCCACACCGACCCCGCCGGTGAGCACCTGCTCGGCCACCTGCGCGGAGTTCACCACCCGCACCGAGACGACCGCGTCCGGCCGCCGGGCCCGCAGCCCGGTCAGCCACGAGGGCACCAGGTACTCCGCCACGGTCAGGCTGGCCGCGACCTGCAGCTGCCGGGTGTGGCCGCTGCGCAGCGACTCGACCCCGCCGTCGAGGGCCACGGCCGCGTCCACCACGTCCCGGGCCCACCCCACCACCGCCGCACCGTCCGCGGTGAGCGCCGAGCCCAGGGCGGAGCGGTCGATCAGCGACAGCCCGAGCAGACCCTCGAGGTGCCTGATCCGCGACCCGGCCGCGGGCTGGGAGATCCCGTGCGCCTGCGCGGCCCGTCCCAGGCTGCCCAGCCGGGCCACGCTGAGCAGCAGGTCCAGGGCCCCGATGTCGGGCACCCGAGGTGGCAGCGGCATCCGCGGAGCCTATCGGCGGTCGGGGCATGGTGTCCGGCCGGTTGCCGCGGGCGAGCAACAGCCGGGCCGCAGCGGGCGTCGGCGGACTGTCGGGCAGACACCGCGCAGCCCGCCGCACCCTGAACGTGGCCGGGGCCGACTCTCGCTGCGGCCGTCGTCCGCCGTCCTGGTCGCCGGTGGGATCGGTCTGTCGTTCCTTCTGGGTCCGGACGAGGTCGGGTTCGCTCCCGGCGTCGTGGTGCTGAATCTTCCTTTCGCACTGCTCTGCTGGGAGGCTCGCACGACCTCCCTGCGGGAGATCCGGTCGCTGTTGCCGGTCGGTACTGCTCGCCGCGGAGGTGGTGCACGGCTCGGGGTGATCGCGGTGGTGGTCTACGGCCTGGCGCACAGCAGGCTGAGCCCGCGGGGGATCCGGGCACGGACCCGGTTGCCGTCGCGCGCCTCCTGGCAGCTGACCACGTTCCTGCTCAACGGTGCGCTGTTCGTGCTGGTGGGTCTGCAGGTGCGACCCGCGTTCGGCGCGACCGAACCGCGCGAGCTCGTCCGGGCGGTCGCGCTGATCGGCGCCGTGGCGGTGACGGTGGCCGTGGACCGGCTGGTCTGGTTCGCGGTCGCCGTGGATCGCGGAGGTGGGGGCAGCGGGGCGCACCGACCACCTCACCCAGGACGAGGGCGACCGGCTACAGCGGCCACCCGTCCGACGAGACGGCACCGGCCGTCTCCGCCGACCTCGCCGGGCGCCGTGCATCTCGTACCGCGATCAGCCTGGCGACTACCCGATCGACCCCGACGCCGCGGACCGGAGGCGCAGGCCCGACGCGTCCTGGATCCCCGGCGTGCTCGGGTCGAGGCCGTGCCGGCCGGGTCCGGCGGCGGATGGAGCCACCACGCCACGCCGGCCGCCCGGCCTGCGCCGATCAGTGATCCTCGATACCGTCCCGGGCGTTGCTCCAGGCCCCGGCGACAGCCCGTGGCGTCGGATGCGGAGGCTGGTGGGTATGGGTGAGCAGTGGAGCGGGGTGGGCTCCGCCCTGGTCCGTGATTTCGTCGACGACTTCCCGGTGATCCATCTGATCATCGGCGGGGTCGGGAACGCGACGTTCCTGGTGGGGAGCGCGTTCTTCCTGGTCCCGAGCCTGGAGACGGCCGCGTTGTGGCTGTTCGTGGTGGGGTCGTTCGGAATGCTCGTGGGCAGCCTCGGGGAGGCGTTCGTGCGGTACCGGCGCAGACGCCGTCCCGACTGAGCTCATCGATCACGAGAGGGGTACGACAGTGCAGCCCCGAGATGTGTACGACCGCAGCGCCGAGTTGGAGGTGCTCGACGTCGGGGAGGACGACGAGTGGTCCGCGGGCCGAGTCGAGGGCGCCCGACACATCCCGCTGGACAGCTGGGGGACCGCCTCGATGAGCTCGACACGGCCGCCCCGTCGTCACGGTGTGCCGCACCGGCGGGCGTGCGGCCAAGGCGACCGAGCACCTGACCGAAGCGGGTCTGTCGGCGCAGGTGATGGTCGACGGCATGCAGGGATGGGACCCGCGACGGGCTGCCGGTCCGGGGCGCCGACGGCACCCCCGGCCGCGTGGCCTGAGTTCACCATCACGACAACGAGAGGTTCGACGATGCGCCGAACGACCTTGACCCTCGCCGCGGCCGCGGCGCTCGCGTTGGCCGGCTGCGGATCCGGTGGAGGCGGCACCGGGGACGCCCCGGCGGCGGCACCGGCGGCGGGCGGTGCGGAGGCGCCGCAGGTGCCCGGCCTGGTGGTGTACGAGAGCGCCTACGACGTCGCCGAGACCAGCGAGCGGGTGCAGTCCGGGCTGGCCGAGGCCGGGATGGTGACCGCGGTGGTCGACCACGCCGCGAACGCCGAGTCGGTCGGAGAGGAGCTGCGCCCGACCACGCTGGTGATCGGCGGCGCACCGATGGCGGGCACCCCGGTCATGAGCGAGGCTCAGACCGCCGGGGTCGACCTGCCGCAGAAGTACCTGAGCTGGGAGGCCGAGGACGGCACCGTCTACCTGGGCTACAACTCCGCGGAGTACATCGGTGCCCGCGCGGGCATCGCGGCCGGCTCGGAGGCTCTGGAGGGCTTGCGGATGGGTTCCGCGATGATCTCCGCGACGGCCGGCGGCAACGACGAGCCGGTGACGACCGGTGAGGGTGAGGTGTCCGGCGACGGTTACCTCGTCGAGCAGGTCAGCGACGTCGGCGTGGCCGAGGCGATCACCCGCTACGAGGAGGCGTTCGCCGCGAAGGACCTGATGCCGGTGGCGACGGTGGACCACGCGGCGGGTGCGGCGTCGATCGGGGAGCAGTTGCGCCCGACGTCGGTGACGTTCGTCGGTAACCCGCAGGTCGGCACCATGTTGTTGCAGGCGAACCAGACGATGGGCATCGACCTGCCGGTGCGCTATCTGGCCTGGGAGGACGAGGCGGGTGTGGTGCACGTCGGGCATCCCGACATCCGGGTACTGGCGCAGCGGCACGGGTTGAGCGGGGTGGACGGCGTGCTGGACATGGTCGAGACGGCTACGACGACCTTCACCGGCACCGCCGCGGGCGGCTGACCGCGGACCGTACGTCTCGTGACGGCCGGCGCTTGTCCGAGGGTCATCGGCGGCGGGTGGCGATGCGGAGCAGGTCGCGGGCGGGTCCGGTGGGGGTGGAGCCATCGGCCCAGACCGCGGACAGGTCCCGGGTGAGGACGAGGCCGTGCACCCGCACTCGGATGAGCCGGCCGGTGGCGAGGTCGTCATGGACGGCGAGGTCGGAGAGCACGGCGGGCCCGGCGCCGGCGAGCACCGCGCTGCGGATCGCGGAGGTGGACGACAGTTCCACGGCGGGATCTGCGGGGGACACCGCGCGTTCGTAGGCCCGTCGGGTGCCGGAGCCGGCCTCGCGGGCGACCAGCGGGGTGGCGGCGAGCGCGGCGACGTCGGGGGCCCGGCGGGTCCACGGATGGCCGGGCGGCACGACGACGACCAGCTCGTCTCGGGCGACGACCTGGTGGGCGAGCCCGGGCGGCAGGTCGGGTCCCTCGACGAAGCCGAGCTCGGTGGTGCCGTCGAGGATCTCGGCGATCACCTGGTCGCTGTTGTGCACGGCGAGGTGCACGGCGGTGCGGGGACGCGCGGCGGCGGTCTGCTCGGCGGCCAGCGCGACGAGCCAGCCGGGGAGCAGGTACTCGGCGACGGTGAAGCTGGCCGCGATCGCGAGGTGCCCGTCGCGGCGTTCGCGCAGCGAGTCGATGCCGGCGTCGAGCTCGGCGGCGGCGTTCAGCACGGGTGTGGACCAGCCGACGAGGAGCCGCCCGGCGTCGGTCAGGCGGCTGCCCCGGGGGGTGCGCTGCACCAGCGGGACGCCGATAAGCCGTTCGATCGTGCGGATGCGGGCCGAGACCGCCTGCTGGGTCAGGCCGAGCTCGCGTCCGGCCGCCCCGAAGCTGCCCGTGCCGGCCACGGTGACCAGCAGCTCCAGCGAGCTCAGGTCGGGGACGTGCGGGGACAGGGCCACGTCCGCAGGGTAGGCCGAGCCACAAAGCCGCTTTGGGGATACCCCGCGACGGGGTGGCTACCGGACGGCCGGACACCCGCCGATGATCGGGACCATGACCACGACCACGACCGCCCCCGGACGTCCGGCAGCCACGCCGCACCTGCTGCACCGGATCGGCCTGTTCGCCGACCTGGAGCACCCGCGCCACGTCATCGCGCACCTCGGACCGAACTGGTACGCCTCGATCATGGGCACCGGCATCGTCGCCAACGCGGCGGTGACGCTCCCGCTGCAGTTCGCC